>JBBIQA010000074.1:17691-19835 GCA_037442565.1 Rhodospirillales bacterium
TCTCCTGGGCGCCCGTTTCCTGGGCCCCTGTCTCCGTGGCCGCTCCGGCCGGCCGCATCACGGAGGCAGCCGCGCCGGCCCACAGCGCCGACAAGGCCTTCCAGGTCTCCAGGGTCTCCCGATCCGTGGCGGCCGCGGCCAGTTCGCTCTGCCAGACGGTCAGCCAGTCGCGGGCGAAATGCCGCGCCTCGTCCTCTGGCGCCTCGTCCTCTGGCGGCTCTGCCTCGGGCGGTTCGGCACCGGTCCTGTCGCTCATGCCTCATACACGCTCCACAAGCCCCCTCTGCAAGGCATCCGCATGGGATGCCGGACGCGCGTCCGAAATAGGAAGCTTCCCGCCAAACCGTGCCGCGCGGCAAGCCGGGCAAAAAAGTTCTTTCGCAGTTGCGGCATAAGCCGCATGTTAGGGCAAATCCTGGAACAAGAGCGAACCCATGCCCGCATCCGCCAGCAAGGCTCCCGCCGATAAGCCGGAGCCGGAGTCCAAGACAATGCCGGCAACCCCGCCGGAAACCGCGAAGGTCGCCGCTTCGTCCAGCCAGCCGGTCGTGGTGAAGAAATACGCCAACCGGCGCCTCTATAACACCGAGAGCTCCAGCTACATCACCCTCGACAATTTGGCCGAGATGGTGCGCACCGGCCGGGACTTCATCGTGTACGACGCCAAGAGCGGCGATGACATCACCCGCTCGGTGCTGACGCAGATCATCGTCGAGGAAGAAGGCAAGGGCCGGGCGATGCTGCCCACCGGTTTCCTGCGGCAGCTGATCGGCTTCTATGGCAATTCCATGCAGGGCCTGGTGCCGAACTACCTGGAAAAGGCCATGGAGGCCTTCGCCGAGCAGCAGGAGAAGGTTCGCGCGACGGTGCAGGAGACCGTCGGCAATCTGTTCCCCGGCATGGAGGAGGTCAGCCGCCAGAACATGGCGATGATGGAACGCGCGATGGGCATGTTCGCCCCCTTCTACCGTCCGCCGGATGCGTCCATGTCCGCCACTCCACCCGAGCCGGAGGCGGAGATCGACACCCTGCGCGCAGAGGTGGAGCGTCTGCGCCAGGCGCTCGCCGAGGCCCAAACCCAGGCGAAGACCAACAAGCCCTGAGTTTGCGCTGATCCCTGCAGGATTGGCCGGCTGCGTGGGAGCCGGCTATTCGTTACGCAAAATACAAACACCTTATGACAGAAGCGTGAATGTCCATCCCTCGCTCGTGATGGCGATTGTATGGGATGAAATGCTAACCTCTCGCTCTACCGGAACTTGAGGGGAGGCTTTGGCAATGGGTGGTGTGAAGCGTTACGATCATCGTCATGCGGCGCACGCGGGGGACCTGGTTCGGGACGATGCGTGCCCGTCCGCGGCGGTCGTGGACCGCTATGTCGGCAATCGCATACTGGAACGGCGTATGGTGCTTGGTTTGTCGCTTCAGCAGCTGGCGGGCATGATCGGCGTCACCTATCAGCAGGCGCATAAATACGAGCGCGGCCTGAACCGGATCACCGCCGGCCGGCTGTATGACATCGCCCACGCACTCGCCGTGCCGGTCGGCTGGTTCTTCGACGGCATCGCCGAGAGCTCCGAGCATCCGGAGACATCGCCGCGGCTGCGGATGTCGCTGGAACTCGCCCGCAATTTCGCGGCCATCTCCAACGAGAAGCACCAGGAAGCGCTCAGCCACTTGGCGCGCGCCCTGGCCGCCGAGGAGCGGCTGTCGGGCCTGGGCACGGCGCCAGTGGCGGGCGGCCAGCTCACCGGAGCCTGACAACCGGCGCGTTCGGGCCTATCTTCCTGCCAGCAACCCCAGGGAGGAGAGCCGCGATGCTCAACCAGACAGCGCCACTGCCGCTCAAGGACCCCAGCCTGTTCCGCCAGGCCAATTGCATCGACGGCAAGTGGGTGCAGGCGGACAGCGGCCGCACCATTCAGGTGAAAAACCCCGCCACCGGGGAGTTGGTCGGTGAGGTTCCCGCCCTGGGCGCCGCCGAGACCCGGCGCGCGATCGAGGCCGCGCATCGTGCCCAGCCGGCCTGGCGGGCCATGCTGGCCAAGGACCGCGCCACCATCCTGCGCCGCCTGTTCGACCTGATGCTGGCCAACGCCGACGATCTCGCCACCATCATGACCGCCGAGCAGGGCAAGCCCTGG
>JBBIQA010000075.1:0-19804 GCA_037442565.1 Rhodospirillales bacterium
TGGCGCCGAGGGCGGCCCGCGCCGCCTCGGCCGCGCCACGCCCGACGCGGGCCGCGCCTTCCGCCGCCATCGCCTGACCATGGCTGCGGCGTCCCTCTGCGCGGTCCTGGCCCTGCTGGCCATTGGCCTGCCGTTTGCGCGCCAGTCCCTGGCCTTCGCCGCGATCGAGGCGCGCATCGGCGCGTTGCAGCCCAGGGTGGCCGAGGCGGAGGCCCTGCGCCGGCGCATCGCCAGCCAGGGCGCCGGCGCCGATGTCCTCACCGCCGAGCGCGCGAAGACCGGCGACGTGCTGCAGGTGCTCGCCACCGTCACAGAGTTGCTGCCCGACGACACCGTGCTCAGCGATTTCACCCTGAGCCAGGGCAAGCTCGGGATCAGTGGCACGTCCTCGGCCGCCGCGCGGCTGATCCCGGCGCTGGCCGGTGATCCGCTGATACACGATCCCGCGTTCATCGCCCCGGTCACCCGCGCCGAGGAGGGCGGCCTGGACCGGTTCGCGATCCGCGCCGAGTTGGCGCACTGACGATGGCCGGTTCCGCCGCCAGCGGTTTGCCCACCGGCATCAGGGGAAGGGTGCTGGCCCTGGCCCTGACCGCGACCGCGCTGGTGTCGGTGTGGCTGGGCATCGCCGTGCCGCTGGTGGACCTGCACGCGGACCGGGCGGACCTGCTGGAACGGCGCACCGCGCTGGCGCGGCGCATGACCGAGCTGGTCGACACGCTACCCGCCCTGCGGGCGCAGCAGGAGGCGGCACAGCAGACGCAGGGCCAGTCGGCGGCCACCCCGCCGGTGCGGGCCCTGCTGGCCGGCGCCTCGGATGCGATCGCCGGCGCCGCCTTGCAGGGGCTGGTACAGGACATGGCGCGCAACGCCGGCACCAACCTGACGCGCATCGAGACCCTGCCGGCCGAAGCGCGCGGCGGCTACCGCCGCATCGCCTTGCGGGTGGCGCTGACCGCGCCGCTGCCGGATCTGGTCAAGTTCCTGACCGCGCTCGCGCAGGCCAATCCGCGCATGCTGATCGACGACGCTCAGATGCGCGGGACGAATGTGCGTGAGGAGGCCGGCTCCCCGCCGATCGACACGACGCTGACGATCCTGGCGTTCCGCGCCGGGGCGGCGGGCGGGTAGCGGCTGGAGTCTGTCAGTGCTTCATTGAAGCCCTGACAGACTCCAGCTCGTTGTTTTCGCGTCTGTTTATCCGTCTCCGGCGATTCCGCCTACGCCGGACAGACGCTAGCGCGAATAGTCGATCGAGCAGAATGCGCCGCCCATGTAGCGCTCCGCCACCGGATCGCCACTGACCTTGCCGGCGAGCTGCCCGGCGAAGCCGTCGGCGCTGTCGCGCGGCTCCCAGCCCAGCGCCGCGCGGTCGTCCTTGCCCCACCAGGTCATGCGCTCGTTCTTCGACGCGCCCCATACCACGCCGCAGCCGACCGTCTCCGTCACCACGCAGCGATGGATCAGCCGGGCGAGGTCGGGATAGGACATCCAGCTCGCCAGCATCCGCGCATCGACCGGCTCGGGCGTGGCCGAGCCGATGCGGATGAACACGCTCTCCACGCCATGCTTGTGCCAATACAGGCGGCCCATCAGTTCGCCATAGGCCTTGGACAGCCCGTAATAGCCGTCGGGCAGGAATTCGTCGCCGGCGTCGATCGTCTCGGTGCGCTCATGGAAGCCGACCGAGTGGTTGGAGGAGGCGAACACCACGCGGGCGCGCTCGCGCCGCGCCGCCTCATACACGTGATACAGGCCGCGGATGTTCGGGCCGAGCACCTCCTCGAACGGGCGCTCCACCGACACGCCGCCGAAATGCAGGATCGTGCCGCAGCCTTCCGCCAGGCGCAGCAGGCCGACGCCGTCGCTCAGGTCGAGCCGGGTGAACCTGGCCCCGGCCGGCAACGGATCGGGGAACGGGGCGATGTCGGTCAGGCGGAGCGAGAACCCCTCCGCGGCCAGGGCCTTCGTCAGCATCCGGCCAAGATTGCCGGACGCGCCGGTGAGAAGAATGGGTTTCACGATCATGGTCGGGGCTCCTTGCACGGATGGGATTGGCACGGCAGGCTGGCGTTATGCGCACCATCGAAGAACATGTCCAAGCCCTCGCAACCGGCACCGTCACCGCGCGCGAGATCGTTGAAACCTGCCTGGCCCGCATCGCCGATCCCGCCGGCGAGGGCAAGCGCGCCTTCATCAAGGTCCACGCCGACCAGGCCCGCGCCATGGCGGACGCGATGGACGCCCTGCGCCGGGCCGGCCGGGCGCCCAGCCGCTATGCCGGCATCCCGGTCAGCCTGAAGGATCTGTTCGACATCGCCGGCGAACCCACGCCCGCCGGATCGCGCGCCCTGGCCGACGCCCCGCCCGCCGCCGCGCACGCCCCGGTGGTCAGCCGCCTGCTGGCGCAGGGGTTCATTCCGCTCGGCCGCACCAACATGACCGAGTTCGCCTTCTCCGGCCTCGGCATCAACCCGCATTACGGCACCCCGCTCAGCCCTTGGGACCGCGCCTCGGGGCGCATTCCCGGCGGCAGCTCCGCCGGCGCCGGCGTGTCGGTGGCGGATGGCATGGCGCTGGCGGCCCTCGGCACCGATACCGGCGGGTCCTGCCGTATCCCCGCGGCCTTCTGCGGCGTGGTAGGCTACAAGCCAACCGCCCGGCGCGTCCCGATCGACGGCGTGCTGCCCTTGTCTCCGAGTCTCGATTCCGTCGGTCCCCTGGCCCCGTCCGTCGCCTGCGCGGCGGTGGTCGATGCCGTTCTGGCCGGCGAAACCCCGGCGGCCCCCAAGCCTTTTCCGCTGGCGGGGCTGCGCCTGGCGCTGCCCGCGACCTTCATGCTGGACGGCATGGACGCCGTGGTGGCGGCCGCCTTCGACCGCGCGCTGGCGGCCCTGCGCGGGGCCGGCGCCCATATCAGCGAAGTCCGCTTCCCCGAGTTCGACGAAATCCCCAAGGTCAACGCCACCGGCGGCTTCACCGCGTCCGAGGCCTATGCCTGGCACCGCCAATTGCTGGCGGAGAAAGGCGATCTGTACGACCCGCTGATCCGCAAGCGAATCGCCCGCGGCGAACACCAAAGCGCGGCGGACTATGTCGATCTGCTCGCCGCCCGCCGTCGCATCATCGCCGGCTTCGATGCCCGCGCCGCCGGCTACGACGCGCTGGTGATGCCGACGGTGCCGATCGCGCCGCCGAGAATCAGCGAACTCGCCGACGAGGCCGACTACAACCGGATCAACCTGCTGATCCTGCGCAACAACGCGGTGGGAAACTTCCTCGATCGCTGCGCCATTAGCCTGCCCATGCACCGCTCCGGCGAGGCCCCGGCCGGCCTGATGCTGATGGGAGAAACTCTCGCCGACCGCCGCCTCCTCGCCATCGCCGCCGCGGTCGAGGCGGTGATCGGGCGTTAGCGAGACTGGGGGTTTTGCCCCAACGGGTCCTGAACCCGAAAACCGGTCCGGACAGATTGAAACGACCTCGGTTTCCGGGACACTGGATCGAAGCCCATGCCGCCTTTGCGACGGCTTGAAGCTGTGCCTTTCCGAGCTGCACGGGCGTGAGATGTCCGTGCCGTTCGATCAGCGACGTGGTGTTGTACGTTTCCCTGAACTCGAACAGGGCCTGATAACCTGCTTTCTGAGGCCCGTCGGCGAATTCGCTATTGGCGCACCGGGCTCTGCAGCGTGACCTCGTAGCCCGGATCGAGCCAGCGCACGGTGTAGGCCTGCGTTTCGGTCCAGGTCTGGGTGCGATATTTCACGTAGTCGAAATCCCGTTGCACCACGCTGACCGCGCAGTGCACGACGGAGGGCGTTCTGCCGGGCTGCTCGCCGATCGTCTCGGGCAGCATCACCGCGTACGGCGAGTGGCTGTGGATCTCTCTTGTCACGAACTCGACGATTTCCGCTCGCGTGCAGATCGGCTGGGGCTCGCGGGCGCGCGCCACCTGGGGAGGCGCCAGGGCAGCGAGGAAAGCCGCCGCGCACAAGGGAACCATCCATCGCAATCTCATCGCGGGCTTCCGAACATCGTGCTGGCCGAGCGCATCACTCGCGCGAGATAGTCCTGGCCCCGCGCCGGCGTGTGGGAGTGGTAGTAGCTGACGGCGAGCATCAGATTGCCTTCGGTCTCGTTCAGGTAGGTGCGCAGGATGGCGCCGGCGGCGGCGATGTTGAAGCAGGGATCGCCGATCAGCCGTGCTCGGGTCGCCTCGACCGGGGCGCCGGTGACGCGGGAGAGGACCGGCACCCAGCGGGTGTTCACCTGCATCACGCCAAGGTCCTGCGAGCCGTCCGTGTTGCGGCTGACGGTGCCGACCCTGCCGCCCTCGATCGACTGGATTGCCGGCAGGACGCGCGGCGGCAGATGGTAGAAGGCGGCGGCCGCCGCCATGCAGGCCAGGAACGGGATGGCCATGCGCGGCTACCGTTGCGGCTGCAACTGCCGGCGCAGGCGCTGCCCCGGATCGGGCGAGCCTTCCAGGCGGGAGTTCTGCAGATCGCGCGGCACCGAAGCGGCGTTGACCAGTTGGTCGCGCAGATCGGCGGTCAATGCCCGCGCGTCGCGCTGGTCGTGCACCACGTGCGGGGTGATCAGGATCAGCAGTTCGGTGCGCTGGCGCGTGTTGGATTGCTGTCCGGCCAGCAGGCCCAGCACCGGAATGTCCTTTAGCCAGGGAATGCCAGCGTTCTGCTTGGCGACGTTGTCGCGGATCAGGCCGGCGAGGCCGATGGTCTGGCCGTCCTGCACCACCACGCGCGAGCTGACGCTGCGCTGCTGGAATGTCGGCGAATTCAGGCCCGGGGTGGTGACGTTGGGATCGACGTCGCTGACCTCCTGGGAGATGTCCAGCGTGACCAGGCCGCCGCTGTTCACCCGGGGCGTCACCTGCATGATCACGCCGGTCTGTTGGTAGTTGATCGAGTTCACCACCGGGGCGTTCGGAACGATCGTACCCTGCGAGCTCTGGCTGAGATAGGGCACCACGTTGCCGACCTGAAGGCGGGCGGGCTGGTTGTCCAGCACCATCAGCTCCGGCGAGGACAGCACCTGCACGGAGGTGACCTGCTGCAGGGCGGAGATCACGAAGGGCGCGCCGCCGAGCCCCGAGCCGCCGACGACGAGGCCGGGCAGGGTGGTGGCGAAGGCGGCGGTGGACAGGTTGGCGGCGCCCAGGCTCTGGGTGGCGCCGCTGAGGATGCCGTTCACGCCACCCGACTTGAAGAAGAACTGGGTGCCGTATTTCAGGCTGTCGTTCAGCGTCACCTCGGCGATCACCGCGTCGATGCGCACCTGTAGCGGCAGTATGTCGATCTTGCGGATCATCGCGTTGACCGTGTCGTTCTCCCTCGGTGTGGCGAAGACCAGGATGGCATTGTTCTGCGGGTTCGGAATGATCCGCATGGCGTCCGGATTGACCTCGCCGCCCGAGGCCGACGCGTCCAGGCCGCCGAGCAGCGGATTGCCGCCGGCGCGGGGGGAGGCGGTGGCGGCGGCGTTGAGGCCGCCGGCGGTCCCGGGAATGCCGCCCGCCTGTCCGCCGCCGGCGCCCCCCGGGCCACCGCCGGAGGAGGGGCCGGGCATGCCGAAGCCGCCGCCGGATGTGCCGCCGGAGCCGGAGCCGCCGCCGGCCGAGCCGAAGCCGCTGCCGGTCGACCCGATGGTGGATTGCGTGCCGAGGCCAGGCGCGGTCTGCCCCGGCAGGCCGTCCGGCTGGGCGGTCACGTCGTTCGGCGTGAAGGCGCGCTGGAGAACGTTGGCGACGTCGTTGGTGTGGCTGTTCTGCAGATAGACCACATGCCAGCTGCGCACCGTCTGGCTGCGGGCGTGCTGGACCAGGGAAAAGATGCGCCGCGCTTCCTCGATGTAGTGCGGCTGGCTGGAAACCACCAGCACGGCGTTCGCCCGCTCCATCGGCACCACCCGCACCAGGCCCGCCAGTGCGCCGCCGGACTGGGCGTGCATCGCGTCCTGCATGGCGCTGGCGAAATCCTTCACGCTGCCGGTGCCGACCGGCATCAGCGCGTAGGACTGGCCGGCCAGGAGATTGGTATCGAACCCGCGCACCAGGCTCAGCAGCGTCTCGCGCGTGCCGGGCTCGCCGTCGATCAGCAGGGAGTTGCGCCCGGGGATTGCGACGATCTTGCCACCGTTGGCGACGAAGGGCTGCAGCACCTTCGCCAGGTCTTCCGCGGTGGCGTAGCGCAGCTGGACCATCGTGCTGCCGGCGGTGGCGTCCACGCCGGTGCCGCCGATCGAGGTGCTGGCGCCGGCGGAAGCGGCCGGCAGCACGCGATAGAGCGTGCCGGAGCGCACCAGCGCCGCGCCGTTCTGCGCCAGCAGCGCTTGCAGCGCCGGCAGCAGCTGGTCGCGGGTCAGCGGCCGCACGGTGTGCAGGGTCGCCGTGCCGTGCACCGCCGGATCGAAGGTGTAGTTGACGTGCAGGGTGTCGCCCAGGATGTGCGCCACGACGTCGCGGATGTCGGTATCCTCGAAGTCGAGCGACACGTCGCCCTGCCCGGAACCGGCCGCGCCGCCCACGGCCGGGTTGCGCCCGGGCGCGCCGTCCGTCCCGGTGCCGCCCGCCTGCGCGCCGATCGAGCTTTGCATCGGCAGGGAGGACTGGATGGCGCCGATCGGCCCGTCCACCCGCCGCGCCGCGGTGCCGACGGTGTCCGCGTCGCCTTGCAGCGGAGGCAGGGCGCCGAGCACTGGCTCGGGCGGCGCCTGGCAGGAGGCAACGGCCAGCAATATGCCGAGCAGCCATGCGGGCCGGGGCATGACACAGCCGAGCCGACAGCGCCAAAGTCGGGAATGCTGAAGTCGGGCCCGCCTCATCCGGAAATCGTCCAGCATGCCAAAGTCCGGGTCGCCTCAAAGGTTATCCAAAACGCCCGGGTGATCCGAAGCGCCTGGGTGTTCCGGGAAGCGTGCGAGACCTACCCGGCGAGCCCGTGCGGATCGTCTGCTTCGCGGCGATCAGCGGTTACGCGTCCGGACGGTTGATTGCAACGGGCTGACCGCCGCAAAAGGTAAAGGCA
The DNA here is from genome assembly GCA_037442565.1 of Rhodospirillales bacterium. GTDB lineage: Bacteria > Pseudomonadota > Alphaproteobacteria > Acetobacterales > Acetobacteraceae > PALSA-911. The sequence continues at coordinate 7,047 of JBBIQA010000075.1, forward strand.
ACAGAAGGGTCATAATCCGGCATTTTACCGGACCCGCCCGGCCGGGGCGAATTCGACAGCCTGCCAGGGCTCTGCCGGATTGGGATGGTTCGGCATGCGTCAGATCGCTCGCCTGATTTTGTGGCCTGATGCCAGCGGGCTGAAATGCCCGTTGGCATCGGACCCCTAGGAGGCCAGGTCGTTCAGGCTCAGCATCGCCATCATCAGCGATGCGACGATGCCGGCGATCGCCGCGCCCATCAGGATGGTGATGGCCGGGACCAGCAGCGACATCAGCCGCTGCACGCCCATGCGGGTGCGGTCCTCGTGGATTTCCGCTGCCCGCAGCGCCATGGCGCCGAGCTGGGCGTTTTCCTCGCCCAGGCGCAGCAGGTGGATCAGCCGGACCGGAAAGACGCCGGCGGCGGCGAGCGGGGCGGACAGACCCGCGCCGCCCTTGGCGCTGGTGCTCGCCTGGTCCACCGCCTGCACGGCGGCCAGGTTGCCCAGCACCTCGCGCACGATGCCGAGGGTGGCGATCAGCCCGACGCCGTTGACCAGCAGCGAGCCCAGGGTGCGGGCGAAGCGGGCCGCCAGCACCTCGCGCATCAGCCCGCCGAGCACCGGCACGCGCAGCAGCCAGCCGTCCCAGCGCCGGCGGAACTCCGCCCGGCGCAGCGCCACGCGCAGGCCGAGGCCGCACGCGGCCATCCCGGCCAGCACGAGCAGCCCCCAGGAGGAGACGAAGGCGCCGGCATCGATCAGGAACTGGGTGGAGGCCGGCAGGCTGGCGCCGTTCTGCTCGAACAGCGGCACGAACTGCGGCAGCACCTGGGTCAGCATCAGGACGATCGAGCCGATCGCGGCCAGCAGCAGCAGCGCCGGGTAGATCAGCGCCGAGGTGACGGTGGCCGACAGCCGGCGCTGGTTTTCCAGCAGGCTGGCCAGGCGGTCCAGCGTCGGGCCGAGATTGCCGCCGGCCTCGCCGGCCCGCACCAGGCCGATATACAGGCGTGAGAAGCTGCGCGGATGCCCCGCCAGCGCCGCGGCGAAACTGCCGCCGTCGCGCACCGTGGCGCGCAGCTGCTCCAGCACCGCGCGCGGCCGCTTGCCCGGCGCGGTTTCAATCAGAAACCGCAGCGCCCGGTCGAGGTCCTGCCCGGCTTCCAGCATGATCGACAGCTCGCGCGTGAGGTCCGTCACTTCCTGCCCGCTCAGCGTCTGGCCGCGGCCGAATTCCAGGTGCAGGAAGTCGGTCAGGAAGCCGCCCTTGTTGAGGTCGGCGCGCAGCGCGGTGCTGCCCTGGCGTTGCAGCCGCTCGACCACCGCCGCCTCGCTCGGCGCCTCCATGACGCCGCGCTGCATCTCGCCGCCCGGGCCGATCGCGAGGTAGCGGTATTCAGGCATTACGTCCCCTTGGCATTACGTCCCCTTGGCATGACATCCCCTGGCCATCACGCCCCCTCGGCGCGGATGCTGCGCACCAGTTCCTCGATCGTGGTGGTGCCGGCGAGCGCCGCGTCCAGCCCGGCCTCGAACATCGTCACCATGCCGGCGGCGACCGCGGCGCGCTCGATTTCGTTGTGGTCGGCGCGGGCGAAGATCAGTCGCTCGACATTGGCGTCCGGCACCAGGAACTCGGCGATCGCCTGGCGGCCGCGAAAGCCGGTGTGGCGGCAGTGCGGGCAGCCGGCGGGGTGCGACAGCATGACCGGGGCCCCGCCGGTGCGTCGGTCGAGGTCGAAGCGGCGGATGATCTCGGGCGGCGCCGCGCTGCGGGTGGCGCATTGCGGGCACAGCCGGCGCACCAGGCGCTGGGCCAGGATGCCGCGCAGCACGGCGGTGAGCAGATAATCCTCCAGACCCATGTCGCGCAGCCGGGTGATCGAGGCGGCGGCCGAGTTGGTGTGCAGGGTGGAAAGCACCAGATGTCCGGTCAGCGCCGCCTGCACGGCGATCTGCGCGGTCTCGATGTCGCGGATCTCGCCGACCATGATGACATCGGGGTCCTGGCGCAGGATGGAGCGCAGCAGGGCGGCGAAGTTCAGCCCGATCTGCGGGCGCACCTGGATCTGGTTGATGCCGCGCAGCTGGTACTCGATCGGATCTTCCACCGTGACGATCTTGCGGGTGACGGCGTTCAGCGCCAGCAGGCCGGTGTAGAGCGTGGTGGTCTTGCCGCTGCCGGTGGGGCCGGTAACCAGCAGGATGCCGTTCGGCAGGTTCAGCGCCTCGCCGAGGCGGCTGACCACCGCCGGGGACAGGCCCAGCCGGCCATAGTCGAACGCCACGGCGGAGCGGTCCAGCACGCGCATCACCACCGTCTCGCCGTGCAGCGAGGGGATGGTGGATACGCGGAAATCGATCTCCTGGCCGCGCACGGCGAGCTTGATGCGGCCATCCTGCGGCAGCCGGCGCTCGGCGATGTCGAGCCTGGACATGATCTTGATGCGCGAGGTGATCGCCGCCGCCAGCCGGGCCGGCGGGCTCTCCGCCTCGCTCAGCACACCGTCATAGCGGTAGCGCACGCGCAGCCGGTCCTCGAAGGGTTCGACATGGATGTCGGAGGCCTGGGTTTCCACCGCGCGGGCGATGATCTGGTTGACCAGCCGGATCACCGGCGCCTCGCTGGCGAGGTCCTTCAGCCGCTCGGCATCTTCCTCTGCCGGCGCGCCGTCCGCCCCGGCGAGGCCGTCCGCGTCCGCCGCGGCCTCGGCGCTGACATCGGGGTAGAGCCGCTCGAACGCCGCCTCCAACTCGATCGGCACCGCCGCCTCCAGGCGCACCGCGTGGCCGGTCGCGGCCTGGATGGCGGAGGTTACGAACCCCTCCAGCGGGTCGGCGGCAGCGACCGCTAGGGTGCCGTCCTCCAGCGCCAGCGGCAGGCAGCGCAGGCTGCGCAGGAATTTCGGCCGCAGGCGTTCGGGGAACAGCGGTTCCTGCGGATAGCGCTCGGGGCCGGCGAGTTGCAGGCCGAGCAGGGCGGCGTAGGCACGTGCCAGGTCGCGCTCGCCGACCAGGCCGAGTTGCAGCAGCACCGCGTCCAGCCGCTGGCCGGTCTCGGCGGCGACGCGGCGGCCACGATCCAGCGTGCGTTCGTCGCAATGGCCGTCGCGCGCCAGGATGGCGGCGAGCGCGTCCATCGGATGCTGGGCTGGGGGTTCCAACGCGTCGGGGCCGATGCGGGTCACGATCGCGCTCCATATAATTTTGTCGGAACGAACATCAGGATGATTTCGCCGGAAGACGTTTGCCACTATGTGGGGGCGGCAACAAGGCCATGCGCGCGCAAATTCGGGTGCGCCCGCCGGGGGAGTTCGAATTTGCCGATCTGGTTCGTGCCTCTGCTGATGGCGCCGTTCGTCGGCAGCTTCCTCGGCGTGCTCATCCGCCGGCTGCCGGCCCGGCGCGATGTGGTGATGGGCCGTTCCGCCTGCGACAGCTGCGGCCATGTGCTCGGTCCGCTGGAGCTGGTCCCGTTGGTCAGTTTCGCGACGCTGGGCGGCAGGTGCCGCCATTGCGACGTGCCGATCGGGCGCTTCCATCCGGCGGTGGAACTCGCCGCGATCGCCGTCGCCGCGAGCGCCGCCTGGACGATTGGGGATGATGCAGCGCTGCTGTGGGCGGGGTGCGGGCTGGGCTGGACGCTGCTGACGTTGGCCTGGATCGATGCCTTGCACATGCGCCTGCCCGACGTGCTGACGCTGCCGCTGCTGCTGGCCGGGCTGGCGGCGACCTGGTGGCTGGACCCGGACACGCTGGCCGCGCATGCGATGGGCGCGGCGGCGGGGTATCTGTCCATCGCCGCGCTGGCCGTGGCCTATCGCCGGCTGCGCGGGCGGGACGGCATCGGCCTTGGCGACGCCAAGCTGCTGGGCGCGGCGGGCGCCTGGCTCGGCTGGCAGGCGCTGCCCTGGGTGGTCCTGTCGGCGGCGCTGGCGGGGATCGGTGTCGCGGTTCTGTCACAGTTGCGCGGCGCAACCATCACCCGTGCCACGGCGCTGCCCTTCGGCCCTTGTCTGGCGGTCGCGATCTGGGCGATCTTCCTGTATCTGACCTGATGGATCGAAAGGCAGGGAAAATGCGCCGCGCACCGCGTCGACGCGGACGGATCGCTGCCTCCGGCCGGGCCGGTGGTTTCACGCTGATCGAGATGGTTGTGGTGCTGGCCATTCTCGGCCTGATGCTCGGGCTGGTGCTGACGCGCGGGCCGGTGCGCAGTCAGGGGGTGGAGATAGAGGCGGCGGCGCGCGACATCGCCGGCGCGCTGCGCCTGGCGCGGTCCACCGCCATCGCCGAGAACCGCACGGTGTCGCTGAATATCGACGTGGCGAATGGGAGCATGCGCACCGACAATGGCCCGGTGCGCGCCCTGCCGGGGGCGTTGACGCTGCGCGTGGTCGCCGAGCGGGGCGGCGCGCTGCCGGGCATCCGTTTCGCGCCGGACGGCAGTTCCTCGGGCGGGCGGATCGAGCTGATTGCGCCCGGACGGCGGGTGCGGATCGGCGTTGACTGGCTGACCGGCCGGGTCAGGATCACGAATGCGGGCTAGGGCGCCCGGCTCCGCCGCCGGCTTCACCCTGCTGGAGATCCTGGTGGTGATGGCGGTGCTGGGGCTGCTGCTGGCGACGCTGGCCGCGGGGACGCGGTTCGGCCTGCGCGCCTGGCAGGCCGGGGCGCGGCTGACGGCGGGGCGCGGCGACGTGGACGCCGTCGACCGCACTCTGCGCACCCTGATCGAGCGGATGAACCCCGGCGGCTTCGAGGGGGACGGACTGCTGTTCAAGGGCAGCCGTCACAGCGTCTCGTTCCGTTCGGAACTTCCTATGGCGGCCGGCGCGCTGGCGAGCCGGGACGCGGAGATCGCCATCGCAGTGGACCGCGCGCACCGCCTGCAACTGCGCTACGCGACCCATTACCGCCATCCGATCGGCCCGCCGCCGGTGCCCGGCGAGGCGCTGCTGCTGGAAGGCGTCGATCACATCGACATCGCCTATTTCCGGCCGGGCGCGGGACCGCTCGGCGGCGCCTGGCTGCCGGCCTGGACGGAGCCGGTGCTGCCGCGGCTGGTCCGCATCCGGGTCGTGTTCACCGATCCCACGCGCCGGAGCTGGCCGGATATCGTGGCCGGGCCGATGCGCGAGGCATGGCATCCGTGAGCCGGAGCGGTTGTCGCCGCAAGCCGGAGCCGGCGGATCGCGGCTTCGCGCTGCTGATCGTGCTGTGGACGCTCGGGCTGCTGTCCCTGCTCGGCGCGCAGCTGACCGGCGCGGCGCGCTCGCAGACCCGCCAGGCGGCCAATCTGCGCGCCAACGCGGTGGCCGAGGCGGCGGCCGATGGCGCGGCGCAGGAGGCGGTGCTGCGGCTGCTGCGCCACGAATGGACCGCCGATGACCGGGTCCACGCGGTCCGTCTGGGCGGCGCATTGGTGCGGGTGCGGGTGGAGAACCTGGCCGGGCGGATCAATCCGAACACCACCACGCCGCTGGTGATGCAGGGATTGCTGGCCGGCCTCGGCCTGGATCCCGCGCATGCCGCGGCACTGGGCAAGGCGATCATCGACTGGCGGACGGTCAGCACGTTTTCGTTGTCGGGTGGCAGCAAGCTGGCGCAGTACCAGGCCGCCGGGCTGCCGTACGGACCGTCCAACCGGGCGTTCGAGAGTATCGACGAAATCGGCCTGGTGGCCGGCATGACGCCGGAGCTGCTGCATCGGATGCGGCCATATCTGTCTGTGTATCAGGAGGGCGACGTGGCGCGCGACGCGGCCGGGGCCGCCGGTACCCAGGCGCTGGACGACGCGCGCCTGGCGGGCGGACGCAATTCCCTGGCCGCGGGGGTGTTCGGTTTCACCAGTCCCAATCTGGTGGCCCTGGTGATTGCGTCCGCACAGGTGGGATCCGGCACGGGGGCGGCGCGGTTCACGCGTCAGTCGGTGGTGCGGTTGAAGGCCGAGCCGGAGGCGGACGAGGCGCCCTATCAGATACTGACCTGGGAAACGCCCGCGGAGTGAGGCGGGCCAGCGTCGCCGGCGGCGGCAGGCGCAGGGAGCGGAAAAGCGAAAGGGCGGCCCTTGCGGACCGCCCCTGCATAGGCACTCAGGTAGGATCAGCGGCCGGCGTAGGTGCCGGGGCCCGAGGCACCGGCCGACTGGCAGACGGTCGGGTTCTGGATGTCGATGTTCAGAACGCCGGCGCCGCTGCCGACGTTGGACAGGAGGTTACGCGTGATGGCGCGGGTCAGCTGGTTCGGCACCGGGCTGAAGCCGGCCTGGTTCAGGTTGAACAGCAGCGCGGGATTGCTGTAGAGGCCGTTCAGGAAGCCTTTGGTGGCGTTGCCGGCATTGGCGTCGGCATAGCACTGCGCTACTTCCAGGGTGGTGAAGCCGGCGATCGGATAGCCGATGCCCGGGTCGGCCACGGCCGGCACGAACTTCGACGGGTCCTTCAGGTCGGTGGCGGAGGAAGGAGCCGGCGGGGTGCCCAGTGCGGTGCGGGTGTTGCCGACGGACGGCAGGTAGGTGATGCCGTTGTTGTGGTTCACAACGCCGGCCACGACCGGGAAGCTGCTGTTGCCGGCGTTGTTCGGAGCGATCTGGGTGTAGTCGGGGCTCAGATAGCCGATGGCGCCGGTGGTGGCGAGAATGGCCGGCTGAACGCCTTCGCTGCCCTTGGCGGAAACGAAGTTGGCCGGCGGTGTGCCGCCGAACTCGGATGCGAAGTTCTGGTTGGCGGTGAAGGTGATGTTGGAGTTGCTGGCATTGCAGACCGCGGCCAGATGCTGGGTCAGCAGGAAGGTGGTGCCGCTGTTATCGGAGCGGTAGACGACCTGGATCGGGCCGGTGGCGCCGGTGATGACGCCGTCATAAGCGGTGATCTTGCCGGAGAAGATGCCGCACAGCTGGTCGTCCGTGGCAACGATCGAGCCGTTGCCGCCCAGGCCTTGAGCGGACAGGTTGAACGGGATGGTGATCGCGGTGCCGAAGGATGGCAGTTGGATCAGCGGGCCCGTGGTCGGCTGCTGCGCGGTCGCGTAGGTGCTGATCTGGGTGGCGGTCAGGGTCGCATCGCTGGCGCCGTAAGTAATCGTCGTGCCGGCCGGGAGGCCATGGGCGCTCGGGTTGTTGCCCAGGAAACCGCTCTGGCCCTTGCCGCTGCCATCGGAGGTATAGTTGAAGCTCGCGGAGGGGTTGAGCGAGGCGGTGTAGATGTTGAACATCTGGCCGTAGACCAGGGCCGCCAGGGAGGAGCCGCCGCCATAGAGGACGGTCGCAGGGGCGGTGGCAGCATGAGTGCCAGTCGACAGGCCTGTCAGGAGGGCTGCGGCGGCGCAGACCGACAGCAGGGAATTCTTGCGGGAAAAGCCCAACATGATGGATCCTTGAGATATGGAAAACGACGATCGAATGATCGAGGGCAAAATGCCAGGGGACCATGACGGTCGTGTGACCAATTTCTGAAGCATTTTATACTTTTACTGTTGGTCAATATTTTAACGGCTTATTTCTGGAGCCGATTTCGCTCCGTGCGAGGTTGGGGCCGGCGCATAGGCGGCGATATAGAAAAACTCCGTGATGACAGCAGGAGTATTGATATATTTAGGTTGAAACTTGGACGCCATCGGATATCGGCGGGAAATAAGTAATTGGTCGATGAAGACCAAGTCATCCAGTAACGATATGATGACGCTCGTGCCCGCCGGCCGCGGTCAGGGGTGCGGGGCGGGCAGCAGCGGGTTGGCATAGACCGGGGGTGGCGGGCGCTGGGGCGTGACGGAAAGGCCGAAAGCCGTGCCCATCCGTTCCCGGGTTGCCGCCTGGTTGAAGAGGCCGGCGGCGGGTGCCGAGATGCCGGCCGCGTTCGGCATCTCCGGCAGGCCCGGGCGGCGTGCGGAGGCGACGGCGCGCAGGTGGCTGTTGAGGCAGTCGTAGAAGCGCTGGTCGCCGATCTGAACATCGACGCAGGTGCCTGGCGCGGCGTCCTCCGACCTTGCCGCGACATTCGTGGCGGCGAGACCCGCGAGCAGGGGGATGGCGCGCAGCCATGCCGCGGCGGACCGGCGGACGCGACCGGCGTGCCGCGCGCCGCCGCGCATCAGCGGTGCCGGTTGGCCGTGGCGGTAGCCGGTGCCGACGCCGGTGCCGGTTCCGGCGCCGGGGTGGGGGCGGCCTGGTTGATGTAGCGATGGTCCAGGATCTTGTCCTCGTAGTCCTGCACGGTGTTCTGCAGTTCCACCTGCTTGAGCCCGAGCAGCGGCTCCCAGCTGCCGATCACGGTCGCGCGGAATTCCGGCGTGCGATAGAGGTGCAGGATGTCGTTCGCCACGCCGATGAGCTTGGCGTTTTCCTGCCGGCACAGGCCGAACCTGGCATCGGTGTCGCGCAGACGCTGGTCGAGCCGCTTGCCCTCGGCATCGCGGGCGCGCGCCACCTGCGCGGCCTGTTCGTAGGCCGACTGCAGCCTGAGGACATCCGCACGCAGGCCACGGTTCTGTTCCTGCAGGGCGGGAACGGCCTCTCGCAGGGCGGCGACCTGCGGGTCTGGCTCCGCCTTGGCGGGCTTTGCCGCGGCGCTGGCCGACAGGATCTCGACCTGCCTGGTCAGATCGGCGTTCTGCTGCTTGGCCTGGTCGAGTGCCGCCTGTATCGCCGCCTGGTTGTCCTGCAGGGCACGCAGTTCGACGGTGGAGCGGCGCAGCGCCTCGCGCAGCCGGCTTTCGACGGAGGCCTCCTGGGCGCTTGCAACGACGGGGGCGAGCGTCAGCAGCATCGCCGCAAGCAGGGCCGTGCGGCGCGGGGGGCGCAGGGGAGCGGGCGCCATGGTCAGAACCTCACGTTCAGGTCGGCCTGGATGACGTCGACCGCGTAGGGCGGGCCGGAGACCTGGTTGGTGCTGAGGAAGCGCGTGGTGAGGTAGGTGTTGCGCGCCAGGCCGAGATTGCCACCGAGGATGAAGCCCTTGGCGTTGGTGCCGCCGAGATGGAAATCGGGGTCGTTCAGCGCGTCCAGCACCGCGTCGGTTTCCAGGTATTTGTAGGTGAGGGACACGTTCCAGTCCCAGCGCTTCTCGATCGCCGCGGTACCGACGGTCAGGCGCACCAGGTAGGCGTTGCTGCCGCCCTTGTACTGGTTGTTGGTATCGAGATTGTTCGCCGGCGGGCGTGCCGCCACCGAGCTGCGGTTATAGGAGAGGTTGGTCGCGTAATCGCCTTCGATGGCGATGCCGATCGGGTTGTAGCGGGTGATGTCGAAGCGGCCATGCACGTCCAGCACGCCGAATTTCGATGCGAGGCCGTAGTATTGCGGCATCGGCCCACCGTTGGCCAGGCTCGGGTTGGGCACGATGTTGCGGATCGGGAAGACGGTGTTGCCGAACTGCAGGAACAGCGGCCGCGTGTTGTCGGTGCTGCAGGTGTCGCTGCTGTAGATGATCTGGCAGGGGCTGGAGGTTTGCCCCTGCACGCCGGTGTAGGCGAAATAGCCGACTGCCAGCTTGGCCGCGAAATCGTCCGAGATCTTCCAGTTCGCGCCGGCCTGGCCGCCGATCAGGTAGGCGTCGTGCGAGGCCCGGTTGCCGGGCGCGCTGGTGCTGCCGAAGTTCATCGCCGTGTTCAGCACCGGGAAGAAGCCGGTGTTGAAGAAGCCCGACCATTGGTCGTCGAAGCGCGGCGTTACCTGCGCGGCGATGCCGTCGAAGCCGAGATCGTCGTAGTACACGAGGTCGGTCGTCCAGAACGGATTGGGCATCCGCCCGGCATACAACGTCGCCCAGCCGGCCGGTGTGCCCTTGATGAAGGCGCGGTCGATCCAGATGGCGTATTTGTTGAACGTGCCGTTCACCCCCATCGTCTGGTTGGTGGAAACCGGGCTGTTGTCGTTGCCGGTGGCGATGCGGATTTCCGCCATGATGTCGTCGTCGATCCGCGCGTCCGCGCCGATGCGCGCTCGCAGCCGGAAGCGGTTGCGGTTCTGGGTGGAATTGAGCAGCGGCGGCAGCGCGCCGCCGTTGGTGTCGTAGCCGGCGCTGTTGTTGATGGCGTTGAAATCGACGAAGTACGGGTAGTTGCTGGTCTGGAACAGGTCGGCCTCGCCGCGCAGGCGCAGGTCGCCGAAGAGGGTGATGCGCCGCACCCATTCGGGAGTGGCGTTGGGCGTCGCCCAGCCCTCGTTCTTGGCCTGGGTCATCACGTCGTTGCGGACCTGCGTGGCGATCTGGTTGCGCACGGTCTGCGGCACGTAGGTCACGCGCACGGTGTCGGGCGGTAGCCCCGCGCCGGCGACGGTTGCGGCGTTGGAGCCCGCCGGCACCGGCCCGGTGGCGGCGGGCGCGGCATGCGGGCGTGAGGCCGTCGCGGTCCCGCTGGCGGCAGGCGCGGGCCGGGCGGCATGCGCCGGCGCCACCGCGGCGCGGGATTCCCGCTGCGCCTGGGCCAGCAGTTCCGCCGCCTGCTCGCGCGGCAGGATGCCCTTCTGCACCAGCAGCTCGATCAGCCGCTCGGTCGCGGTGGTTCCTGCCGGTGCCGGGCCTTGGGCCTGAGCCGGTGGGCACAGCAGGGCCGCGGCGGCCAGCGCAAGCGCGATCGCGCCACCCGTCCGCCGCGGTTTCGTTGCAAAATTCATCGGGTAACCACCTGTCGAGACGAAGGGAAGAGGTGCATCAGCCGGGCTCGGCGCCGATGCGGAGGTGTATAGGCTGCGGCATGCCGGCCGGCGGCGCCTCGCCGAGCGACAGGCCGCCGATCACGCGGGTCAGTGTGCTGTCCATCGCCGGATCGCCGGAGGAGGAGGTCAACTGCGTGCGGGTCACCTGGCCGGCGGGGCCCAGCCAAACCTTGACCGAGACATGGAACCGGCCGGTGCGGGTTTTCTCGTCGCGCTTCAGGGCGCTCTGCACCTGCGATTGCAGCATCGCGGCGTAGAAGCCGAAATTGCTCCCTGTGCCCCCGCCGCCGCCACCGCCGATCACGCTGCCATCGCCGTTGCCCACCTGCAGGCCGTAGGGGTTGGAGCCGGAACCGGCGGCGCCGGTCAGCGGCGAGTTGGCGGGGGTCGGGGCCGGCTTCGGCTTGTCGGGCGCCTTGGCCAGCGGCTTCGGCTCCTGCACCCGCGGGGTTTCCAGCGGTTTCGGCGCTTCCGGCGGCGGCTCCTTCGGTGGCGGCGGCGGCGGGGGAGGCGGCGGCGGCGGGGGCAGCACGATTTTGGTGATCATGGTCATGGCGTGGTGCTGCGGGGTGGACGCGCCCTGCAGCAGCGACACCACCAGCGCCAGGCCGCCGCCGGCCACCAGCACGGCCAGGGCGATCCAGCCGTAGCGGCGCAGCCACGACGTCTGGCGGTCACTGGTTTCCTCGTCGTCCTCGTCGATCGGCGGAAGGTCGGTCATGCGGCGGTCCGGCCGGGATCAGGACCCGGGAGCCCGCTGCGACTGCAGGCCGATCGAGCTGATGCCGACCCTGCCGCAGATGTCGAGGACCTCCATGATCTTGTCGTACTGCACCGCCCGGTCTCCCTTCAGGATGACCGGCAGGTCGGGCGTGATCGCCTTCAGGTCGCGCAGCTTGCGCTCGAGCTCGGCGTTGGCGACCGGCACCGCATCCAGGAATAGCTGGCCCTGGCTGGAGACGCTGATCACCTTCGTCTTCGGGGTGGACAGGCTTGCCGCGGCGCTGGCCTTGGGCAGGTCAACCTTCACGCCCTGCGCCGCCGCGGTGGTCATGATGATGAAGATGACCAGCAGCACGTAGGCGAGGTCGAGCATCGCGGTGATATTGATGTCGTCATAGGGCTTGTCGTTGGCCTGGACCTGCATGGATCACCTTGTCATTCAGCGGCGCGTTGCATGGGATGGGCGGGCGCGGACTCGGCGGCATCGGGTGGCGGCGCGTGCACGGCCTCGCCCATGCGGGTGACCAGCTCGTCGACGAAGACGTGCATGTCGTTGGTGACGTCGCGAATGCGGGTGAGGAAGTAGTTGTAGCCGAACAGCGACGGGATCGCGACGGCGAGGCCGGCGACGGTGGCGAGCAGGGCGGCGGATATGCCCGGGGCGATGGAGTTGACGTTCACGTCGCCGGCCGCGGCGATGGCGGCGAAGGTGATCATGACGCCGACCACGGTGCCGAGCAGACCCAGGAAGGGGCCGCCGCTGATGGCGATGGTCAGCAGCACCATCAGGCGGTTCAGCCGCACGCTCTCCGTCGTCAGGCCCGCATCCAGCGCCGAGCGGATCGCCGCCAGCGATTGCGGCGCGAGCCTGCCATCGGCGCCGACGCGGCCGGCGTCGAGGCGTTCCTGCTGTTCGCGCGCGCCGACTTCGTAGAGCCGGTAGAGCGGTGCCTTGCGCAGCGCCGGCTTCTTCGCCGCGGCCAGCGTCTCGAACCGGCCGCCATTGGCGATGGCGCGGGAGCGCACGCCGCGGAATTCCTCGCGGAACACCCGGTTCGCGCCGGACACGCGGCTGATGTAGAGCGCCTTGCCGATCATCACGATCCAGCTGATCAGCGACATCACGCCAAGGATGCCGATCACCACCCAGGCGTCCGGCGTGACCGAGCGAAGGATGATGGCGAGATAGCCGTTGCCGAGGACCGAGCGCTGCTCTGCCGTGTTGAACGTGAGCAGGTTGGCCTGCGGCCCCTGGCTGTGCACCGCGACCTGGAAGCTGCCGACCGGGCGGGCCAGCTTGGCGATCTCGAACTCGTCGATCAGCCCGGCGAAGGCCGGCGGCGGCGCGGGCGCTGGCGTCGGCGGCGCGTCGGCCAGCGGCGGCGCGTCCGCTCCC
>JBBIQA010000076.1:0-19725 GCA_037442565.1 Rhodospirillales bacterium
GGGGTCGTGGGTTCGAATCCCGCCGCTCCGACCAATCATTCCAATGATTTATAGACGCATTGTCGATGGACGTGCGGATGCTGGTTTGGTTTGAAAACCGCCATTCGGCGCAATACGGCATACTTGGCACTGTACCGGCTATATCATCTTTGGCAAACGCACCGATCCGTAGCTGCCCTCGGTTCTGAAGGGGATGCTGGGATAGCGGACGTGTTCGATGATCGATCTTATCGGGGGCCGTGCCGCCGCCCGTGGCTTGGCATGGCGATCACAGCGCCCGCCATGGCCGCCGGCAACGCAGGCTGTTGGGGCGACAACCGGCGGCAGGACATCTCCTGCACCGCGGTCACCGGAAGATTCCCGTTGAGCCTGCGCCCGAGAGGCAAGGCAAAAGTCCAGAAGGCCATGTGGCTTCAGGTCAAGTCGGTGCGAACCACCGAATCTTATTGGCGATTATTCGATCTCATGTTGAGACGACTATGTAATCTCATATGAACTTTCCGGGCCGTCGTCTCAGAGAATGCGGCGGGCCATCCCACCCAGAACGGCTCTTACCTGTGGGGGGAGCCGTGCGCCATTCTTTGCCAAGAGCCGAAGCAGCGCCTGACGTTCGCGTGCAAACAATCTCGAGGACAGTGGCGGCTGCTCCAAATCCCAAATGGGGGGTGTAAGTTTCTGAAGCACTAATTCTATTTCGTAGCATCCATCGGCGTGGTGTTCGGGGGAGATCGCGTAATCGTATCCGAAATCATTGTCCGCCAGGTGGCGGAGCCGGTAGGTATTTGGCGCCAAGGATTGCTCTATCTCGGTCATCAGCGAAGCCGGCGTGTAGAAGCGCCTGTGGTCCTGGTTCCAGCGTGACGGCAGGCTTTGCCGTTTCTCGTAGAGGAACTGGTTGGGCACAATGATAATAAGGTGTCCGCCGGGCCTTATCACCCGGAACCATTCGGCAATTGCCTGACGGTAATCGTCGATATGCTCCAGGCAGTGGCTGGAATAGACGCTGTCCTGCGAGGCGTCCGGAAACGGCAGATTGCGGCCATCATATCCCGGGTAGTCAACGTCGATGCCGATCGCCTGCGGTACGATTGGCACGGCGTCGCCGCTATAGCCTCGATAGCCGATGTCGAGGATGTCCGAGCCCGACAGGTAGCGTTCGACGAAACCCTGAGCAGCCTTGAGGCCGATGGTCTTGCGAGCTTCCGCGCCGACCGGACGATTGGCCAGAGCGCTTGCCGGTGGCAGTTCGGAATCAGATAAGGGCACCTCGTATCCTTCCGCAGGTCGCTCAAGCTTCCGTCCGGATTATAGGCTGCTAGTTCCGACATGACACGACAATGGCGGTCCCGAGTTGACCGCGCGATTGCCGCCCACGCCGGGGGTATCGCCGACCGGCAGGCCTGCCCCCGATCAGACTCCCCACCCGAAGAGACCCTTCCGCCCTCCGCGTGGCCGCCGGCCTTCGGCGGGTTGTCATCGGAACCACGAATATATACCGGCCGCTCCCGGCTTGCCGCAGCATATCTAGTGGTCAGAAAAAATTCGTCCACAGCATTTAGTGTCAGAGTCGCAATCCCCGCTATTCCCTCCCAAATCAGGATGCTATCATCCGATTCCACCGGCGCTGTCCGCCGCTGCTGCCAAGGGCCCAAGCATGTCCGCCACCCACACGCCCACCGCGACCTCTCCCGACGAACACCCGGTAAAGTTCGACCTGCTGACCGAGAACCCGGTCTACAAGCCCTTCCGCTACCCCTGGGCCTATGAGGCGTGGCTCACCCAGCAACGAGTCCACTGGCTGCCCGAGGAAGTGCCCCTGGCCGACGACGTCAAGGACTGGCACCGCAACCTGACGGACGCCGAGCGCAACCTGCTCACGCAGATCTTCCGCTTTTTCACCCAGGCGGATGTCGAGGTGAACAATTGTTACATGAAGCATTACAGCCAGGTCTTCAAGCCGACCGAGGTACTGATGATGCTTTCCGCGTTCTCGAACATCGAGACGGTGCACATCGCCGCCTACAGCCATCTGCTCGACACCATCGGCATGCCCGAACTCGAATATTCCGCCTTCATGAAATACAAGGAAATGAAGGACAAGTACGACTACATGCAGGGCTTCCGGGTGGACAGCAAGCATGAGATCGCCAAGACCCTCGCCGCCTTCGGCGCCTTCACCGAAGGCCTGCAGCTCTTCGCGTCCTTCGCCATCCTGCTCAACTTTCCCCGCCTGGGGAAGATGAAGGGCATGGGCCAGATCATCACCTGGTCGGTGCGCGACGAAAGCCTGCACTGCCTGTCGATCATCAAGCTGTTCCGCACTTTCGTGCAGGAAAATCCGGAAATCTGGACCGAGGAGCTGAAGCGCGACATCTACATCAGCTGCGCGACCATCATCGATCACGAGGACGCCTTCATCGACCTTGCCTTCGAGGGCGGCGCGGTGGAAGGCCTGACCCCGCGCGAAGTGAAGGAATACATCCGCTACATCGCCGACCGTCGCCTGACCCAGCTCGGCCTGAACGAGTTGTTCCACGTCGACAGGAACCCGCTGCCCTGGCTGGACGAAATGCTGAACGCCGTCGAGCACGCCAATTTCTTCGAAAATCGCGCCACCGAGTACAGCAAGGCCTCCACGGTCGGCACCTGGGAGGAGGCGTTCGGTGACACCCCGTTCAACCCGGCCGGCGGTTCCCCTGCACACGCCGCCAATGGCATCTTGCCGGCGGAATGACCTTGGAAGGGCCAGTCCTTCCGCCTGAGCCCGGACGATACGTACAGAACCTCCACGGTTCTCTTTGCATGGCGCGCGACCAGAATTATGGAACGGTATTGCCCGGGCACGTGCCGGGCGCGTATACGTAAGAAATCGACAGATCATGGGCCTCGGCTGATTCGTAACGTTATCAAGTCGCCTCACTGGGTCTAATTCTGTTTGATCGGATTGTCGGGCTGTTAAAGTCTCTTCCCGGTTGGTCTTGATGGGCAAAAGAATAAAAAAGAGATTGTTCGCGTTTATAGACGGCTAATGGGATGAGTACAGATTGCCTGCAAACAGAGGCACCGGATCGGAGAGATGGGGAATTGACTGAGGAAGCGGCCAATCAGGCAAACGAAGAACTGGTCCGGGACGAGGCTCCCTCGGGCACGCCGCGCTATACGCGCCGCCTGTCCGATAAAATCCTGATCGCCTTTCACCACGCTTGCGATCAGGCCGATTTCGAGGTCGCCGAGCAATTGCTCGGCGTGCTCGAAATGATGCTGAGCCGCCGGACCCTGACCCCTGACGGCACCCGCCGGCGCAGCATGGAAAGCCTGGTCGCCGCACATGAGCGGCTTTGGCACCTGCGTCACCCGAACGTGGAAATCACCTAAGGGGCTTCCTGCTTCTGCCTTTTTGCTCGGCGGCTAAAGGTCGAATCCGGCGCCATGCCGCAGGATGGCCTCCGCCTCTGGTGTGAAGCCGCCCTCGGCCGCATGCAGCACGAGGCCGGGACGCAGCTTCAGCGTCCCGCGGCCGCCCTTGACCCCGCGCAGCAGTACCAGCTTCGCCTCCCGGTCGGCCTTCGGCCATAGCGGCAGCAGCGCCGCCGGCGGGCAGCGCGCAAACTCCAGGGCCATCAGGCAGGCGGGCAGGGCGCCCGCCGGCACGATCAGCGTCAGCGTCCCGCGTGGGCGCAGCAAGGCCCCCAGGCTCGCGGCCCAGGCGGTGAACAACCCCGTATGCGCCCGCTTCGCCGTCTCCCGCGCCGCCATGGCGGACGGCGGGCCGCCGGGCGCGTGATAGGGCGGATTGGCGAAGGCATGGTCGAGGCCCCCCGCCATCGCGGCCATCTCGCCGGTCGACTCGATATCGGCGGTCACGAAGCTCAGCCCATCGTATCCATTCGCGGCCGCATTCGCGCGCGCCAGCGCCGCCATGGCGGGATCGCGCTCCACCCCCACGCCGGCGATGCCCGCCACCCTGGCCGCCAGGCACAGCAGCGCGGCGCCCGCGCCGGTACCGGCCTCGACCACCCGCTGCCCGGCCCGCGCGGGAATGCTGGCGGCCAGCAGCACCGGCTCGATGCCGCTGCGAAACCCCTCGCGCGGCTGCGCATACCGCACCCGCCCGCCCAACAGAAACCCGCTTGTCGTCCCGGCGGCTTCCGCAAGGCCCTCCACGCGATCGGCCATGCTCGCCGTCAGATCTCGCCGGCGTCGGTCAGCACGCGGCGCGCCCGCACCTCGTCCTCCGCCGCCACCGCCAGCCGTCGCTGGATTGCGCCGATGCTGCCCTCCACAAGGCTCGCATGGGTATCCAGCAGCACCGACCCGATCCCGGCATCGGCCAGCAATACGGTCAGGAAGCTCAGCCGCACCGGATCGTTGGACCGGACAAGAACGCGCATCTCAATTCCTCGAAGGCACTCGGGCAAAGGTACTTGGGCCAACCCGTATAAACCAATCCGCGACGCTGGCGTGCCGCAGTGCGTGGAAAATCGGGCGGGATGGCGAATTCACCGCCCAATGCCCGGTATCCCGTGCACTTGCCTTGACCCTGTTTCCGCCGCGCCGATATGTTCCTGGCGCTATATGTCCTAGACTGATTGCCCTAGACTGCGGTCATCGCAGCCGCCATCACAGCCGCAGTATCCAGCCGGGAGATCGATTTGGGCGTCGTCGCCAGCCTGTCGCAGTCAAGCCCGCCTCCCGGCACATCCGGCCCGGCCGGGTCCGTCGTCGCTGCCGGTCCGTCGGCCGTCACCGGGGAGGACGCGCTCACCGCCCTGGTCGCGCTGGTCCAGCAGGACCTGCACGCCTGCAACCGCACCATTGTCGCGCAGATGAACAGCGAGGTGGCGCTGATCCCCCAGATCGCCGCGCACATCGTCGCCGCCGGGGGCAAACGCCTGCGCCCGCTGCTCACTTTGGCCGCAGCCCGCATGTGCGGCTACACGCAGGGCAGCCGGCACGTGAAGCTCGCCGCCTGTGTGGAGTTCATCCATACCGCCACCCTGCTGCACGACGACGTCGTGGACGAAAGCGTGCTGCGCCGCGGCTTCGCCTCCGCCAATGCCGTATTCGGCAACAAGGCCTCGGTCCTGGTCGGGGATTTCCTGTTCGCCCGCGCCTTTCAGCTTATGGTGGAGGACGGCTCGCTGGACGTGCTGGCCATCCTGTCCAAGGCCGCCGCCACGATCGCGGAAGGCGAGGTGCTGCAACTCGCCACCCAGCATGATCTGACCACCACCGAGGAACGCTACCTGGACGTTGTGCGCGGCAAGACCGCGGCGCTGTTCGGCGCCGCCTGCCAGGTCGGCGCCGTCGTCGCCGGCCGCGGTGCCGCCGAGGAGCAGGCGCTCGCCGCCTATGGCATGAGCCTAGGCATTGCTTTTCAGCTGGTCGACGACGCGCTGGACTATGCCGCGGACCAGGCCACGCTGGGCAAGACCGTCGGCGACGATTTCCGCGAGGGCAAGATCACCCTGCCGGTGCTCGCCGCCTACCAGGCCGGCAGCGCCGAGGACCGCGCCTTCTGGGCCCGCACGATCGAGGCTTCCGAGCAGACCGATGCCGACCTGGAACATGCGATGACGCTGATGGCGAACTGCGGCGCGATTCGCACCACCCTCGGCCGCGCCGCCGGCTTCGTCGACACCGCGAAGGCCGCGCTGGCGATCTTCCCCGACACGCCGGTGCGCGCCGCGCTGCTCGGCGTCGCCGACTACACGATCAGCCGGGTGCGGTGATCGCGGCGCATCAGCCCAATGGCCGCCGGACCGAGCTTTAAGCTCAGACCATGCCCGGCGGTGTGATCGGTCCAATGGTCGGCACAATGGTCGCCGGCGCGCGCAACCTCGTGCGCGGCAGCGCCTCGGCGCTCGACGACCAGCTGAACGAGACCGTCATCCGCCTCGCCGTCACCGGCCTCAGCCGGGCTGGAAAGACCGTGTTCATCACTTCGATGATCCAGAACCTGCTCGCGCTCGGCCAGGGCCGCGACACGCTGCCAATGATCAGCCGCCGGCTTGCCGCCGCCTCCGGCAGCCGCCTGCGCTCGGTGCGCGTGGTTCCGGCCGGGGTGCAAACCCTGCCGCATTTCGACTTCGCCGAGAAACTTGCCGACCTCTCCGCCGATCAGCCCGCCTGGCCGCCGCGCACCGAGGATCTGGCCGAGATCTCGATCGAGCTGGAGGTGGAACGCGCCTCCGGCCTCGGCCAGCGCCTGGCCGGCAACCGACGCATCCGGCTGGACATCCTGGACTACCCCGGCGAATGGTTGCTCGACCTGCCGCTGCTGGCGCAATCCTTCCCCGACTGGTCGCGCCAGACCATCGCTCGCCTGCGCCAGCCGCCGCGCCGGGAACTGGCCCAGGAGTTCCTCGATTTCCACGACAACGTCCTCTCCCCGGCCGACCCTGCCGACGACGCGACGATCCGCCGCGGCCACCGGTTGTATCGCGACGCCATCCAGGCCTGCCGCTCCCGGCTAGGCCTGCGCTACCTGCAGCCCGGCCGCTTCCTTTGCCCCGGCCCGCGCGGCGACGCGCCCTATATGTGGTTCTTCCCGCACGATCTGACACCGGCTGTGCCCCGCGCCGGCAGCGCCGCCGCGCTGCTGACGGATCGTTTCGAGGCCTACAAGCGGGAAATTCGCGAAACCTTCTTCGACAGCTATTTTCGCTCCTTCAGCCGCCAGATCGTGCTGGTGGACGTGCTCGGCGGCCTGCATGCCGGCCAGGCCTCGTTCGAGGACACCGGCCACGCCATCGCCGATATTGCCCGCGGCCTGCGCGACGGCTGGGGCTTCTGGAGCCGTCAGCGCCGGCAAGCCCTGTCCGAACACGCGGGGCAGGGGGCCCGGCTGGCCGGCGCCCAGCTCACCCGGCGCGGCTCGCCCCTCGGCATCCCGCTCAACCTCGCCGCGTCCCTGCTGTCCGGCGTCGTCGCCCCCAAGCCGATCGGGCGCATTGCCTTCGTCGCCACCAAGGCCGACCATGTGCCGGCGATGAGCCGCGACAACCTGCGCAACCTCGTCCAGGCGCTGGCCAGGCCCGCCGCCGGAAACGCCGATGCCGGCACCGCGGTCAGCTACCACGTCGCCGCCGCCATCCTCTCCACCATCGACGGCACCGCCCCGCTCGGCGGACGCAACGTGGAAGTGGTGCTCGGCGTCGTGCTGGGAGAGCAGACCCGCCGGCCGTTCTATGCCGGCAGCGTGCCCTCCAACACGCCCCCGGCATCCTTCTGGTCGGATCGCTATTTCGAAATGCCGGTCTTCCGCCCGCCGCGCATCGACCCTTCCGGCACGCTCGGCATTCCCCATCTTGGCCTGGACGACGTGCTGGACAGCGTGATCGGAGACTTGCTGTGATTGGCGATGGACCTCGCTTTCTGGACGACCCTGGCCCACCTGCCGCGCCAGCGCCCATGGACACCCCGATGCTGCTGGACCCGCAGCCCCCGGGGGCCAGGGGCGCCGGCGGGATCATCGACAGCGGCTGGAACCCGGCGGAGCTCGCCGCACCTCGCCCCGGCATCGGTTCGCTCGGCTATGCGCTGCTGGGTGGATCCGTTCTGTTCCTCACTTGGCTGACGGTCTCCACACTCTCACTGGTCCGCGCCCAGTTCGATCTCTCGCCCGCGCTTGGCGCCGCCGTTCTGGCGGCGGAGGCGCTCGGCCTCGGCCTGGTCGGCTATGCCGCATTGCGCGAGCTGCGCGGCCTGCGGTCCCTGCGCCAGGTGGACCGCCTGCGCGCGCTGCTCGCCGGCCCGGACCGGGACCTGGAAATTGCCCGCGCGCAAAGCCGCGCCTGGCTAGCCCGCGTCGCGGCGAGCCTGCCCGATGCTCCCGCCGCCGACCGGGCGGTGATGGGTGCGGCGAGCATTGCCGAGTTGCGCGCGATCCTGGCCAACCGCGTGGCGGCGCCGCTGCTGGAGCGTGCCAGGCGCATCGGCCGCAACGCCGGCCTGCAGGCCGCCTCCGCCGTCGCCCTCACTCCGCACGCCTCCTGGGACGGGCTGGTGGTCGGCCTGCGCGGCCTTGCCGCCGTCCGCGAGGTGGGCGAACTGTTCGGCCTGCGGCCGGGCCCGGCGGTGTGCTGGGTGCTGCTGCGCCACATCTCCCGCGCGGCGCTGGAGACGATGGGTGCCGACCTGCTGGCGCAGAAGGTGACCGACCAATTCCTGTCCTCCACGCCATTGCGCCACGTGGCGGCGGCGGTGCCGGAAATGGGCATCGCGGCGGCGCGGCTGTACCGGCTCGCCGTCATCACGGCGAGGGAGTGCAGCCCGGTTCCGTTCTGATCCCCCCACCCACGCGGGAGTGAATTTCCTCTCGCGCGGCCTCTGGCGGCCTTGCGCCGGCATTCCCATGTCCGATTCGTTACTCGTCAAGGAGGCGCGAGATGTTCATTTCCGACGTGCTCCGGATCAAGGGGCGCATGGTTGCCACCGTACTGCCTTCCGACAGCGTTCAATCCGCGGTGCAGAAGCTGGCGGAACTGGGTATCGGCGCGGTGGTGGTCCAGGACCAATGGCAGAAGCTGATCGGCCTCTTCAGCGAACGGGAACTGGTCCGGCTGCTGTCGCGCGACTGGACCAACGGCCTCAATCTCCGGGTACGGGACGCGATGAACCACCTCGTCGTCACCTGCCAGCCCGGCGACCGGATCGATGCGGTGCTCGGCGCGATGACCGTGAACAAGATCCGCCATGTACCTGTCCTCGACCAGGGCAGGCTCGACGGGATCGTCAGCATCGGCGACCTGGTGAAGCATCGCCTGGACGAAAAGGAACTGGAGGCCGGCGTGCTGCTGGAAATCGCGCGCATGCGGGCCTGACGCGGCGCGGCGCCGCCGATCGCCGATGCGCCCGGGAAATGTATCCGGCGAGCCTTGGTTTGTGTCCATTCCGATATGATCGAGTAACACGAACAGGCTAGGAGTCGGACGTGCCGGCAGCGGAAACGGGGGCTTCAGGACGGCTGGCACCGAGGCCCTGCCGGGGCGATTTCGCGGAGGCCGCCGGTGCGCGAGCGTGCTGGCGGTAACCGCCGGATCGTGTTAATTCAACTTTTTGTGAACGCAATCATGGATTGTGGAACGCCGGAACCATCGTGGTTATTTGAATAAAAATGGACGATTGTTAACGTTCTTGGCTTATGGATGGCGGCGGACAGGCGCTCGGATGGAGATACGCATGGAGGACTCAGTGCTGCAGCCGCAGCCATCCCAAACGGTTCACTCGCGGCACGGGCTGGCGGATATGGTGATGCAGGCCTTCGAACAGGCGTGCGATCAGCACGATGTGGAAGTTGCGAACCACCTGCTGGATGCGCTCGATCTGCTGGCCGCCAGACTGCCGGCGCGGACGAAGGGCGCCGGCGCGGACCGCAAGGTGGTCACCAACGTCGCCGCGCATGAACGCATGTGGCGGCTGCGGAACTCGAATCCGGCGAAGAAAATGCCCCGATGACGCGCGGGAGCCTGTCAGGGTTGCATGGCAACCCTGACAGGCGTCGGCCGGCGGACAGAGGCAGAGATCCTGGCAAAATCCGGGCCAGTTCTGCCGCCATCAGGTAACGGCGGTGATTTTTTCGCGCCTGAGTTGCACCGTCAGCTCATTCAGCGACGCCTCCACCCGGTCCAGCATGTCGTCGATCTCCGCCGCGGAGATGATCAGCGGCGGGCTGAACACGATGGCATCGGTCGGGCAGACGCGGCCGATCACGCCGTTTTCCTGCATCCGTGTCACCATCCGGGCGCCGATTTTCGCGGCGGGCGGGAAGTTCTCGTGCGTCGCCTTGTCCGCGACCAACTCCACCGCCGCCATCAGACCCACGCCGCGCACCTCGCCCACCAGTTCATGGCCGGCGAAGCGCCGGCGCAGTTCGTTCTGCAGGTGCGGCCCGACGCTCTGCACATGGGCGCCGATATTGGTCTCGTCGTAGATCTTCAGCGTCTCGATCGCCACCGCCGCCGGCACCGGATGGCCGGAATAGGTGAAGCCATGCCCGAACGTGCCGATCTCGTTGCTCTGCTTGGCCAGGCCCTGGAACACCCGGTCGTTCACCATCACCGCCGAGATCGGCAGGTAGGACGCCGACAGCGCCTTGGCGCACACCAGGATGTCCGGCTGCATCCCCAGCGTCTGGCTGCCCCAGTAGTTGCCGGTGCGATGGAAGCCGCAGATCACCTCGTCGGCGACGAACAGCACGTCGTATTTGCGCAGCACCGCCTGGATCTTGGCGAAATAGCCAGCCGGGGGAACGATCACCCCGCCGGCGCCCATCACCGGCTCGGCCCACATCGCCGCCACGGTGTCGGGCCCCTCGGCCAGGATCAGCTTTTCCAGTTCATCGGCGCAGCGCGTGGCGAATGCCTCCTCGCTCTCGCCCGGCAGGGCGCCGTGGTAGTAATGCGGCGTCATCGTATGGATGAACCCGGCCAGCGGCACGTCGAACGCCCGGTGGTTCGCCGGCAGGCCGGTGACGGAGGCGGCGGCCAGCGTGATACCGTGATAGCCCTTCAGCCGGCCGATGATCTTCTTCTTCTGCGGACGCCCCACCGCATTGTTGAAGTACCAGACCATCTTGATGGCGCTGTCGTTTGCCTCCGAGCCGGAATTGGCGAAGAACACCTTGCTCATCGGCACCGGCGCGCGCGCGATCAGCATTTCCGCCAGGTCGATCATCGGTTCGTGCGACTTGGCGGTGAAGGCGTGGTAGAAGGGCAGCTTGCGCATCTGTGCCGCCGCCGCCTGCACCAGCCGCTCATTGTCGAACCCGAGCGAGGCGCACCACAGGCCGGCCACGCTTTCGATGTAGTCGCGCCCGTTCTCGTCGAACACGCGCACGCCCTTGCCGCGGCTGATCACCATCGGGCCGGTTTCCAGATGCGTCTTCAGGTCGGTGAAGGGATGGATCACGTTGGCGATATCGCGCGCGGCGGCTGAATTGGCACCGAAGGACGCAGGGGGCGGCGGGGTCATGGCGGTTCCTCTCGTGGAAAAGAGCACGGTATGGCCGAGAGACTAGGACCGATGCACCGGCAAGAAAACCTTAGATCATGATGCGTTCGGGTTGCTTCACCCGAACGCATAAACATGATCGCTAAAACAAAAGCTTAGAGCCTGATGATTTTTCTACCTGAAATCATCGGGCTCTAATCCCCGCTCAGGTTGCGGAAGCCGCTGACCCCCCGCTCGATCTGCGTCACGTGGTGCGGCTGAAAGCCGGAGGGGTCGGTCAGCCCGCAGGAATGCGCGATGATCTCTACCTCCTCGTGCACCCGCATCGCATAGCGGCTGACGCGCACCGCCTTGTCGGCGGGATCGAGCCCGGCGATCAGCTTGGGGTCGGACGCGGTTACCCCGGTCGGGCATTTGCCGCTGCCGCATTTCATCGCCTGGATGCAGCCCAGGCTGAACATGAAGCCGCGCGCCGAGGACACGAAATCCGCCCCCATGCACAGCGCCCACGCCACCTTGTCCGGCGTGACCAGCTTGCCCGCCGCGATCAGCCGGATCCGCTGCTCCAGCCCATGCCGCGCCCGCGCCGCGGCCACCAGCGGCAGGGCCTGGGTGATCGGCAGCCCCACATAATCCGCCAGTGCCGCCGGCGCCGCCCCGGTGCCGCCCTCGCCGCCATCGACATGGATGTAGTCCGGACACCCCTCCGGATGCGCCAGGCAATCGGTGAACCAGTCGTCGAAGAAGGCCGGATCGCCCACCACCACCTTCACCCCGACCGGCTTGCCGGTCAGCGTGCGCACCCGATTCACGAAAATCCCGAGTTCCCGGATGTTGCCGATATCGGTATGCCGGTTCGGGCTGATGCTGTCCTGCCCGACCGGAATGCCGCGGATCGCGGCGATCTCCGGCGTCACTTTCGCCCCCGGAAGGATGCCGCCCTTGCCGGGCTTGGCCCCCTGCGCCAGCTTCACCTCGAACATCCGCACCTGCCCGTGCGCCGCGATGGCGCGCAGCTTGTCCTCCGACAGGTTGCCGGCCTCATCGCGCACGCCGTATTTGGCCGTGCCCATCTGCATGACGATATCCGCCCCACCGGCCAGATGCTGCGGTGCCAGCCCGCCCTCGCCGGTGGCCATCCACACCCCCGCCAGCTTTGCCCCGCGCGACAGCGCGCTGACCGCCGCATGGCTCAGCGCGCCGTAGCTCATGCCGCTGATATTGAAGAATGTGCGAGCGAAATACGGCTGCGCGCAGGCGCCAGGCCCGTCGGAAATGCCGATCTGCTTGCCCGGATAGGGCCGCTTCTCCGCGTCCAGCACGGGAAAGGCGGCATTGCGGAACACGAACACCGGCACGTTCTCGCTGCCGAAGCTGACGAGGTTGGAAACCCCCTTGGCCGAGCGGTACACCCAGGACCTGTCCAGCCGGTTGAACGGCCGCTCCGCCCAGTCCGGCAGGTATTGGTACTGGCGCATATACTCGCCCCAGGTCTCGGCGAAATAGCGGAAATGGCCGATGACCGGGTAGTTGCGCAGGATCGTGTGTTCGGTCTGGCGCGTGTCGTGCAGGTAGACGGCCACGGCGACCACGGCCAGCGCGAGGGCCAGCAAAGCCAGGAAATTCTCCAGATACACGGCGCTTCCCTCCCCAGGTCTGCGCTGCCCCGGATCGCCAGGCAGCGTCATCGCGTCCGATGAGGGACGCTATAGACCAGGAGCAGTTACAGCGTCAGGTTAAGTTTTTGGTTTACGCCTCGCTTGCCACGCGCCGGGCGGCGGCCTCCTCGGCACTGGCCACGCCGCCATGCGCGCCCGACCAGGCCACCGGGTTTTCCAGGAACTTCCGCACCTCCGCCAGATCGCCATCGGAGAAATACGGATGGTCGCGGCAGGCTTCCAGCACGTCCCACCAGGTGCAGAGGTGATGCAGGCTGATATCCATCCCCGCCAGCGTCTCGAAGCTGCCGGGGAAGACGCCGTAGAAGAACACCACGAAGGTGTGGTTCACGATCGCCCCGGCATCGCGCAGGGATTTTGCGAATTTGATCTTGGACCCGCCATCCGTGGTCAGGTCCTCAACCAGCAGCGTGCGCTTGCCCAGCGGCACGTCGCCCTCGATCAATGCGTTGGCGCCGAAGCCCTTGGGCTTCTTGCGCACATACGACATCGGCGCCGACAGCCGCTCGGCGATCCAGGCGGCGAACGGAATGCCCGCGGTTTCCCCGCCGCACACCGTCTCGATGGTCTCGTAGCCGATATGCCGCTGGATCTTCTCCACCGCCAGGTCGCAGATCTTCTTCCGAGCCTGGGGAAAATAGATGATGCGGCGGCAATCGATATACACTGGCGATTTCCACCCGGCGGTGAACGTATAGGGCTCGGACGGGCGGAAATTCACCGCTTCGATCTCCAGCAAAATGCGCGCGGTGGTCAGCGCGGCATCGCGGTCCCATTCGGTCATGTGCGAGGTGGAGGGCTGCTTGGCCATGTGTTCTGTCCTTGTGGTCGGTCGCCTTCTCCTAGCCGCCCCCAGTTCTCCGAAGCAAGGGACGGCGTTCGCGTGGAGCTGTTTGCCGCGAGAAGCCCCACCCTTCGCCGCCCCCAGAAACGTCCGGCCTACTCCGCCGCCTTCGCCGGCGCTGCCTTGCTCTCCCATTTCTTCAGCACCGGCAGCACCTCCTTGCCGAACAGATGCAGCGACGTCTCCGCATCGTCGTACCCAATCCCGCCAAACCGGAACGAGGCATTCAGCTCGAAATCCCCGATCAGCGCGCGCCGTGCCTCCAGCTCGCGCAGCACCCGATCCGGCGTGCCCCAGATGGCCGCCTTCATGAACCCTGCCACCGCGCCTTCCAGCCCGCCCTTGCGCGCGATCTCGGCCTTCTGGGCATAGGCGTCGTAGCCCTTCACCGTCTTGAAGTGCTCGCCGAGCAATTCGTAATGATGGAAATTGCTCTCGACGAACTTGCCCATGTGCTTCAGCGCCAATGCCTCGGCCTTCTCCATCGTCGGCGCGCAGATGCAGAAATCGGTGATCATCATCGTCGGCGCCGGGCGGCCATGCTGCTGCAGCTGCAGCTTCCGGTTCAGCTCGATCGACGGCATCCGCATCTCCCACGGACGGTCGGAGAACATCACCATATGCGCGCCCAGATTGGCGCAGCTGTGCACCGAGTCCTCGCTGGACGCCACGGCGTAGATGCGCCCGTCGAAGCTGCGCTCCGGCCGGGGACGCAGCTCGATGCGGGGCTGCGGATAATGCTTGCCGTTGCCTTCCACCCAGCCGGTGCGCAGGCCCTCCACGATCATCGCCGCCGCCTCGTCGAACCGCTCGCGGCTTTCGTTCATCGTGCCGCGGAAGGCGGTGAACTCGCGCCTCGCCAGACCGCGGCCCATGCCGAAGCGGAACCGGCCATTGGACAGCATGTCCAGCACGATGGCCTGCTCGGCCACCCGCAGCGGGTCGTGCCAGGGCAGGATCACCGCTGCGGTGCCGACATCGATGTCCGGGCACTTCGCCGTCAGGTACGTCATCAGCTGGATATTGTCGGGACAGAACGAATAATCGAAGAAATGGTGTTCGGCCGACCACAGCGCGTCGAACCCCAGGCCCGGCGCCTGCAGCGCCAGGCGAATATCCTCGTCCCACACCTGGCGATCGGAAACGTTCTCCCAGCCGTAGCTGGCGAAGATCATCATCAAGCCGACGTCCATGCGACAAACTCCCGGGTTGTCTTTTTATACCGGCGGGTATCCTGCCGCCGCCGGGCCGTCCTGACAACCGGCCCCGCTTGCGTCCGGCCCGGCCCGGCGGCAGTTTGGCGCGCCCCAAGGAGGAACGGACATGAGCAAGACCTACCGCATCGCGGTCATTCCCGGCGACGGCATCGGCAAGGAGACCGTGCCGGAGTCGCTACGCGTGCTGGACGCCGCCCAGCGCCGCTTCGGCTTCTCGCTCAAGCTCGACGAGTACGACTGGTCCTGCGAGACCTACAAGAAAACCGGCGCCATGATGCCGGCCGACGGCATGGAACGCATGGCCGAGGCCGACAGCATCCTGCTCGGCGCCGTCGGCTTTCCTGGCGTGCCGGACCATGTCTCCCTCTGGGGCCTGCTGATCCCGATCCGCCGCGGCTTCGACCAGTACGTGAACCTGCGCCCCTGCAAGCTGATGCCCGGCGTGCGCACCCCGCTGGCCAATCGCACGGAGGAGGACATCGATTTCTATGTCGTGCGCGAGAACACCGAGGGCGAATACTCCTCCGTCGGCGGTCGCATGTTCGAGGGGACAGACCGCGAATTCGTCAGCCAGCAATCGGTGTTCACCCGCAAGGGCACCGATCGGATCCTGAAATTCGCCTTCGACCTGGCGATGACCCGGCCGAAGAAGCACCTGACCTCCGCCACCAAGTCCAACGGCATCATCCACACCATGCCGTTCTGGGACGAACGCTTCGCCGAGATGGGCAAGTCCTACCCCGAGATCCGCACCGACCAGTACCACATCGACATTCTGTGCGCCCATTTCGTCCAGCACCCGGACTGGTTCGACGTGGTGGTCGGGTCCAACCTGTTCGGCGACATCCTCTCCGATCTCGGCCCCGCGGTCGCCGGATCGATCGGCATCGCCGCCTCGGCCAACATCAATCCGGAAGGTACCTACCCCTCGATGTTCGAGCCGGTGCACGGCTCCGCCCCCGACATCGCAGGCAAGCATATCTGCAACCCGATCGGGCAGATCTGGTCGGCGGCGATGATGCTCGACCATCTTGGTGAAACCGAAGCGGGTGCCGCCATCGTCGGCGCGATCGAAACCCTGCTGAAGGAAAGCGGCCCGCGCACCCGCGACATGGGTGGGCAGGCCGGCACCGCCGATGTCGGCCGCGCGCTCGCCGAGATCGTCGCGGCCGGGTGAGGGCAGGAAGGCCAGGGGCGGGGACCCTGGCCGCTCGCTGCCCGGCTGGCGCTGGCCCGTTCGTACTTGCGGTTCGCGAGGGGGCACCGTATCTTTGCATTTCAATTGCGATTAATTCGCAACTGGGAGCGAAGCCGGCATGAGCGAGAACGTCATTCACGGGGATTTCAGCCAGATCGCGCGCAAATGCGAGCGCGCCGTGGTCACCGCCTATCGTGACCTGCGCCAGCTCGGCACCGACGACATGGCCGCCTACACGGCCTGCACGACGCTGTACCGCATCCACCACCCGGAATCCTCGCTGAACGAGGCGCGTCGCCTGGTAGCCGAATGGATCGACCACCATGTGGTGAAGGAGCAATCCGGCGCCACCCCGGGTTGCGATTGCGCCTAAGCGGTCAGGCGGCGTTGGAGGTTCTCGCCTCCGCCGCATTCACGCCCGCCAGGATTTCATAGGATCGCAGCCGCGCCCGCGGATCGAAGATCTGCGCTGAGACCATCAATTCGTCCGCTCCGGTGCGTGCCACGAATGCGTCCAACCCGCGCCGTACCGTTTCCGCGGAGCCGACGATCGAGCACGACAGCGAATGCTCCAGCATCATCCGCGCCCGCGGTTCCAGCCGTGCATCCAGATCCTCCACCGGCGCCGGCAGCTTGCCCGGCCGGCCGCTGCGCAAATTCACGAATGCCTGCTGCAGCGACGAATACAGGAAGCGCGCCTCGGCGTCCGTCTCCGCCGCGAACACGTTCACCCCCAGCATCACGTACGGCGTCGCCTGCTGCGCGGAAGGCCGGAAGCCGGAGCGGTAGACCGCGATCGCGTCCATCATCCTGTCCGGCGCGAAATGCGAGGCGAAGGCATAGGGCAGCCCCAGCGCCGCCGCGAGTTGCGCGCCATAGGTGCTCGACCCAAGGATCCACACCGGCACCGTCAGCCCCGCGCCGGGCACCGCCTGCACCGCCTGGCCGGGCGCGGCCGGCTCGAAATAGTGCATCAGCTCCATCACGTCCTGCGGGAAGCGATCCGAATCGCTGGCCAGATTCCGCCGCATCGCCCGCGCGGTGGCCTGATCGGAACCCGGCGCGCGTCCAAGCCCAAGGTCGATACGCCCGGGATGCAGCGCCGCGAGGGTGCCGAACTGCTCGGCGATCAGCAGCGGCGCATGATTGGGCAACATGATGCCGCCGGCGCCGACGCGAATGGTCTCGGTTCCCGCCGCGATATGCGCCAGCGCCACCGCGGTCGCCGCGCTGGCGATGCCCGGCATGTTGTGGTGCTCGGCCATCCAGTAGCGCCGGTAGCCGTGCGCCTCGGCGTGCCGCGCCAGGTCCAGGGAATTGCGCAGCGCCTGGCCGGCGTCGCTGCCTTCGGGGATCGGGGAGAGATCGAGAACGGACAATGTGACCATGTGCTGAATCTAGGCCCGCAAACGCCAGGCGGGAAGGGCCGCCCCCGGCGGGCTGTTCAATCCCACAGGCACGGCTAGGATCATCTCCGAGCCCACCAAGGGCACGATGGTAATATGAGGGGAAACGCCATGCGAGCCGCCATCTACAGCAACGGGAAAATATCGGTTGGCGACCTTGCCGATCCGAAGCCGGCCGAGGGCCAGGTGCTGGTGAAGACCCTGTGCTGCGGCATCTGCGGTTCCGACCTGCACGCGGCCAAGCACATCGACCAGTTCGCCAACCTCGCCCAGCGTACCGGCGGCCGCTGGGGGCTCGACCCCAAACGCGACGTCGTGTTCGGGCATGAGTTCTGCTGCGAGGTGGTGGAGCACGGCCCTGGCACGCCCAAGCGCCTGAAACCCGGCGCGCTCGTCGTCTCCATGCCGATGACCCTTTCCGGCACCAATGTGCTGGGCATCGGCTATTCCAACGAAACCGCCGGCGGCTTCGCGCAGTACATGCCGCTCGCCGACCGCCTGTTGCTGGAAGTGCCGAACGGACTGCCGGCCGAGCATGCGGCGCTGACCGAACCGATGGCCGTCGGCTGGCACGCGGTCGAAAACGCCCTCCTGACGCCCCAGGACCTGCCGCTGGTGATCGGCTGCGGCCCGGTCGGCCTCGCGGTCATCGCCGGCCTGAAGGTGAAAGGCGTGCACCCCATCATCGCCGCCGATTTTTCCCCCGCTCGGCGCGCTTTGGCGCTGCGCATGGGCGCCGACATCGTCGTCGATCCCGCGAAAGAATCCCCCTACAAAAGCTGGACCGACGCCGCCACGCCTGCCGGCTACGACCCCAGCCGCTTCGCCCAGCTGTTCGGCACCAGCCCGAAGCAGCGCCCCGGCGTGATCTTCGAATGCGTTGGCGTGCCCGGCATGATCCAGCGCGTGTTGGAAGGCGCGCCCACCGGCGCCCGCGTCGTTGTGGTCGGCGTCTGCATGGAGACCGACCAGTTCGAGCCGTTCTTCGGCATCGTCAAACAGCTCAACGTGCAGTTCGTCCTCGCCTATACGGCTGAGGAATTTGCCACCAGCCTGCGCCTCATCGCCGATGGCAAGATCGACGTCACGCCGCTGATCACGGGCAAGGTCGGCCTCGCCGGCGTGCAGCAGGCGTTCGACGATCTCGCCAACCCGGAGAAACACGCCAAGATCCTCGTCGATCCGTGGATGTAGGAGGGCAGGGACCATGGCCGATCCCATCGCCCTCTACGCCAGTGTCGGTGCCGACCTGACCCACTACGACGTGGACGTGGCAGCCGCCACGTTGACCCGGTGCGGCACGATCGGCCTGCCGGCCAATGTGCAGTATGTCTGGCCGCACGCCTCCCGCCGCTTTCTCTACGCCGCCACCAGCGACGGCGCCCCCAGCATGGGCGTTGCCGGGAACAAGCATCACGTCAGTGCCCTGCGCGTCGCCGCCGAGGGCAGCCTCAGCCTGCACGGCGATCCGGTCCCGCTGCCCTCGCGCCCGATCCACATGGCGACCGACATTCCCTCGGAACATGTCCTCGTCGCCTTCAACAACCCCGGCGCCGTCCGTGTCTATCGCATCAACCCCGATGCCACGCCGGGCGCGGAAGTGTCCCAACCCGGCACGATCGACCCCGGCATCTTCCCCCATCAGGTCCGCGCCACGCCGGACAACCGGCAAATCATCCTTGTCTCCCGCGGCCACGACGCAGCGCCCGGCAAACCGGAGGCACCTGGCTCCCTGCACGTGTTCGACGTCCGTTCCGGCGTGCTCTCCAACCAGGCCACCACCGCCCCCGGCGGCGGCTACGGCTTCGGCCCGCGCCACCTCGACTTCCACCCGACAAAGCCCTGGGTCTACGTCTCGCTCGAACGACAGAACCGGCTGGACGTCTTCGGCCTGACAGGCGGCCGCCTGTCGGCCGAGGCGCTGTTCCGCAAATCCACCCTGGCCGATCAACAAGAGCATCCCTGGCGCCAGATGGTCGGTACCGTGCATGTCCACCCCAACGGCCGCACCGTCTACGTCGCCAACCGCGCCAGCGACGCGAAGGAATGGAACGGCCAACAGGTCTTTGCCGGTGGCGAGAACTCCCTTGCCGTCTACACAATCGACCCCGCGAGTGGCGAGCCAACCCTGATCCAGCATGCCGACACGCACGGCATCCATCCGCGTACGTTCCACATCGACCCCACCGGACGCCTGCTGGTCGTCGCGCATATCATGGGCTTGAAGGTGCGCGATGGTGAAACGATCCGGCACGTGCCCGCGCGCCTGTCGCTGTTTCATATCCAACCGGACGGGAAACTGGAATTCGCCCGCGCCTACGATATCGACGTCGGCGAGCAGACCATGTGGTGGATGGGCATGTTCCCGCTGCCGATGGCGTAAGGAACCAAGGCTGGGCTTGGCCCAGCCCTGCTTCCTTACCGCCTA
>JBBIQA010000077.1:0-7846 GCA_037442565.1 Rhodospirillales bacterium
TTCGCGAAGCTCGTCACAATCAGGCAGTGGATGAACTTTGTCCACGCGACCTAGCCACCGAGGCGGAGGCATAGGGCAATGTCTGACCAACCTTGACTAACTATCCCCGGCTGTCTAGTCTTGACCAATCCTGGTCAAGGCCAACAAACATGCCCACCATCAACCTCTACGAAGCAAAAACCCAACTCTCCCAACTGGTCGACCGCGCCGCCGGCGGCGAGGAGATCATCATCGCCAAGGCCGGCCGTCCCCTCGCGCGCCTGGTTCCCCTCGGTGCCCGGCTGGAGCCGCGCAAGCTCGGACTGTTGCGCGGCCAGGTTCGCATGGGCGAGAATTTCGACGATCCCCTGCCGGAAACCATCCAACGCGGCTTCCTCGGGGAGACCGCGTGAGGCTGCTGCTCGATACCCACATCCTGATCTGGGCCTGCGCCATGCCGGAACGGCTGAACAGCGCGGTCCGCGAAGCCCTGACGGAACCGCGCAACGATGTGTTCGTCAGCGCCGCCAGCGCCTGGGAAATCGCCATCAAGCGCGCTCTCGGGCGGCTGGACTTCCCCGTCGACCAATTCGATGCCGTATTGCAAAGCACGGGCTTCACCGCCTTGCCCATGTCCATCGCCCACGCGCTCGCCGCCGGCGATCTGGTCCGTCATCATGACGACCCGTTCGATCGCATGCTGGTGGCCCAGGCCCGCACGGAAAGGCTGACGCTGATCAGCGAGGACGCCGTGATGCGCCGCTACGACGTCCCGCTGTTTGCCGCCTGATCCGCCCCGCCTTCAATCCACGATCGCCGAATACACCAGGTCCCGGAACAGCACCCGGTAATGCTCGCGCGGCCCCGGCGCCTGGATCATCAAAACGGCAAATAACCGCTCCGCCGGGTCCACCCAGAAAGAAGTCCCCGCCGCGCCGCTCCAGTAATACTGCCCGGTGGACCCAGGCATCACGGCGATGCCCGGTTGCAGCCGCACCGCGAACCCGAGGCCGAAGCCGTAGCCGTCCGGCAGCAGATCCGCCGAACCGCC
This sequence comes from Rhodospirillales bacterium, assembly GCA_037442565.1. Lineage (GTDB taxonomy): Bacteria > Pseudomonadota > Alphaproteobacteria > Acetobacterales > Acetobacteraceae > PALSA-911. The sequence continues at coordinate 1,031 of JBBIQA010000077.1, forward strand.
GATCGGCCCCAGATGGTCCGAAGTCATCAGCTCGATCGTCTTGCGGCCGAGCAGGCGAGTGCCATCCAGCACGCCGTTGTTCAGCAGCATCTGCAGAAACCGCGAGTAATCCATCGCGGTTGAAACCAATCCGCCGCCGCCGGATTCGAAGCGCGGCTTGCGGGTCACGTTCAACAGGCTCACGTCCACGCCGCTGTCGGGATCCTTGGCGAAGGCGCCGGCCAGCCGGCCGCTCTTGTCCTCCGGCACGTAGAAGCCCGTCTCCGTCATGCCCAATGGTTTCAGGATGCGCGCCTCCAGGAACTCGCCCAGGCTCTGTCCGGAAACCACTTCCACGATGCGCCCCAGCACGTCGGTGGAACGGCTGTATTCCCAGCGCGTCCCCGGCTGGTGCGCCAGCGGCAGCCCGCCCAGCATCGCCGCCTGGTCCTCGTTGGTCTGATTGAGCCGATTGACCTTGGCGTCCATATACGCCTTCTGCACCGGCCCGGTGCCGCGGAACTCGTAGGTCAGCCCCGATGTGTGCCGCAGCAGATCCTGCACCGTCGCCTCGCGCTCGGCCGGCACCAGCTCGACCCGCCCCGCGCGCTCCACCGCCACCTGCTGGCCCGCGAAGGCGGGGATGAATTTGGCAACCGGATCGTTCAGCAGCAGCCGGCCTTCCTCCCACAGCATCATGATGGCGACGGAGACGATCGGCTTGGTCATCGAATAGATGCGGAACAGGCTGTCGGCCTGCATCGCATCGGCCGAAGCCGGATCGCGCCGGCCGAAGGCTTCCAGATACGCCAGCTTGTCGCGGCGCACGATGGCCACCACCGCGCCGGGGATCTGCCCGGCCGCAACGCGCTCGTTCAGCACGGCGGACAGCCGCGCCAGGCGGTCCGGACAAAGCCCGACATCCCCCGGCTTCGCGGTCGGTAAGGATAATGTGCTCATAGGATGGTTCCCCTGTTACGGCATTTCTGCCCCGAACCATGGCGGCAGCTCCGGCCGTCGGCAAGCCACCCTCACGCCGGGCTTGTCTGCTGCCCGGATCGCATGCCTTAATCGGTCGACAGAAAAGGCAAGAGGAAACCAATCCATGGCCACGTCGGACATCGACGCTGCAACGGGCAAGTATCTCGCCGATAAATACGCGATCGTGGGGGTAGGGGAGACGCCCTATCTGCGCGGCGCCGGCTCCGGGCGCAGCACCCGCGCCATGGGCACCGCGGCCATCCGCGCCGCCATCCAGGACGCCGGCATGAAGGCGTCGGACATCGATGGCATGCTGTCCTATTCCGGCAACGATTCCACCTTTTCGCCATTCCTCGCCGGCGACCTCGGCATAAGGCTGAACTTCTACATGGACGTGCACGGCGGCGGCTCCTCCACGGAGGCGCTGATCGGCATCGCCATCGGCGTGATCGAGGCCGGGATGTGCAAGTCCGTGGTGATCTTCCGCTCGATGAACGGTTATTCCCAGGTCCGCATCGGCGGCACCGGCGCCCGCTCGGCGGTGCCCGTCAGCGGCGACCAGATCCACAGCCGCGCCTATGGCTGGCAGGCCGCCGGGCAGATGTTCGCGCCCACATTCCTGCGCCACATGTACGACTACGGCACGAAGCCCGAACAGGTGGCGATGGTGAAGGTCGCCCACTCCCAGCACGCCTCGAACAACCCGAAGGCGCTGTACAAGAAGCGCATGACGGTGGACGACGTGCTGTCCAGCCGCATGATCGTCAAGCCGCTGCATTTGCTCGATTGCTGCGTGGAGACCGACAACGCCAACGCCATCATCGTCACGTCGCGCGAGCGCGCCAGGGATCTGCAGCAGCACCCGGTGCTGATCCGCTCGGTGGTCGGGCGCTGCTGCAAGCCGCGCATCGACATGCACTACCAGCACGGCCCGATCTCCACCGTCGCCGGCCACTATGCCAAGGAAATCCTCTGGCCGAACGCCGGCGTCGGGCCGGAGGATATCGACGTCACCGGCTCCTACGACGCCTTCACCTTCACCACCATGCTGCAGCTGGAGGATTACGGCTTCTGCAAGAAGGGCGAGGGCGGCGATTATGTTTCCAACGGAACCATCCAGCTCGGCGGCAAGCGGCCGAACAACACCTCCGGCGGTCATCTGTGCGAGGGCTACACGCACGGCATCGCCATGGTGATCGAGAACGTCCGCCAGCTGCGCCACGACGTGGACGACAGCTGCCCGGTGGGGCCGGACGGCAGGCGCCAGCATACCTACAACTACGCCGAAGGCGGCTGCCGGCAGGTGAAGAACGCGCAACTGAGCGCCAATCTGGGCTGGGCGATGCCGGGCACCGGCTCGGCCATGGTCATGCGGAGGGGCTGAGACAATGGCACTGCAAGGCAACTATCTCGGCATGGGCCTGAGCGTCGATGATCTCGACATCGAGAACATCGCCTATTTCCGTCACTGCGCGGACCATGATTTCCATCTGCAGGAATGCACCTCCTGCAAGCTGGTGCGCTATCCGCCGACCACCGCCTGCCCGTGGTGCATGTCCGGCGACAGTCGCTGGGTGAAGGTGGAAGGGAAGGGGACCGTGCACTCCTACGCCGAGGTGCACCACGCCATCCAGCCGGCCTTCAAGGGCCACACGCCGTACCATGTGCTGCTGGTCGATCTGGACACGCAGAAGGGCAAGCCCAGCGAACATGAGGCGCTGCGCGTGGTCGGCAACCTGACCACGCCGGACGGGGCGCTGGCGCCGCCGGAAATGGTCGCCAAGGTCGGCATCGGCACGCGCGTGCGGATGGTGTTCTCCGACGTGTCGGAGGGCCTGTCCCTGCCGCAATGGACGATCGACGAAACCGCCACCCAGCCGGCCAGGCCCTGGCGGTATCCGGAATAACGTGCCGGGCACCGAAAAACCCGCTTGCCGCGATGCGCCGGCGCTGCCTAGGGTTCGGATCTGAAGCGCCGGGCGTCGGCGGCCAGCGGGAGGTTGACGGCTTGGGGGACGGCTTCACGCTAGCGCTGGCCAGCGATCTGGCCGAGATCGCGCGACTGACGGAACGCCTGGCCCGCTTTGGCCGCGAACACGGTCTGCCCGAGCGCGCGGTGCAGCACATGACGCTGGCGCTCGACGAACTGATCACCAATGTCGTGGAACACGGAACCCCTGATGGCGGCGGGCCGGCGTCGGCCGATGGCATGCACAGGGCGCCGGCGGTGAACGTGCATCTGTGGCTGGAACCGGGATGGCTGCATGCCGAAATGGTGGATGCGGGCCGTGCGTTCGATCCCTTCGCCGATGCGCAGCAGCCCGATCTCGCGGCGAACCTGGACGACCGGCCGATCGGCGGGCTGGGCGTGCATTTCGTGCGAACCCTGATCGAGCGCACCTTCTATCAGCGCAGCGGCGACCACAACGTCATCCGCCTGGCGAAATCGCTCGCCGTCGATTGATCCGGAACCGCCGGGATCAGGCCTTGGGCGGGCTCGATCTGAGCTGGTTGGCGTAGCGCTGGATCAGCCAGACGGTGCGCTCGAACAGGCTGGTCATGATATAGACCGCCTGCTGGCTGTCCGGGTCGGAACGGCCCTCCGCGCCGATCACCCGCCGGCGCATGCCGTCGACCACGTCGCCGCGATCCGAGGACAGTTGCAGCAACAGGTCGACATCGAACGGATCCTCGCTCTGCGCGGCGTCGTCCACGCACATGAGCAACGCCCCCACGCCCTCGGCCAGCGCGTTCGCCAATGCGGCGGCGGCGGCGTAGGGCCTGGCTTCCTGGATGGTCCGGGTCAGGTCGGCCAGCGTCTCGTGCAGGTTGCGCAGCACCTCGTTGCGGTTGTGCAGATTGGCCAGCAGGTCGGTCTGCTCGCGCGTGAGCGGGGACCCGGCGACGGAGGCGAGGAACAGCCCGATCTCCCCGGCCAGGCGAACTCCGATGGCGCCGACCTGGGCGGGCGGAATGTCGGCGGCGTCCGGCGGCGGGGTCCCGTTGGGCAGCGCTCCCGGCAGCAACTGGGCGACGCGCCGCTGCTCGCGGCCGGCCAGCAGCAAGGCGAGTTCGGGGTCGCTGACCGCTTCGGGGTAGATGAACCGGGGATGGGCCAGGCTCTCGCCGGGCGCCGGCGGGGCGAGGACCTCCAGCGCCCGGGCGACCCATCGTCCGGTCACCGCATGCACCAGCAGCGGGCTCGCCTCGCAGGTCAGGTACAGCAGCGCCAATTGCCGGTTCGGCGTCGTGGTCAGCCAGGCGATCGCGGTGCCGATCAGCCTCAGATCGAGCGCACGCTCCAGCAGCAGCAGCGCGAGCAGCAGGGCCATGCCGATGATCTTGGTCAGGCCCTGGAACACCTGCAGCATCCGCTGGCTGCCCCGCCGGGTCACCAGCCCCACCACCAGCGCGCTGAGGCCGGAACCCAGGACCGCCCCGGTCACAACCATTTCCGCCGCGCCGAACGGCATCAGCCCGGCCTGGAAAGCGGCCATGATGGTGATCGCGGTGCCGGAGGCGGATTGGGTGACGATGGCGGCGATGGCACCGAAGATCAGGCCCAGCAGCGCGGAGGCGCCGGCGATGTGAACGATCCACAGCTTGATTTCGCTGGCGATGCCTGCCGCCGCCGATGCCGGCTCAAGGGTGTCGCCGCCGCTCAGCCCTTCCGTTCCGGTGTGCATCAGGCCGATGCCGAGCAGCAGCAGCGACAGGGTGAACAGCGCCTCCAGCGCGGCGCGGCGGGGCTCCGGTCCGGATTGGTCGAAATAGAGCCAGATGCCGGCGATGCCGAGAATGGCCAGGCCCAGCACCTGCAGGTCGATCGACGCGACGAGCACCAGCGCGGAGGAGCCGATATTGGCCCACAGCATCATGCTGAGCGCGGAGGGGATGTTGATCACGCCGGCGACGACCAGCCCGACCAGGATGGCCGTTACCCCGGACGCGCTCTGCACCAGCGCGCCAAGCGTGGTGCCGGCAAGCGGCGACAGCGCGGGGTTGCTGGTATGGCGCGCCAGGGTCTGGCGCAGCCGCCGCCCGCCCAGCTGGATGGAGTGCGCGCCGATCCGGTTGATCGACGACAGGAACAGGCCGAGTCCGCCGAAGAAAACGATCAGCGAATGCAACTGCGAGTGGATCATCCCGTCGTGACGTCCAGGGGCTGCGGCGTCAGAGATGCACGGCGATGGCGGAACGGTTCAACGCAGCGCGGCAAGCGCCGAGTCGCGTTCGGAATGGATGCTGAAGATGGACAGCGAACTGAAGCCGCTGATCTCGAACACCTCGGCGATCTGCGGCCCGAGCGAGCAGAGCGCGACCCGCCCGCCCTTGGACTGCATTCTCTTGGCGGCCTTCAGCACCACCCGCAGCCCGGCGCTGCTGATATAGCTCAGCTCGGAGAAATCGATCAGCAGCCGGTCCGCGCCGCTGTCCGCCGCCGCCATGAATTCGGTTTCGAACGCCGCGGCGGTGGCGCTGTCCAGCCGGCCCTTGGGCGTGAGGATCTTTTCAGCCATGGAGGGACCCGATCAGGGCCGCAACACGGATAACCGGCACGGCGACGTTGCTTAGAGCGTTCATGAGGCAATCTTAGGCGCGGACGCGCCCGGCTGGCTACTGATCCTTCCGGCTAGAGCAATATCAGCCTGACTGGAATCGCGAAGCGATCTTAGGCTGATGAAATTGCTCGCTAAAAGATGGCCAGAGCGTTTTCAATCGTCGTGAGAACGCTCTAAAGATGCTTTCCGGCATCGACCAGGATCGTCGTGCCCGTGGTCTGGCGCAGATGGACGATGATGCCCATCGCGGCCAGCGCGATATCGTCGGCCTCGGTGACGATCCGCAGCGGCGCCGTGGCCGCGGCACGCTCGACGACGTCGCGCCCGCGCCCGGGCACGAAATCGGTGGCGACGGCGGAAGGCGAGATGCCGACCACGCGGATTTCCGGCCCAAGCACGCGGGCCAGCGACACACCCATCACATCCAGCGCCGCCTTGGACGCGCCATAGGCGATCGAGCTGCCGGTGCCGGAAATCCCCGCCAGCGACGAAATGTTGATGATCACCGCATCGCCGCTGGCCTTCAGCAGCTTCCGGAACGCGCGGATGGTGGCGAACGGTCCGCGCACGTTGGTGATCAGAACCTGGTCGAACAGCGCGTCGTCCAGCCCCTCCAGGTCGTCATGGCGCACCGCGCGGGTGACGGCGGCGGAATTGACCAGGATGTCCACCTTGCCATGCGCCGCGCCGACCCTGGCGGCCGCGGCGGCGATGGCCTGGCTGTCGGTCATCGGCAGGTGCAGCACTTGGTGTCCCGCGCCGGGCAGGCTGGCCACCAGTGCCGCGGCGCGGTCCGCACCGGTGTTGTAGCCCACCCAGACGATCGCCCCGGCCTCGGCCAGCCGGCGCGCGGTGGCGGCGCCGATGCCGCTCGATCCGCCGGAGATCACCGCGACCCTGCCCGGCAGGCTGTATTCGCCCTGGCTCCCAGGGCGGGCAGTCGGTCGATCGGCGGCGGTTCCGGACATCTTTTGGCTCCGTGCAGGTGGCTTGGTCGAACGCGAGCATCCCGCGCCCGGCGAAGATCGTCCAGAGTGCGGATCCGCGGGGGCCGGATCGGAGCGGGAACTGGCGCGGGAACCGGCGTGGCTGCGCAAATCCTGGGCAGTTCCTGGGCAATTCCCGCGCCATTGATGGACCGTGGCGATGACGGCGGCATGGCCGGCGGCCCTGCCGTGGCAATGGCACGTGCGTTGCATTTCAGGCTGTCGTGAACAATTCCCGAACTGTGGAACGGAAGCTGTGACCTCGGGCAAATCTCTGGCGCAAGCTGACAAGCTGGGGCAGGGTATGC
>JBBIQA010000077.1:7946-19575 GCA_037442565.1 Rhodospirillales bacterium
CCAGCAACAACTGTATGTACAGGGGCAATCCAGCCGATGAAGCGCCGTGATTTTCTGAAGACCGCCGCCGTGGGTTCCATGACCGCAATGGGGGCGGCGACGGGTGGCCTGGCAATGCCGTCGCTGGCGCTTGCCGCCGATTCCAAGGTCCTGCGCTTCGTGCCGCAGGCCAATCTGGCGAATTTCGACCCGATCTGGACCACGCAATACGTCGTGCGCAACGCCTCCCTGCTGGTGTGGGAACAGCTCTACGGCGTCGATGCCAACCTGGTGCCCCAGCCGCAGATGGCCGAGGGGCACGAGGTCAGCGCCGATTTCAAGACCTGGACCTTCAAGCTCCGCGCCGGCCTGAAATGGCATGACGGCGCGCCGGTGCTGGCGAAGGACGCGGCCGCCTCGGTCAAGCGCTGGATGGCGCGTGACACCATGGGCACGATCATCAGCAAGCAGCTGGACGCGATCGAGGTGATCGACGACCGCAGCTTCCGCATCCGCATGAACAAGCCGTTCACCAAGATGCTGTTCGCCCTCGGCAAGGGCTCCACCCCCGCCTGCTTCATCATGCCCGAGCGGATAGCGGCGACCGACCCGTTCAAGCAGATCACCGAGTATGTCGGCTCCGGGCCGATGCGCTTCAAGCAGGACGAATGGGTCCCCGGCTCCAAGGCGATCTTCGTCAAGGCGGACGGCTATGTGCCGCGCGACGAGCCGGCGAGCTGGCTGGCCGGCGGGCGGCGGATGTATTTCGACCGCATCGAGTGGCAGATCCTGCCCGACCCCGCCACCGCCGCCGCCGCGCTGCAGAACGGCGAGGTGGATTGGCTGGAAACGCCGCTGCCGGACCTCGTGCCCCTGCTGGCGAAGAACAAGAACATCAAGGTCGATATCGCCGATCCCCTGGGCAACATCGGCTCGTTCCGGATGAACCACCTGTTCGCTCCGTTCGACGATGTCCGGGTGCGCCGCGCGGTGCAGATGGCGCTGAGCCAGTCGGACTACATGCGCGCCGTGGTCGGCGACGACGAAACCCTGTGGTCGGCGCTGCCGGGCTACTTCACGCCGGGCACGCCGCTCTACACCGAGGCCGGCGGCGAGCCGCTGAAGGGCAAGCGCGACATCGAGGGCGCCAAGAAGCTGTTGGCCGAGGCCGGCTACAAGGGCGAGAAAATCGTGCTGTGCGTCGCGACCGACATCGGCATCACCAAGAACCAGGGCGACGTCACGGCCGACCTGCTGAAGCAGATCGGCATGAATGTCGACTACCAGGCGCTGGACTGGGGCACCGTGGGCCAGCGCCGCGCCAGCAAGGAGCCGATCGACAAGGGTGGCTGGCACATCTTCCACACCTGGCATGCCGGCGCGGATTGCGTGAACCCGGCGCCGTACATCGCCATCGACGCCAGCGGCCCGACGGCGTGGTTCGGCTGGCCGAAATCGGATGAAATCCAGGGCCACATCGCCGAATGGTATTCGGCGCCCGACCTGGCCGCCGAAAAGGCGGCGGCGGTGAAGATCAACAAGGCCTCGATGGAGTTCGTGACCTATCTGCAGACCGGCTTCTTCAAGATGAAGCAGGCCTGGCGGAACGATGTGTCGGGCGTCGTGCAGGCACCGTTCCCGGTGTTCTGGGACGTGAAGAAGGCCTGAGGCTTTGGGAAAGCATGCCCTTGCGCACAGAGATTGTTGGGAGCTGCCCGGTCATTCCAAAGGGCAGTCTTTCGCAAGTTCGATTTCTTCATAGGTAGGGACATGTTCGCCTACATCGTCCGGCGCGTGCTCGCCACCATACCGGTCATGCTGCTGGTGGCGCTGTTCGTGTTCAGCCTGCTCTACATCGCACCAGGGGACCCGGCGGCGATCATCGCCGGGGACCAGGCCTCGCCGGAGGACGTGGATCGCATCCGCGCCTCGCTCGGCCTCGACCGGCCGTTCGTGGTCCGTTTCGGCGAGTGGCTGTGGCACGTGGTGCACGGCGACCTCGGCGTGTCGATCTTCACCAACCTGCCGGTCACCCACATGATCGCGCAGCGGATCGAGCCGACGATGTCGCTAATGGTGCTGACCTTGATCCTCTCGCTGGTCACCGCCATCCCGATGGGCGTGCTGGCGGCCTGGAAGCACGGCACCTGGATCGACCGGCTGGTCATGGCCACGGCGGTGTTCGGCTTCTCCACCCCGGTGTTCGTGATCGGCTACCTGCTGGCCTATGTCTTCGCGCTGCAGCTGGACTGGCTGCCGGTGCAGGGCTTCGTGTCGATCACAAGGGGGCTGTGGCCCTTCCTGCGCAGCCTGATCCTGCCCTCGGTCGCGCTCGGCCTGATCTTCATCGCGCTGATCGCGCGCATCACCCGCGCGACGATGCTGGATGTGCTGTCGCAGGATTACGTCCGCACGGCGCGCGCCAAGGGCGTGGGTGAAAATGGGGTGCTGATGCGGCATGCGCTGAAGAACGCGGCGGTGCCGATCGTCACCATCGTCGGCATCGGCTTCGCCTCGCTGATCGGCGGGGCGGTGGTGACCGAAAGCGTGTTCGCCATCCCCGGCCTCGGCCGCCTGACGGTGGATGCGATCCTGCGCCGTGACTACCCGGTGATCCAGGGCGTCGTGCTGCTGTTCAGCTTCCTGTACGTGCTGGTCAATCTGGGGGTCGATCTGCTCTACACGCTGTTCGATCCGAGGATCCGGTATTGACCACGATGGATACGGCAATGACCGAAGATAAGTCGCTGGCAGCTCTGGCGGAGGGTCATGCCGCTGCCCCGGCACTGGCGGACGTGCTGCCGCCGGTGCCCCAGCGTGGCCGGTTCGGCACGTTCTATCGCCGCTATCCCACCGTGGTGATCGGCGGCGCGCTGCTCGGCATGATGGTCCTGATCGCCATCTTCGCACCCTATCTGTTCACCGTGGACCCGACCGCGCTGGCGCCGGCGAAGCGCACCCGGCCGCCGTCGGAACTCTACTGGTTCGGCACGGACATGCTGGGCCGGGACATCTACTCGCGGGTTCTGTACGGCTCGCGGGTGTCGCTGATCGTCGGCTTCGCGGTGGCCGCGGTGGCCTCCGCGACCGGCGCCTTCATCGGCCTGGTCTCCGGTTTCGTCCGCGCGCTCGACACCGTCATCATGCGGGTGATGGACGGCCTGATGTCGATCCCGCCGATCCTGCTGGCCATCGCCCTGATGGCGCTCACGCGCGGTTCGGTCGGCAATGTCATCATCGCCATCAGCATCGCGCAGATCGCCCCGGTTTCCCGCCTGGTGCGCGGCGTGGTGCTGAGCCTGCGCGAGCAGCCCTATGTCGAAGCCGCGGTCGCCTCGGGCACCCGCACGCCGGCGATCATCTGGAAGCACATATTGCCGAACACCCTGGCGCCGCTGATGGTGCAGGCGACCTTCATCTGCGCGTCCGCGATGATCACCGAGTCCATCCTGTCCTTCATCGGCGCCGGCACGCCGCCGATCATTCCAAGCTGGGGCAACATCATGGCCGAGGGCCGCGCCTTGTGGCAGGTGAAACCGTATATCGTGTTCTTCCCCGCCGTCTTCCTGTCGGTCACGGTGCTCGCGGTCAACCTGCTGGGTGACGGCCTGCGCGATGCGCTCGACCCACGCCTGGCCAAAAGGTTGTAAGCCCCATGGCGTTGCTGGAAGTCCAGAACCTGCAAACCCATTTCGGCACCATCGATGGCGTGGTGCGCGCCGTGGAAGGGCTGTCGTTTCATATCGACGCCGGCGAGACGGTGGCCATCGTCGGCGAGTCCGGCTGCGGCAAGTCGGTCACCTCGATGTCGATCCTGCGGCTGATCGCCGAGCCGCCGGGCAGGATCGCCGGCAGGATCCTGTTCCAGGGCGAGGACCTGTTGCGATTGTCCGATGCCGACATGCGGAAAATCCGCGGCAACAGCATCTCCATGATCTTCCAGGAACCGATGACCAGCCTGAACCCGGTGCTGACCGTGGGGCGCCAGATCGGCGAAACGCTGGAACTGCACCAGGGCATGAACCGCCAGCAGGCCGAGGCCCGCGCGGTGGAAATGCTGACCCTGGTCGGCATTCCCGCACCTGGCCGGCGGGTGCGGGAATACCCGCACCAGCTCTCCGGCGGCATGCGCCAGCGCGTGATGATCGCGATGGCGCTGGCCTGCAACCCGAAGCTGCTCATCGCCGACGAACCGACCACGGCGCTGGACGTGACCATCCAGGCCCAAATTCTGGACCTGATGCGGGACCTGAAAACCCGGCTGGACAGCGCGATCATGCTGATCACGCATGATCTCGGCGTGGTCGCGGAAATGGCCCAGCGCGTCGTCGTCATGTACGCCGGCCGCAAGGTGGAGGAAGCGCCGGTGCGCGAGATCTTCGCCCGTCCCAAACATCCCTATACAAGCGGGCTGATCGGCGCGGTGCCGAAACTCGGCTCCTCCCTGGTGGAGGGCGGGCGCACCAAGCTGGCGGAAATCCCCGGCCTGGTTCCCAGCCTGCGCAAGCCGATCGTCGGCTGCGCCTTCGCCGGGCGCTGCGCCCTGGCGACCGATCTCTGCCGTTCCGTGGCCCCGGCCATCGAGGCCAAGCTGCCCGGCCATTTCGTCGCCTGTCACTATGCCGAGCGGGAAGCGGGGATGGCGGCATGACCAGGCTGCTCGAAGTCAACGACCTGAAGAAGCACTTCCCGATCCGCGGCGGGCTGTTCGGCGGCATCACCGCCAACGTCTATGCGGTGGACGGCGTCAGCTTCGACATCGCCAAGGGCGAAACCCTGTCTCTCGTCGGTGAGTCCGGCTGCGGCAAGTCCACCGTCGGCAAGGCGATCCTGCGCCTGATCGAGCCGACCGCCGGGCAGGTGGTGCTGGACGGCGAGCGGATCGACCAGATCCCGCTGTCCGAACTGCGCCCGCTGCGCCGGCGCATCCAGGTGGTGTTCCAGGACCCGTTCAGCAGCCTGAACCCCCGCATGCGCGTGCGCGACATCCTGGCCGAGCCGCTGATCAATTTCGGCATCGCGCGCGGCGCGTCGGAAATCGATGACCAGGTCGCGGCGCTGATGGACAAGGTGCGCCTGCCCCGCGACGCCATGCGCCGCTTTCCGCACGAATTCTCCGGCGGCCAGCGCCAGCGCATCGGCATCGCCCGCGCCCTGGCACCGGGGGCCGACCTGATCATCTGCGACGAGGCCGTCTCCGCGCTCGACGTCTCGGTAAAGGCGCAGATCGTCAATCTGCTCTCCGACCTGCAGGACGAACTAGGCCTGGCGCTGCTGTTCATCAGCCACGATCTGGCGATCGTCGAGCATCTGACGCATCGCGTCGCCGTGATGTATCTCGGCCGCATCGTCGAACTGACCGACCGGCGCACGCTGTTCTCGAAATCCCACCACCCCTATACCCGCGCGCTGCTGTCCGCCGTGCCGGTGCCGGACCCGGACGCCCCGCGCAACCGCATGATCCTGACCGGGGACGTGCCCAGCCCGATCAACCCGCCGAGCGGCTGCCGCTTCCACACCCGCTGCCCCTTCGCCTTCGACCGCTGCCGCACCGAGGAGCCGCAACTGCGCAGCGTCGGCACCGGTCACCAGACCGCATGCCACCTGGAGCACGCGCCGGGGGAAGAGATATCGGCTGCGATGGCAGCCTAGGCCGGTGCCGACGGTTCTGCGGATCGATGGGTTTCGGTTCTTCTTCTACAGCCTCGAGAATAACGAACCGGCTCACATCCATGTCGAACAAGGTGATAAGGTAGCCAAGCTTTGGCTGAACCCGGTGACGCTTGCCGAGGCACACGGATTTCGCAGTCACGAACTGAAGCGGCTTCGGCTGCTCGTCATCGAGCATCGCGGCCATTTCCAGGAGGCTTGGGATGGGCATTTCGGCGGTTAGACTCGACCCCACCGCGATCGACGTATCGGTCACGGATGACGCGTTGCGGGTGACCCTGGCCGATGGGCGGGAACTCACGGCGCCGTTGGAATGGTTCCCCCGTTTGCGTGACGCCACGCCCGCCCAGCGAAGCAACTGGCGTCTGATCGGACGCGGACAGGGCATGCACTGGCCGGAACTGGACGAGGATATCTCGGTCGCCGGCCTGCTGCGGGTTTCCTGACCGATCCAACCCGTACTCCCGCTTGACCATGACCCGGTGGAGTGACCACTATCCCGGCAATGACCCGGCGGCCCGATTGGGGCGGCGCGGGTCCCAATGACAACTACCCAATGTTGATGGCTTCAAGGGGGAGAAGGACATGCCTCAGGTTACCCTGACGGTGAACGGCAAGCCGCACACGGCGACGGTCGAGGGCCGCACGCTGCTGGTGGAATTGCTGCGGGAAACGCTGGGCATGACCGGCACCCATGTCGGTTGCGACACCAGCCAGTGCGGCGCCTGCGTCGTGCATGTGGATGGCAAATCGGTCAAATCCTGCACCATGCTGGCGCTGCAGGCCGAGGGCACGTCCGTCCTCACCATCGAGGGCCTCGCCGCCGCCGACGGCACGCTGCATCCGATGCAGGAAATGTTCCGCGAGCATCATGCCCTGCAATGCGGCTTCTGCACCCCCGGCATGGTCATGAGCGCGATCGACCTGGTGAACACCCACCCGCAGGGCATCACCGAGCAGGAAATCCGCGAGGGCCTGGAAGGCAATCTCTGCCGCTGCACCGGCTATCACAACATCGTCAAGGCGATCGCGGCCGCCTGGCCGCTGATGCATGGCAAGGCCGCCGCCGAGTAGGCAACCGCCTGAGCGGGATCGAACCGGCGGAAGGCCGACGATCCGACTACAGCCATTGGACGATCTTCGCGGCAAGAGAAGCGGGCGCCGCGCCCGGCAAGGGGGGATAGCATCATGGGTTTCGAAGGCATCGGCGCCTCGGTCCGTCGCAAGGAAGACCAGCGTTTCCTGAACGGGAAGGGCAATTACACCGACGACATCAACCGTCCCGGCCAGACTTTTGCCAGTATCAAGCGCTCGGACCGGCCGCACGCAAAGATACTGTCCATTGATACGACCGCGGCAAAGGCCGCTCCCGGCGTGCTGGCGGTGTTCACCGGCGCCGACCTGGATGCCGAGGAAATCGGCGGCCTGCCCTGCGGCTGGCAGATCCACAACAAGGACGGCAGCCCGATGGCCGAGCCGAAGCACCCGGTGCTCGCGGTCGGCAAGGTGCGCCATGTCGGCGATCCCATCGCGGTGGTGATCGCCGAAACCCGCCAACAGGCGAAGGACGCGGCCGAGCTGCTGGTCATCGAGCTGGAAGACCTGCCCGCCGTCGCCGGCGTGCGCGACGCGATCGCCCCAAATGCCGCCGCGGTGCACGACGATGCGCCCGGCAACATCTGCTACGACTGGCATATCGGCGACAAGGCGATGGTCGATGCCGCCTTCGCCACCGCCCACAAGATCGTTCGCCTCGATCTGCTGAACAACCGGCTGATCCCGAACGCCATGGAGCCGCGCGCCGCCGTGGGTGAGTTCGACGTGAACTCCGGCGACTACACGCTCTACACCACCAGCCAGAACCCGCATGTGATCCGGCTGCTGATGGGCGCCTTCGTGCTGCACATCCCCGAGAACAAGCTGCGCGTCGTCGCCCCCGATGTCGGCGGCGGCTTCGGCTCGAAGATCTATCACTACGCCGAGGAGGCCATCGTCACCTGGGCCTCCGCCAAGGTGCGCCGCCCGATCAAATGGACCGCCGAGCGCACCGAAAGCTTCATGTCGGACGCGCACGGCCGCGACCATGACAGCACCGCGGAGATGGCGGTGGATGCCGAGGGCCATTTCCTGGCGATGCGGGTCCATACGCTGTGCAACATGGGCGCATACCTGTCCACCTTCGCGCCCTGCGTGCCGACCTACCTGTACGCCACCTTGCTCGCCGGGGTGTACAAGACGCCGGCGATCTATTGCGAGGTGAAGGCGGTGTTCACCAACACCGTTCCGGTGGACGCCTATCGCGGCGCCGGCCGGCCGGAGGCGACGTTCCTGGTCGAGCGCCTGGTGGATGCGGTCGCCAAGGACACCGGCATCGACAAGATCGAGCTGCGCCGCAAGAACTTCATTCCCTCCGACGCCTTCCCCTATCAGACCCCCGTCGCCCTGCAATACGACAGCGGCGACTACACCGCGACCTTGAACGAAGCGTTGAAAGTGGCCGACTACACCGGCTTCGAAACCCGTCGCAAGGCCGCCGCTTCACGCGGGAAACTGCGCGGGATCGGCATTTCCACCTATCTGGAAGCCTGCGGCATCGCGCCGTCGGCCGTCGTCGGGTCGCTCGGCGCCCGCGCGGGCCTGTATGAAGTCGCCAATATCCGCGTGCATCCGACCGGCTCGGTCACGGTGTTCACCGGCACCCACAGCCACGGCCAGGGGCACGAAACCACGCTGGCGCAGCTCGTCTGCGAACAGCTGGGCGTGCCGATGAGCCAGGTGGAGGTGGTGCATGGCGACACCGCGAAGATCCCGTTCGGCATGGGCACCTACGGCAGCCGGTCGCTGGCCGTCGGCGGCACCGCCATGGTCAAGGCAATGGACAAGATCATCGCCAAGGGCAAGAAGATCGCCGCCCACCTGATGGAAGCCGCGGTCGAGGACATCGAGTTCAAGGACAACGTCTTCTCGGTGGCCGGCACGGACAAGACCAAGACCCTGACGGACATCTCACTGGCCGCCTACGTGCCGCACAACTACCCGATCGAGGAACTCGAGCCGGGCCTGGACGAAACCGCGTTCTACGACCCGAAGAACTTCACCTTCCCCGGCGGCTGCCACATCGCGGAAGTGGAGATCGATCCGGAAACCGGCGTCACCACGGTGATCAACTTCACCGCGGTGGACGATGTCGGCCGGGTGATCAACCCGATGATCGTCGAAGGCCAGATCCAGGGCGGCGTGGCGCAGGGCATCGGCCAGGCGCTGCTGGAAGCGGCGATCTACGACAGCTCCGGCCAGCTTCTGTCCGGCTCGATGATGGACTACACCATGCCGCGCGCGGATAATCTGCCGAATATCTCGGTGGGCACCGAAATCACCCTCTGCACCCACAATCCGCTGGGCGTGAAGGGCTGCGGCGAGGTCGGCGCGATCGGCTCGCCGCCGGCGATCATCAACGCCCTGGTGGATGCGCTGAAGGAATATGGCGTCCGCCACATCAACATGCCCGCCACGCCGCAGAAGCTCTGGTCGATCATCCAGGCGGGCAGGCCCGCCATGGCCGCCGAATAAGAACCGCTGAATAAAAGAGGACATGCACGATGTATGATTTCACCTATCAGAAGCCGGGCAGCGTCGCCGATGCGGTCAAGGCGCTGACGGCGGATGACGAAGCCAAGGCGCTCGCCGGCGGCATGACCTTCATCCCGGTGCTGAAGCAGCGCCTCGCCAAGCCGACCGCCGTCGTCGACCTCGCGAAGCTCGGCCTCACCGGGATCACGGTGTCGGGTGCCAGCGTGACCATCGCTGCCATGACCACGCATGCCGCCGTGGCCGCGTCGGCCGATGTTCGGAAAGCCATTCCCGCGCTGGCGGATCTCGCCTCCTGGATCGGCGACAACCAGGTGCGCAATCGCGGCACCATCGGCGGTTCGCTGGCCAACAACGACCCGTCCGCCTGCTATCCCGCCGCCGCGCTGGCGCTGGGTGCGACGATCAGGACCGATCGGCGCGAGATCAAGGCGGATGATTATTTCCAGGGCATGTTCACCACGGCGCTGGAACCCGGCGAACTGATCACATCCGTAACCTTCCCGGTGCCGGAAAAGGCCGCTTACGAGAAGTTCCGCAATCCCGCCTCGCGCTATGCGATGGTCGGCGTGTTCGTCGCCAAGACGGCGGCCGGCGTGCGGGTGGCGATCACCGGGGCGGGCCAAGGTGGCGTGTTCCGCCACGCCGACATGGAAAAGGCCCTGAGCGCCAATTTCTCCGCCGATGCGGTCAACGGCGTGACCACGCCGGAAGACGGCCTGAACAGCGACATCCATGCCTCGGCCCCCTACCGGGCGCATCTGATCGGGGTAATGACCAGGCGCGCGGTCGCCAAAGCGGGCTGATCCTGCCTGGATCCGGCGGGGTGCCACCCCGCCGGACCGCCTGACCCGGACCGCGCGGCCTATGCCGTCGCGGTCCGTTTTTTTTGCTGCGCGGCATGACAATTCGGTCAATGATGGTGCGCGTTATCATCTCCGGGGGCTGATCGAATGAAAAGACGTACGGTACTGAAATCCGCGCTGGCCGGGGCGACCGCGCTGGCCGCGCCGAAGATCGTGCTTGCCGAGGACCAGCGGGTCATCCGCTTCGTGCCGCACGCCGATCTGGTTTCCCTCGATCCGGTCTGGACCACCGCGGATATCACCCGCAACTACTCCCTGGCCGTGTTCGACACGCTCTACGCCTATGACGCGAGCTTCAAGGTGCAGCCGCAGATGATCGAGGGCCACCAGGTCAGCGACGACGGCAAGACCTGGAACCTGACCCTGCGCGACGGCCTGAAATTCCACGACGGAACGCCGGTTCTCGCCAAGGACTGCGTCGCCTCCATCGCCCGCTTCAGCAAGCGCGACCCGTTCGGCCAGGCCCTGGCGGCGCGCACCGACGAAATGACCGCCCCGTCGGACAAGGTGATCCGCATCCGCCTGAAGAAGCCGTTCAGCCTGCTGCCGGACGCGCTGGGCCAGGTCTATTGCGTCATGATGCCCGAGCGCCTGGCCATGACGGACGCGATGAAGCAGGTGACGGAAGCGATCGGCAGCGGCCCGTTCCGCTTCCTGCCCGACGAGCGCGTGTCCGGCTCGCGCGTGGTGTTCGCGCGCAACGCCGACTACGTGCCGCGCAAGGATGGCGCACCGAGCTTCAACGCCGGGCCGAAGATCGCCTATTTCGATCGCGTGGTCTGGAACTTCATCCCCGACCCCGCCACCGCCGCGGCGGCGCTGATGCAGGGCGAGGTGGATTGGTGGGAAAACCCGACCATCGACCTGGTCCCGCAGTTGAGGTCCAACAAGAACATCGTCGTCGAGGTCAAGGACAAGACCGGCGAAATCGGCTGCCTGCGGTTCAATCATCTGTTCCCGCCGTTCGACAATCCGGCGGTCCGCCGCGTGGTGGTGGCGGCGATGGACCAGAAGGAGATCATGGAGGCCGTGGCCGGCGCCGTGCCGGAAATCATCAAGACCGATGTCGGCATGTTCGTGCCGGGCACCCCGCTGGCGAGCACGGTGGGCGTGGAGATCACCCGCGGGCCGAAGGATTACGAGAAGCTGAAGAAGGACCTGATCGCCGCGGGCTACAAGGGCGAGAAGGTGGTGATCCTGGCCGCCTCCACCATCCCGTCGATCTTCGCCGAGGCGCAGGTGGCCTCGGATGTTCTGACCAAGATTGGTATGAACACCGATTTCCAGGCGCTGGAATGGGGCACGGTGGTGCAGCGCCGCGCCAGCCGGGAACCGGTCGACAAGGGCGGCTGGAACATCTTCTACACCTGGCTCGGCGGCTTCGGAAACCTGTCTCCGGCGCCCTCCATCGGCATCCGCGGCGCCGGCCTCGCCTCCTGGTTCGGCTGGCCGACGGACCCGAAGATGGAAGCGCTGCGCGACGCCTGGTTCGAAGCACCCGATCTCGCCGCGCAGAAGAAACTATG
>JBBIQA010000078.1:0-15848 GCA_037442565.1 Rhodospirillales bacterium
AAAAGGGTCAAGGGAACGAGTTCCCTTGCGGGGTGGAGGGGCGGAGCCCCCCTGGGGTTTGGGGCGGAGCCCCAACCTGGCCTGCGTCATGGGATCAGGTCGTGCCAGCTCCGGCTGTGGCCGGTGTCGATCTCCGCGACCACGCTCATGCCCGCCCGCAGTTCAGGGTCGTCGGGTTTGCGGTCGACCTTGATGCGTACCGGGATGCGCTGGACCACCTTCACCCAGTTGCCGGAGGTGTTCTGCGCCGGAAGGATCGAGAATTCCGATCCGGTGTTCGGGCTGATGCTTTCCACCGTGCCTTCCCAGGTCCGGCCCGGGTAGGTGTCGACGGTGACCTGAACGGGATCGCCGGGTTTGACGTAGGTGAGCTCGGTTTCCTTGGGATTGGCTTCCACCCAGACACGCTTGGTCGACACCAGGCCGAATGCGGCGGTGGCGGCGGCGAGGTACATGCCGGGCTGCACGCTTTCCACCTGTGTGGCGATGCCGGCGAAGGGGGCGTGGATGACGGTGTGATCCAGCTGGCGCTGGGTTTCGTCGACCCTGGCCTTGGCCTGCAGGTATTCGGGCATTGTCACGACGTCCACATTCGGATCGCCGCCGAGCCGGGCGAGTTGCACGGTGGCGTTGACCTTCAGCGCCTCCAGCGCCTGGCGGTTGGCGGCGAGTTGGAAGCGGGCGTTGTCGTAGTCGGCCCGGGTAACGCCGCCGCCCTTCACCAGGTTGGCGTAGCGCTCGTAGTTCGCCTGATCGGCCTCGACCTGGGCCGCCTTCACCTGGGCGTCACGCAGCATGCGCTGATAGTCGAGTTTCATCGCGTTCAGGGTGGCGACCGTGGCGTTGAGATTGGCCACGGCGCCGTCATGGGCGATCTGGAACGGCCTTGGGTCCAGCCGCAGCAGCACGTCGCCCTTGTTGACGCGCTGGCCTTCATGCACCGGCACGTCGAGCACGATACCGGATACGTCGGTGGCGATCGCTTCCTTGGCGGCGCGGACATAGGCGTCGTCGATGGAGACGACGCGCCCGCCGGTCTTCCAGTAGTAGAGCGCGCCGATGGCGACGACGACGATGCCGCCGAGCATCAGGACCGGGCGCAGGCTGCGGCGCAGCGTGCGGCGCGTGTTGCCAGACGAAACCTGGCCCTCCGACACGCGCAGCGCCGGGGCGGCGGAGGAGGCAGCGGGGGCGGCAGTGGCCTGGGACATCAGGCGATCTCCCGTGTTTCGGTCTTCTGGGCTTCGATATTCTGGACTTCGGTCTGGTCGGCTGGCGATGCGGCGTCCGCCGCGCGGCGCGGCTGTCGGGGGCAGAGCGTGAGGGTGGTCTTCATATGCAGGAGTGCTTCCGTCATGCTTTCGAGCGTCGCTTCGTTCAGGCCCGCGGTCAGGACGCCGGTTATGTGTGCCCGCTGGCGGTCGATCTCGCGCAGCATCGGCAGCGCCGGCGGGCGCAGGTGCAGGCGCCAGATCCGCCGGTCCCTGGGATCGGGCCGGCGTTCGACCATGCCGCTTTTCTCCAGCCGGTCGACCAGCCGGGCTATAGTGATCGGCTCGACCTCGATGATCTCGGCCAGTTCCTTCTGGGTTATGCCGGGCTGGCGTTCGAGCCAGATAAGCAGGATCCACTGCGCCCGTGTCATGCCGTGCAGCCGTGCGCGCTTATCCGCGTCGACGCGCAGCAGCCTGGCGACGTCGTGGAGCAGGAACAGCAGGTCGCGGCGGATCTCGGTCATCGCATGTCAGTTGGGGGAGGGGGGCTGGGAATCAATACAGGCGTTATAGTAAGCAGCGTTATGATCTTTTGAACAGCCAGGCGGTCATGCGCGCCTTGCAGGTCGGCTCCCAAGGGGCGCCCGCGGTGGCGAAGGCGGGTGCGGCACACGTCTTGCTGGCAGCCCATCTTGCTGGCGGATGTGAACACACGCCATCGTGCAATGCGGCAGGGCGAGAACAGCTGGCGAAGGAACTCTGATGGGCGGTGTTGCGACGTATTTCTGGGTGGCTGTCGGCGGCGGGCTGGGCAGCATGGCGCGGTTCTGGATGACCGGCTGGGCGGCGGGGCTGGGTTTCAGCCGGTTCCCGTGGGGCACATTGCTGATCAATGTGCTGGGATCGCTGCTCATCGGCGCCGTGGCCGGGCTGACGCTGACGCCGGAGCGGCTTGGCTGGCATCCGGACGCGCGTATCTTCCTGATGGTCGGGATCTGCGGCGGATTCACGACTTTTTCAGCTTTCAGCCTGCAGGTCGTGGAGATGATCCACCTCGGCGATCTCGGGCCGGCTTTCGGCTATGTCGCGGGGTCTGTGTTGCTCTGCCTGGGCGCGACCTGGGCGGGGATGCTGCTGGCGCGGTAAGCGTACGAGTACTCATGTATTGCCCGGGAGGGGCCATCCATGCTGTTAACCTCGCGATTTGATGGACAGGATATTTACGCGGTGAACCAATGAAGCTGTTGCTGACCGGCGGATGCGGATTTATCGGCTCCGCCGTGGTCCGCCACCTGATCCGGGCCTCGGACCATTCGATCGTCAATGTCGACAAGATGACCTACGCGGCCTCCGAGGACGCGCTGGAGGAGGCGCGGACCCATCCGCGCTATACCCATGTGCTGGCCGACATCGCCGACGCGCCGGCGATGCGCCAGGTGTTCGCCACCCACCGGCCGGACGCGGTGATGCATCTGGCGGCGGAAAGCCATGTCGATCGCTCGATCGACGGGCCGGCGCCGTTCATCCAGAGCAACATCGTGGGCACTTTCGTGCTGCTGGAAGCGGCGCGGGAGCATTGGGCCGGGCTGGATGCGGCCGGAAAGGCGGCGTTCAGGTTCCACCATGTCTCGACCGACGAGGTCTTCGGGGCGCTGCATCCGAACGATCCGCCGTTCACCGAGACCACGGCGTACGATCCGCGTAGCCCTTATTCGGCCAGCAAGGCGGCGTCCGATCATCTGGTGCGCGCCTGGCAGCACACCTACGGGCTGCCGACCCTGGTGAGCAACACGGTCAACAATTACGGCCCCTGGCAGTTTCCCGAAAAGCTGATCCCGCTGGTGACGCTGAACGCGCTGGAGGGCAAGGAACTGCCGGTCTATGGCGACGGGTCGAACATGCGTGACTGGCTGTTCGTCGAGGATCATGCCGAGGCCCTGGTGCGGGTGCTGGAGCGCGGCGAGGCCGGGGCGACCTATGCGATCGGCGGACGCCAGCCGCGGACGAATTTGCAGGTGGTCAAGGCGATCTGCGCCGAGCTCGACCGGCGGCTGCCCGATCCGGCCGGGCCGCGAGAGCGGCTGATCCGCTTCGTGACCGACCGGCCCGGGCATGATTTCCGCTACGAGATCGACCCATCCCGATCAGAGGCGGCGCTGGCCTGGAAGGCGCCGTATGATTTCGAGGCGGGGCTGGCGCGCACGATCGACTGGTACCTGGCCAACCGAACCTGGTGGGAGGCGCTGCGCGCCGCGCGTTATGCCGGCCAGCGCCTGGGGACGACCCAAGGCACGACCAATAAGAAGGACGCCGCATGAAGGGCATAGTGTTGGCGGGCGGGTCCGGGTCCCGCTTGCATCCGATGACGCTGGCGGCGTCCAAGCAGCTGCTGCCGGTCTACGACAAGCCGATGGTCTATTATCCGCTGTCCACGCTGATGCTGGCGGGTATCCGCGATATCCTGGTGATCTCCACACCGGAGGACCTGCCGCAGTTCCGCCGGCTGCTGGGCGATGGCTCGCGCCTCGGGGCGAAGATCGCCTATGCGGTGCAGCCGAGCCCGGACGGGATCGCCCAGGCCTTCCTGATCGGGAGGGACTGGATCGCGGGCGAGGCCTGTGCTCTGGCACTCGGCGACAATTTGATCCATGGCGATCATCTGTCCGCCCTGCTGCGCGGCGCGGCGGCGCGGGCCGAGGGTGCGAGCGTGTTCGCCTATCAGGTGCGCGATCCCGAACGCTATGGCGTCGTGTCGTTCGATGAGCACGGCAGGGCCGAGGAGATCGTCGAGAAGCCGGCCCATCCGAAGTCCAACTGGGCGGTGACGGGGTTGTATTTCTACGACGACCGGGTTTGCGACATCGCCGCCGGGATTAAGCCCTCGGCGCGCGGCGAGTTGGAGATCACCGACCTCAACCGGGTCTATCTGGCGGAAGGCACGCTGCAGGTGGAGCGGCTGTCGCGCGGTTATGCCTGGCTGGATGCCGGCACGCCGGACAGCCTCATCCAGGCCGCGACCTATGTGCAGACCATCCAGTCGCGCACCGGCATGCTGGTCGGCTGCCCGGAGGAAGTGGCGTTCCGGATGGGCTTCATCGATAAGGCCGAATTGCGGGTGCAGGCGGGCAAGCTGGGCAAGACCGAGCTTGGCCGGGTACTGATGGAACTGGCGGACGGAGTGCACGAATGAAGGTCGAGGCGCTCGCCATACCCGAGGTGCTGCTGCTGACGCCGCAGCAATTCGCCGATCCGCGCGGGGTATTCGTCGAGACATGGCATGCCGCGCGCTACGCGGCGCTGGGCATCTCCGGGCCGTTCGTGCAGGACAACCAGAGCCTGTCGATCAAGCGGGGCACGGTGCGCGGATTGCACCTGCAGGTGGCGCCGAATGTGCAGGGCAAGCTGGTGCGCTGCCTGCGGGGGGCGATCTGGGACGTGGCGGTGGATGTGCGGCCCGGCTCGCCGACATACGGCAAGCATGTCGCGGCGGAGCTGACCGCCGCCAATTGGTGCCAGCTTTGGATCCCCGGCGGGTTTCTGCACGGGTTCTGCACGTTGGAGCCGGATACCGAGGTCGCCTACAAGGTGACCGCGCCGTATGACCGCGCGGCGGAGCGGGGCGTCGTGTGGGACGACCCGACCCTGGCGCTGCCCTGGCCGGTGGCGGCCGGGGCGGCGGTGCTGTCGGACAAGGATCAGGTGATGCCGAAGCTGTCCGATTATCCGAACGGGTTGGTCTGACCGCCATGACACCGGTGCCGATTCTTGTTACCGGCGGGGCTGGGCAACTGGCGTCGTCACTGGATGCCCTGGCCCGCGCTCGCGGGGTGGCGGTGATCCGGGTCGGGCGGCCGGAGTTCGATTTCGACCGGCCCGAGACGATTGAGGCGGTGTTTCGCGCCACGCGCCCCGGCTTCGTGGTCAACGCCGCCGCCTATACCGCCGTGGACGCGGCCGAGAGCGACGCGGACGCCGCGGCACGCGCCAATCATACCGGCCCGGCCAGACTGGCGGCCCTGTGCGCCGTGGCCGGGGTGCCACTGATCCATGTCTCCACCGACTATGTGTTCGATGGCCGCAAACAGGCGCCCTATGTCGAGACCGACCCGACCGCGCCGCAAAGCGTCTACGGCGCCACCAAGCTCGCCGGCGAGCAGGCGGTGCTGGCCTCCGGCGCCCAGGCGATCGTGATGCGCACGGCCTGGGTCTACTCCGCCACCGGCAAGAATTTCATCCGCACCATGCTGAACGCGGCCCAGCGTATCCAGGCGCAAGGCGAGGGCCGTCTGCGCGTGGTCGCCGACCAGCACGGCTGTCCGACCTCGGCCGACGATCTGGCCGAGGCGATCCTGAACATCGCCGTCAACATCCTCTCGCAAGGCTGGCAGCCCGGCTACGGCGGGATCGTGCACGCCGCCGGCACCGGCGCCACCACCTGGCACGGCCTGGCGATGGCGGCGTTCGAGGCGGCTTCCCGGCATGGCCGGCCGATGCCGCTGGTGGATGCCATCGCGACGGCCGACTACCCCACCCCAGCGCCGCGCCCTGCCAATTCCCGCCTCGACTGCACCCGCCTGGAACAGATCTTCGGCCAGAAACTGCCGCCCTGGCGCGACAGCGTGGAGCGGGTGGTGGATCGGTTGCTCGGCGCGACGGTCAGCTGAACCCGCAGCGTCGCAGCGCCGCCAGCATGTGATCGGGCGGCGGCGCCTGGGCGACGACCGGCGGGTCGAGATCGAGGCGGATGGCGCGGGCCAGCAGATGCAGCCGTTCGCCCGGGGCGGGTTTCGCGCCGTAGACCGGGTCGCCCAGGATCGGCCAGCCGAGATGCGCGGCGTGGACGCGGATCTGGTGCGTGCGGCCGGTGAGGGGGCGGAATTCCATCCAGGCGATGCCGGGGGCCCGCCCGAGCACCCGCCATTTTGTCTCTGCCGGCTGGCCGGTAGGATCGACGACCATCCGCCAGCCGGATTTTTCCGACTTTCGCAGCAATCGGTTCGTCACCACACCGCTGTCGGAAGCGGGGGCACCGCGCACCACCGCCCAGTAGGTCTTGTGGGCGTGGCCGCTGGCGAAAGACTGCTGGGCGGCGATCAGGGCCGTCTTGCGCAACGCGACGACCAGGCAACCGGCGGTATCCGCGTCCAGCCGGTGGGCCAGCCAGGGGCCGTCCTTGCGGCGGGACAGCAGCGGGAAGCAGTCCTCCACGCTGGGGCCGCCGCGCGGGCCGGGATGCACGGCCAGGCCCGGCGGCTTGTTCAGCACGACGAAGTGCTGGTCCTGAAAGAGAATGGGAATCATGAACCCAGGTTGACAGGCGGCGGGCCGGGGCGGAAGCAGCCGTGATGAACACGGATAATATCTGCGGCGCCAATGCGGTGGCCGCGCTTTTCGCCAAGCGGCCGGACGACGTGCAGCGGCTGTTCTACCTGGCGGAGATGAAGCCGGTGGTGGGCGGCTATTGCGCCGGCCTCGCGGCGCGCAAGAAGCCGTACCGGATGGTCGATGCCGAGACGCTGGAGAAGATCGCCGGCACCGGGCATCACGGCGGGATCGTCGCGGTGGCGAAGCCGCGGGCGATCCCGATCTTCGACCGCGAGAATGTGCCGCGGCTGACCTTCCTGCTGGTGCTGGACGGCATTGGCAATCCGCACAATCTGGGCGCCATCGCCCGCTGCGCCGCGTTCTTCGGCGTGCCGGGCCTGCTGATCGGCGAGGCGCCGGGCAATGCCATGCCGTCCGACGCGGCGTATCGCACTGCCGAGGGCGGGCTGGAGCATCTGCTGCTGTTCCGGACGCGCGATCTGCCGGCGGCCTTGGCGGCGATGCAGCCGTTCTACCGCACGGTGGCGGCTGCGCTGACGCCGGATGCCGCGCCGCTGTCGGCGCTGCCGCGCGACCGGGCGGTGGCGCTGGTGCTGGGCAACGAGGAGCGGGGGATATCCCCTGACGTGCTGGCGGCGTGCCGGCGGCAGATCCGCATCGACGGCAGCGGGCGGGTGCAGAGCCTGAACGTGGCGCAGGCGGCGGCGGTGCTGCTGCATACATTGAGCGGCACGACGGTATAGTCGCGGCCATGCGCATCCATCTGCAGAACCCCGTCAATGATCCCCTGTTCCGGTTCTCCCGAGAGATGTGGGAGGCGGCGGTCGCGCGCGCCGGCGAGATCGGCGCCGGTCATGTCGTCAGCATCGGCGATACCGCGGCGGAATTCGCGGCCGGCATGGCGCAGGCGGAGGCGCTGATCAGCGACACCGACACGATCAAGGCGTCGTTCCCGGTCGCCGCGCCGCGTTTGCAGCTGATCCTGGCGACCTCGGCCGGGCTGAATATGCTGGCGCCGTTCGACTGGCTGCCGGCCGGGGTGAGCCTGCTGAACAACAGCGGCACGCACGCGGACAAGGCCGGCGAGTTCGCGCTGATGTCGGTGCTGATGCTGGCGAACCGCATCCCCGAATTCGTCACCGACCAGCGGGCGGGGCGGTGGCGCAAGCTATGGGGCACCGTGCTGCGCGGCCGCCGGGTCGTGGTGGTTGGGCTAGGCTCGCTCGGCGGGTCGGCGGCAAAGCATTTTTCCCAATTCGGCATGCAGGTGACCGGCGTGCGTACCCGGGCGGCGCCGCATCCGCATTGCGCGGAGGTGGTCACCACCGCCGATCTGGATCGCGTGCTGCCGGGCGCGGAGTTCCTGGTCCTGGCCTGCCCGCTGACCGAGGCGACGCGGAACCTGATCGACCGGCGGCGGCTCGCGCTGCTGCCGGATGGCGCCGGCCTGGTGAACATCGGCCGCGGCGCCCTGCTGG
This sequence comes from Rhodospirillales bacterium, assembly GCA_037442565.1. GTDB lineage: Bacteria > Pseudomonadota > Alphaproteobacteria > Acetobacterales > Acetobacteraceae > PALSA-911. The sequence goes on from JBBIQA010000078.1 coordinate 8,018, forward strand.
ACCAGGACGCACTGTGCGACGAGCTGGATTCGGGCCGGCTGACGGCGGTGCTGGACGTGTTCGTGCCAGAACCGGTGCCGCCAGGCCATCGCCTGTGGACCACGCCGAACCTTATCATGAGCCCGCACACCTCGGCGGACGATCCGAATACCTACAATGCGGATAGCCTGGATATCTTCTTCGCCAATCTGCGCGCGCGGCGCGATGGCCAGAGGCTGCCGAACCTCTTCGACATCCAGCGTGGCTACTAGGGAGTAAAAAGATGAAATTCTATCGCTTTCCCCAGGCGGACGGCATCGACACGCTGGCGATGGCCGAGGCGGACACCCCACGCCCGGCGCGCGGCCAGGTGCTGGTGCGCATGCGCGCGGCCAGTCTGAATTTTCGTGATTTGATGGTCGCTTCCGGACGCTATGGCCGAGGCACGGCGCCGCCCAATCTGGTGCCGCTGTCCGACGGCGCCGGGGAGGTGGTGGAGATCGGCGCCGACGTGACCCGGGTGAAGGCCGGTGACCGGGTGGCGGGCATCTTCATGCAGTCCTGGCTGGGCGGGGAGATCTCGCCAGAGGACCCGCCAACCTCGCTCGGCGGCGCGATCGACGGCGTGTTGTCGGAGTATAGGCTGTTCGACCAGCATGGCCTGGTGCAGCTACCGGCGCATCTGTCGTTCGAGGAAGGTGCGACCCTGCCCTGCGCGGCGGTCACCGCCTGGAACGCGCTCTTTGCAGGAAAACCGTTGATCGCCGGGCAGAGCGTGCTGGTGCTGGGCACCGGCGGCGTGTCGATCTTCGCGCTGCAACTGGCCCGCGCCGCCGGGGCGCGGGTGATCGCCACCTCGTCTTCCGATGCCAAGCTGGCGCAGGCGAAGGCGTTCGGCGCGTCCGACGGGGTGAACTACCGCCAGCATCCGGAATGGCACGAACAGGTGCTGGCGCTGACCGATGGACGCGGCGTGGATCATGTGGTGGAGGTCGGCGGCGCCGGCACGCTGCCGCGCTCGGTGGAGGCGGCGCGGCTGGGCGGCAACATCCACCTGATCGGCGTGCTGACCGGCGGCGAGATCAACCCGACGCCGATGATGCGCCGGACGCTGACGGTGCGCGGCATCTATGTCGGCTCGCGGCAGATGTTCGAGGCGATGAACCGCGCCATCGAACTGCACGGCATCCGCCCGGTGATCGACCGTGTGTTCGATTTCGCCGATGCCCGCGCCGCCTATCATCACCTGAAGTCGCAGGCGCATGTCGGGAAGGTGGTGATCCGCATCGCCTGAACGCCGGAAAATCGCCCCGCGCGTCGCGGCGCACATGCTTCCTTAAGACCGCCCGGCCAGGATGTCGTTGTAATTTCCGTTTCACGCCGGAGCACGACATGCGCCGTTTGGCAGGACTTTCGATCAAGCCCAAGGTGTTGTTGGGATTTTCCAGCATGTTGCTGATCCTGGCCGCGCTGATCTGGGTGTCGGACGGCGGCCTGCGTTCGATCTCCGCCGCGTTCCAGGGCGTTACGGGGCGGATGGCGGAGGTAACGACCGCCAACGCGCTCGAGCGCGACTTCCTGCTGATGCGGATCGAGGTGCGTGATTTCGGCCTGACCGGGCGGGACGCCTCGGCGGCCAACGCAGCCACGGTCGCCAGGAAGATCCAGGCGGACATCGACGCGGCCCAGGCCGCGGCGCATGGTCCCATCCTGCGCCACCGCATCGAGGCGATCGCCGGGGAGTTCGCCTCCTACCGCCAGGGCTTCGACAAGGTGGTGGCGCTGCGCCACGAAATGGAGCGCCTGAAGGGCGAGGGCCTGGAGCCGGCGGGCCGGATGGCGGATGCCGCCTTCCGTGCCTACATGGATTCCGAATCCTCGGCTGACGCCTCCCAGGCGCGCATCGTCTCCGCCGCGCGCCTGCTGATGATGGAGGCGCGGCTTGCGGCCAACAAGGCGCTGGCGGGTGCCGACTCGTCGGACCGGTCCGCCGCCGACACCGTTCTGGCCAAGCTCGACGACCGGCTCACCGCCCTCATCGGCGAAGGCGCGGAGGACGATGCGCGTACGGTCGCCGAGACGATTCAGCGACAGATGCGGGTCTACGCGACCAGTTACCGGCAGATCGACCATCTTGCGGGCAAGCTGGACCGGCTGCTGAACGACACGATGCGCACCACGGCGGAGATACTGGCGGCCGACACCGGGTCGGTGACGGACCGCGTCACCGCCGAGCAGAACGATATCTCGGCCGAGGCCGATGCCACCGTGGCGCGCACCCGCGCGCGGTTGCTGGAAGTGGGCGGCGCCGGCCTGCTGTTCGGGCTGCTGATGGCCTGGCTGGTCGGCGGGTCAATCGCCGGGCCGGTGGTTCGCATCACCCGGGTGATGGGACAGCTCGCGGACGGCAATCTGGATGTCACCGTTCCCGCCGCCGATGGGCGCAACGAGGTCGGACGGATGGCCCGGACGCTGGCGGTCTTCCGCGACAACGCCGCGCGGCTGCGGGCCGCCGAAACCGAGCGGGCGGAGGATGCCGCCCGCGCCGAGGCCGCGCGCCGGCGAGACATGGCGCAGTTGGCCACCGATTTCGAAACCCGGATCGGTCAGCTCGTCGGCGTGCTGGCCACCACCTCGGCCGACATGCAGGCGCGGGCGGAGGCGATGGCGGGCACCGCCTCGCAGGCCAGCGAACAGGCCACCGGGATCGCCACCGCGGCGGGGCAGTCGAGCGCCGGCGTGCAGGCGGTTGCCTCGGCGACCGAGCAACTCGGCGCGTCGATCGCCGAGATCAACCGCCAGGTCACCCATTCCGCCCGAATGACCGGCCGCGCCGCCGAGGACGTGCGCCGCACCGATCGCATGGTGCGTGCCCTGACCGAAAGCGCACAGAAGATCGGCGACGTGGTCGGGCTGATCAGCACGATCGCGGCGCAGACCAACCTGCTGGCGCTGAACGCCACGATCGAGGCCGCTCGCGCCGGAGAGGCCGGCAAGGGCTTCGCCGTGGTCGCCTCCGAGGTGAAGGGCCTGGCGCAGCAGACCGCCAGCGCGACGGAGGAGGTCAGCTCCCAGATCGGCCAGATCCAGGCCGCGACCCGGGAGACCGTGCTCGCCATCCAGGGCATCACCGGCATCATCGAGGAGGTCAGCGGCATCGCCACCGCCATTTCCTCGGCGGTGGAGCAGCAGGGCGCCGCCACCGACGAGATCGCGCGCAACATCCAGCAGGCCGCCATCGGCACCCAGACCGTGACCGCCAACATCGTCGGCATGAGCCAGGCGACGGCGCTCGCCGGAGAGACCGCCGCGAAGGTACTGGCGGCGACCTCGGAGCAGGCGCGCCAGACGCAGGCCCTGTCGGCCGAGGTGACGCGCTTCGTGGAGGGCGTCCGGGCGGCCTGACCCGGCGGTTCCCCCCGCTGTCTCCCCCCTTGGAGCTGTCCCCCCGGGGGCTGTCCTCTTGGGGGCTGTCCCGTGGGGCCGGCGCCGCGCCTACGGTCCGCGCAGCAGGTCGCCCTGGCTCGGCGCATCCCCATGCAACACGTCGCCAGGCTCCCCGCGCAGGATGTCGCGCGGCGGTGGCGGTGCGTCGGTGCAGCTCATGCCGCCCTCGGTCAGCGGTACTGCGACATAGGCCTGGCCGCTGATCCCGGACGGCACGCCGGGCAGGCCGTGAAGGTTGAGTTGCAGGGGTATGCTGGCGGGCGGCGGCGACTCCGCGTCGGGGGCGCAGTCGGCTGGCTGGGATCCGGCGGGGCCGGCAAAGGCGGCGAAAATGGGCAGCACCAGCAACATTCGCATCGGCCAAGCCTGGCGCGGCCCGGTTAATCCCGGGTTTCCGTCCGGATGTTCCGCGGCGCGGTGGCCAGCAGCGCGGGGAGGAAGACCAGGCTCGTGACCAGGGTGCAGGCCAGGCTGATCAGCAGCAGCAGGCCCATGCTCGCGGTGCCCGGATGGCGCGAGGCGGCGAGCGAACCGAAGGCGGTGCCGGTGGTCAGCGCCGAGAACACGATCGCCCGCGCGGTGGCCGAACTGAGGAAGTCGCGCCTGCCGGCCCGCCAGTTCATCACGAAATAGATGTTGAACGACACGCCGAGGCCGAGCAGCAGCGGCAGGGCGATGATATTGGCGAAGTTCAGCTGCAGGCCGGTCAACACGCAGATCAGCACCGTCAGCGCCGAGGAGAGCAGCAGCGGCGTCAGCACCAGCACCACATCGAGCAGCCGGCGCAGCGTGGCGAACAGGATGACCGTGATCGCCACGAGGGCGAACAGCGCCGCGCTGCGGAAGGCGCCGACAATGGTGGCCGCCGTCGCGACGATCTGCACCGCCGAGCCGCCGGCATCCGGCGCCACGGCGCGGACCGCGTCCACGAAGGCGGCGAGGCCGCGGCTGTCGCGTTCGCCGGCATGCGCGAGCACCTGCACGCGGGCGCGCCCGTCCGGCAGCACCCAGTCGCGCGCGATCTCGGGCGGGATGTCGGCGCGGGTGGAGGGTGTCGCGGCCAGTGCCGCGCGCAGCCGGTCGATTTCCGCCGGCAGGAAGCGGATCAGAGATTGCTCGGCCGACAGCAGCACCGGCTCGGGGGCGGCGATCAGCTGGTGCAGGTCGCCGGCGATCTGCGCCAGCGGGTGGTCCGGCGGCAGTTTCGGCAAGGCCGGCTCGATCTGTGCCAGCGCGGTGGAGGCGGCCATGCGGATCTGGTCGGCGGTGACCCGCGCGGCCGGTTCGCGCGGCGCCAGGGTGGGCGCCAGGATATTGGCGGCGTCGGCGATGATGGCGAGCTTTTCCTTCTGGCCTTCCGGCACGAAGCTGTCGATGGTCAGCACCTCCCCGGCACTTTTCACCGGCGCGAGGGCGGCGGCGAGCTTGGCGGCCGCGTCGACGTTGGGGACCAGGATCTCGGCGCTGTAGGGATTGGTCAGCGGCGAGGCCAGCAGGTCGTCCAGCGCGCGCATCGCCTCGGTGGTCGGGTCCTTGGTGTGCAGCGGGTCGGAGTCGAATTGCAGCCGGGGCAGCGCGATGGCGGCCAGGACGAAGATGCCGGCGAAGCCGCCCAGCACCGCGAGCCGGCGGCGGACGATCAGGGCATCGAGCGGCACCGCCCAGGGGAAGCCGGCCTCGCGCGTTTCGGGTCCGGGCTGGCAGAGCGTGATGGCGGCGGGCAGGAAGGTCAGGGTGCAGGCCAGCGCGATCAGCATGCCGGCGCCGGCGATCAGGCCGAGCTCGGCGACGCCGGCGAAATCGGTCGGCACGAAGGCCAGGAAGCCGGCGGCGGTGGCCGCGGCGGCAACCAGGATCTGCCCGCCGGCCCGGCGCGCGGTCGCGGCCATGGCCTCGGCCCCGGTGGTATAATAGCCATCGATGACGTACTGGCGCGACCGGCGGTAGCGGACGCTGAACTGGATGGCGAAATCCACCGCGATGCCGACGAACAGCACGCCGAAGCCGACCGACAGCAGGTTGAGCGTGCCGACCGCGACGGACGCGAACAGCAGGGTCAGCATCAGCCCAAGGCCGAGCGTGGCGAGGATCGGCACGATCAGCCGCCAGGTGCGCACCGCCAGGAACAGCCAGAGCGTGATCAGCGTGACGCTGATGGCGAGGCCGGTCACCATGCCTTGTGCGACGGTGGCGAATTCCTCGTCGGCCAGCGGCACCTGGCCGGTCAGGCGCACATGCGCCTGACCGGATTTGACGAATTCCAGCCGCGCGATCGCCGCGCGCACGGCGTCGGTGGCCTTGCCGCCCGGCTCCAATGCGCCGTGATCGAGCTTCGGCTGGATCAGCACGAAACGGAACTTCCCGCCCAGCCCGTCGACGCCGCCGCCGAGCATGCGGATCCACGACATCGGCGCCGGGTGGCCTGCCAACGCGCCTTGCATGGCCAGGTGGAAATTCTCCAGCGCCGGCTTGTAGGGACCGAGATCGGCCTGATCCTGGGTGACGCCGAGGCCCAGCAGCGCCAACGACGCGAACAGGCCGCGCGCCGAGGGGTCGGCGGCGAGCTGGCCGAGGAAGGGCTGGGCATCGATGGTGTGTTCGAGGACCTTCTCCAGCGCCGGCTTGTCGAGGAACAGCAGGCCCTGCTTGTCGAAATAGGGCGAGGCGTCGGGCCGGCGGACGGAGAGGAAATGGGTCTTGTCGGTGGCCAGCCCCTCGGCCAGGGCGGCGGCGGTGGCGTCGGCAACCTCCGGCGACGTGCCGTCGACCACCGCGACCATCAGGTCCTTGAACTGTGGGAAGGCGCGGTCGAAGGCGATCGCGCGCTGGCGCCAGGGCAGGTGCTCGGAGAACATGCGGTCGGTGTCGGTGCTGACCCCGAGCCGGGCGTACGACACCAGCCCCGACAGTAGCGCCAGCACGATGCCGCCGAGCACGATGGCCACGGCGTGGCGCCGGCTGTAGTCGACCAGGCGTATGATGCGATTCATGATGACCGTATGCGCCCGGCGCTCATCGGTTCGGAAGCCACCGGCGGCCTGGCTTCGGTCAGGCCCCGCCGTCGATGGTCAGCATGGTGCCGGAGGTATAGGCCGAGCGCGGGCAGACCAGGAAGGCGGCGGCCCAGGCGATTTCCTCGGGCGTGCCGGCGCGGCCGAAGGGCATGGCGCTGAACAGCTCGCGCCAGCGCTCGGCGTCGCCGAACTGCTTCTGGGCGCGGTCGCGGTTCAGCATTTCCAGCCGTGCCGTGGCGGTGGCGCCGGGGTTGATGCCGAGCACGCGGATGCCGTCGGCGGTGGCGGACTTGCCGAGCGCGCGGGTGAAGGCGATCAGCGAGGCGTTGCCGGCGGAACCGGCGATGTAGCCGGGGTTCAGCTTTTCCCCGGCGGCGCCGATGATGTTGAGGATGACGCCGGCCTTGCGGGCCTTCATCTGCGGATAGACGGCGCGGCACAGCGAGATGAAGCCGAACACCTTCAGGTCCCACGCATGGCGCCAGGTCGTGTCGTCCACGCCCAGCAGGTCGCCGGGCGGAATCGCGCCGGCATTGTTCACCAGGATGTCGATCTCGCCGGCTTCCGCGGCGACCTTGCGAACGGCCTCGTCGCTGGACAGGTCGGCGGAGATGGTGCGCACCTGCACCTGCCGCCGGGCGCGGATGGCGGAGGCGGCGGCGTCCAGTGCGGCCGCGTCGCGCGCCACCAGCGTCAGGTGGCAGCCTTCATCCGCCAGCACCTCCGCGCAGGCCTGGCCGATGCCCTTGGAGCCGCCGGTAATGAGGACGCGCTTGCCTGCCAGTTGCAGATCCATCTTAGGCCGCCTTTCTTGATCCTGCCGCGTACCCGCGGCATGCTTGGCCGAACGCGGCGAACAGGGCCGTGCTGGCGGGGTCGTCGGCATAGCGCCATTCGGGGTGCCATTGAACCCCGAATGCGAAGCCTGACGCAGATTCTACCCGCACCGCCTCGATCGTGCCGTCCGGCGCGGTGGCCTCGACCGCCAGGCCGGCAGCGAGGCGGTCGATCGCCTGGCCGTGCAGCGAGTTCACCATGATTTCGGTGGCGCCGAGCAGGGCGGCGAGCTGGCCGGTCAGCGCGACCGGGTGCTTCGGGCGGTAGCGTTCCTCCGCCGTGCCGGGGCCGCCGCGATGGTCCTGCCGGCCGGGCAGGTCATGCACCTTCTGGTGCAGCGTGCCGCCGAGGGCGACGTTCAGTTCCTGGATGCCGCGGCAGATCGCCAGCACCGGCATGCCGCGCGCCAGCGCCGCGCGCAGCAGCGGCAGGGTGGTGCGGTCGCGGTCGGGGTCGTGGCTGTCGGGCGTGGCGCTGGCGCCACCCTGATAGTGGCTGGGATGGACGTTGCTGGGGCTGCCGGGGATCAGCAGGCCGTCCAGGCGGTCCAGCAG
>JBBIQA010000078.1:15948-19575 GCA_037442565.1 Rhodospirillales bacterium
CAGCATCAGGCTGGCCATGCCGCGCGGCGTGGCGTCGGTCAATCGTCCGACCAGCATGACCGAGGAGGCGCCGAGCACGAACTGCCAGGTGCCCATCAGCGCCGCGGCGCTGCCGGCGTGGGCGGCGTGGCGGGTCAGTGCGCCGACCGCGACGTTCTGCAGGGTGAAGCCCAGGCAAAGCATGCTGGAGACGATCAGGCCGATGGTCAGTGGCAGGATACGGATGTCGGCGAAGGACAGCACGACCAGGCTGGCGGTGGTGCACAGCAGCACCCGCACCGCGGTGCGCATCACGCTCGACGCGCCGAAGCGGGGCAGGATGTGCGGGTTGACCTGGGAGGCGACGATGAAGCCGGCCGCGCACAGGCCGAACAGACCGCCATAGGCGGCGGTGGACAAATGGAAGGTGCCGATCATCGCCTGCGGCGATCCGCCGATATAGGCAAACATGGCAAAGCTGACGAAGCCGGCCATCGCCGCATGGGTGGCGAAGATGCGCTCGCGCGCGATGGTGGCGTAGCGGTTCAGCAGGGTCGTCGGCGACAGGCCGGTGCGATGCTCGCGCGGCAGGGTGTCCGGCAGCTTCCACCAGACCAGGGCACAGCAGATGGCGCCGTACACCGCGCAGACCAGGAAGATCGCGTGCCAGGACGCCACCAGCAGGATGGCGCCGCCGAGGGTGGGGGCGAGGATGGGTGCCACGCCGGAGACCAGCATCAGCTTGGACATCATCCGCGCCGCGGCGATGCCGTCCGACAGGTCGCGCACGACGGCGCGCGGGATGACCATGCCGGCCGAGCCGCCGAGGGCTGCGATGGCACGGAACACCGACAGCCAGAACAGGTCGGGCGCCAGGGCGCAGCCGAGCGAGGCCAGGGTATAGACCGCGGTGGCGACCAGCAGCGGCATGCGCCGGCCGAAGCGGTCCGACAGGGTGCCCTGGGAAAGCTGGCCGATGGCAAGGCCGGCGAACCAGGCGGCCAGCGTGATCTGCGCGGTGCCGGGCGCTACGCCATAGGACGCCTCGATCTGCGGGAAGGCCGGCAGGTACATGTCGATGGACAGCGGCGCGACGGCGGTGAGGAAGCCGAGCATCAGCGGCAGCCAGACGGGAACTCTCCCCGGGGGCGCTTTTCCCACGGGGAGGGTTCCGAGAATGCGGCTGTCCGGGGTGTGACTGTCCGGTGGGGCGTTCATGCCGCGAATAGACACACGGGTTGATTGTGCGGCGCAACAGTCATTTGGAAATGGAGGGTTGCGCCGCCTGTGGGTGTAGGGCGTCAGGCCTCAGACGTCGTCCGAGCCGCCGGAGTCGCCGCCCGAGCCCCAGTCGTTGCCGCCGGAATCGGCCCAGCTGGAATCCGCCCCGCTGGAATCGGGCTGGCTGTTCCAGTCGCTGCCGGGGTCCGCGCCGGCGCCGCTGGTGTCCCAGCTGCCCTGGTCCACATAGTCCTGCGGCGGTGCCGGCGGTTCCGGCAGGGGAGCCGGCGCGGCCCACGGGCTGGCGACCGGGGCGGCTGCGAAGCCGCCGCCAGGCATGCCACCGCCCATGCCACCGCCGAACATGCCGCCGCCGTGATTGCCGGAGAACAGGCTCATCAGCGCGTTGCCCGCCACCATGCCGCCGGCGACGCCGGCGGCGGTGGTCAGCGCCGAGCCGAGGAAGCCGGAGCCGGAGCGCTGGAACATGCCGGGCTGATAGCCGGGCGCGTATTGCGGCGGGGGCGGGGCGTATTGCGGAGGCGGCTGCTGGTAGCCTTGCTGGGGCGCGCCCTGGTTCCACACCGGCGCGCCCTGCTGCGGCGGCGGGGCATATTGCGGCGGGGGCGGCGGAGGGGCGGCCCGGCCGCCGCCGAAGAGGCCGCCGAGGAAGCCGCCGCCCGATGCAGGCTGGGTGGCCTGCTGCGCCGCCTGCTGGGCAGCCTGTTGGGCTTGCGCGAGCGCCTGGCGGGTCTGCTGCAGCTCCCATTCCAGGCGCTGGATGCGGCTTTGGCTTTCCGCCAGGGCATGCTCCTGCACGAAGGCGGTCTGGGTCAGGCGGTAGCGCGCGTCGGGGTATTGGACGAACAGCTGGTTGATCAGCGTGTCGGCGTCCCGGTCCACCGGCGGCAGCGGGGCGATGGTGGCCGGCACCGAGCCGGGCGCCGCCGGCGCCTGGATGCCGCTGACGCGGGTGATGAACTGGGTGATGATGTCGCGTTCTTCGTTGGTCATTGGGGGACCTATGGGGTTGACCGTTCTACGCAGCAGGTGGTCCGGCGGCGGAGCGTCTTCAAGACGGCGTGGTGACGCGCCCCCGGCTGAGCCCCAAGCTGAGTACGAGGCCCAAGCGGGCGTTCTCGATGATCGGGCAGCGGTCCATCGCCACGATGATGCCGGCGTCGCGGGCTTTCCGCGCGGCGGCCTCGTCGACCACGCCGAGTTGCATCCAGATCACCTTGGCGCTCAGGCGGATGGCGGCGTCGACGGCGGGGGCGACGTTGGCGGAGGCGCGGAACAGATCGACCATTTCGAGCGGCGCGGCCTCCTCCAGGCTGGCGACCACGGTGCGGCCGTGCAGGGTCTGGCCGGTCAGATGCGGATTGACGGGGGTGACGTCGAAGCCGGCGCGCAGGAGGAAGCCCATCACCTCGAACGACGCGCGATGCGGCTTGTTGGAGGCACCGACCAGGGCGATGCGCTTCGTGCCGGTCAGGATGGCGGCGATGGTTGCGTCGGGGAGGTTGTCGATGCTCATGGCGGCATCCTGCCGTGGCGAGAACCGCGTTGCCAAGCTTTCGCGGTTCGGCCCGGTGCTGTAGTGCGGCCGGCATGATCCGGTCCGTTGTCCTGCTGCCGCTGCTGGTGATCTTGCTCGCTGGCGTCGTGCTGGCGGGCTGGTGGTGGCCGAACCGGCTGCAAGGCGGCGACGTGGTCATGCCCGCCGGTAGGCTGAACTCGGTGTCGTTCGCGCCGTTTCGCGACGGGCAGTCGCCGCTGACGGATCAATTCCCGAGCGCTACGCAGGTGGACGAGGATTTGGCCCTGCTGGCGCCGCATGTGCGGGCGATCCGCAGCTACGCCGCGCTGGGCGGGGATTACGACCTGGCGGCGATGGCGAAGGCGCATGGGCTGAAGCTGTGGCTCGGCGTATGGCTGGGCGGCGACCGGGCGCAGAACGCGCGCGAGGTGGCGGCCGCGATCGCCATCGCCAACCGTCATCCTGCCACGGTGGAGCGGGTGGTGGTGGGCAACGAGGTGCTGTTGCGCCGCGATCTGCCGCCGGGCGAGTTGATCGCCGCGATCGACCGTGTGCGCGCGGCGGTGAAGCAGCCGGTCACCTATGCCGATGTATGGGAGTTCTGGCAGCAATTCCCCGAGGTCGCCGCGCATGTCGACATCGTGACGATCCATCTGCTGCCGTACTGGGAGGACGAGCCGACCGGGATCGGCCGCGCGGTGGCGCATGTCGGCGCGGTGTATCACCGCATGGCGGCGCTGTTTCCCGGCAAGCGGATCGCCATCGGCGAGACCGGCTGGCCGAGCCGCGGGCGCTGGCGGCGCGATGCGGCGCCAGGGCGGGTGGAGCAGGCGCTATTCCTGCGCCGGTTCGTCGCCCTCGCGGCGCGGGAAGGGTTTGATTACAAC
>JBBIQA010000079.1:0-19424 GCA_037442565.1 Rhodospirillales bacterium
GGATCAAGAACCCGGAAATCAAGCAACTCTTCGCCTATATGAGCCGCGACGAGGCGCGTCATGCCGGGTTTATCAACGATACACTCAAGGATTTCGGCGTCGGTGTCGATCTGAGCTTCCTGACCAAGGCGAAGAAGTACACGTTCTTCAAGCCGAAATTCATATTCTATGCCGTCTATCTATCCGAAAAAATCGGCTACGCCCGCTATATAGCGATCTATCGCCAGTTGGAACGCAACCCGGACAAACGGTTTCATCCGATCTTCAAATGGTTCAAGGAATGGTGCAATGACGAGTTTCGCCATGGTGAGGCATTCGCACTGGTGATGCGCGCCAATCCACAGCTTCTGACGGGCGTCAACAGGCTTTGGATCCGCTTCTTCCAACTGGCTGTGTTCGCGACCATGTTTGTGCGCGATCATGCCCGCCCGGTTTTCCACGAAGCGTTGGGTTTGGACCCGTCGCAGTACGACATGCAGGTCTTCCGTATCACGACGGAAATCTGCAAGCAGGTATTCCCCGTCACCCTGGATGTGGATCATCCCAGTTTCCAGGTTGGGCTGGAACGACTGCTCAGAATTTCTCGGGCGATCGGTGCCGCCAAGGCACAGGGTGGTTTAGGCGGCCGGTTGAAGCGCGCCGGCCTTGGCGTGGCTGCTGGCGCGACGATCTTGCGGCTCTATCTGCTCCGACCGCAGCGGAACCCCCTGCCACGACAGATACGCCTGGCCCCGGCCTGGTAAAGGTAGACCCCACGCGATGGCCCAATTCGTCTTCCCGGTTTTCTATGCATTGTTCATCTGGTGGTTCAGCACCGGTGTGATCGTGTATCTGGATGGGCTGCCGAAAGAGAGCTTTCGCTGGAGCATGCGGGGCGCGACGCTATTGTTCGGCGTCGGGATCTATGGACTGTTTGCGAGTGCCGGGGACAGGAGCGTTACCGGCGCCTACATTTCCTTCACCAGCGGGTTGTTGGTCTGGGCGTGGCAGGAGGTCAGCTTCCTGATGGGCGGGGTGACCGGCTCGCGCAAGCAAAGGTGCCCCGCCGGATGCTCCGGCTGGCCGCATTTCCTCCACGCGGTTCAGACCGTTTTGTATCACGAACTGGCGATCGCCATTTCAGGCGCGGTCGTGATTGCCCTGACGTGGGGAGCCTCCAATCAGGTCGGAACCTGGCTGTTCGTGACATTGTGGGTGATGCGGCTGAGCGCGAAGTTGAATGTGTTTCTCGGCGTTCCGAATCTGAGCGAGGAATTTCTGCCCGAGCATCTCGCCTTCCTGGAAGGTTTTCTCACCCGTAAGCCAATGAATCTGTTCTTTCCACTGGCGATGACGGCGGCGACCATTGCCGCCGTCTTGCTGGTCCAGCGGGCTGCTACCGCCGACGCCAGTCTTTTCGAGCAGACCGCCTACACCTTTACGGCCGCAATGCTGGTTCTGGCGATCATCGAACATTGGTTTCTGGTGCTGCCATTGCCTGCGACGGCACTGTGGAAGTGGGGTTTGGGAACACATGGAAAGTCGACCGCGCAGCAGCGTCAGGCCGGGCCGCTGCTCGGCGATGGTAGGGCGAGCCCCGCAAAAGGCCCCCACATGCATACTCTGGCGACACGTAATACGGCGGAGCCCGACGTCGCTCCATGCCGGGACGAAGCGGTGCTGACCGTATGATCGGCGCTCGCCTATACCCAACGGCGTGGGCCCTGCCCGGAGCGAGGCCTCGCCGTTCCAGCGTTCTCCGGCATGTGACGGTGTTACCGGATTCTTGGAGGTTGCCATGAACTACGAAGCGTTCTTCCGCAAAAACCTTGATGGTCTACGCCGGGAGGGCAATTACCGTGTGTTCGCCGACTTGCAGCGGCGTGCCGGCGCGTTTCCGCAGGCGACGCATTACCGGGAGCGCGGCCAGTCGCAGGTTACCGTGTGGTGTTCCAACGACTATCTCGGCATGGGTCAGCACCCCACGGTGATCGAAGCCATGCACGAAGCGTTGGACCGTTGCGGCGCCGGGGCCGGAGGCACTCGCAACATCGCAGGAACGAACCATTATCACGTGCTGCTGGAACAGGAACTGGCCGATCTCCACGGCACCGAGGCGGCGTTGCTGTTCAACTCCGGCTACATGTCCAATTGGGCCAGCCTGAGCACGCTGGCCGGTAGATTGCCCGGCTGCGTGGTAATATCCGATGAGAGTAACCACGCCTCCATGATCGAGGGCGTGCGCCATAGCCGCGCGGAAAAGCACATCTTCGCGCATAACAGCGCCATGGACCTCGAGCGCAAACTGGCGGCTTTGGACCGGGACAGGCCGAAATTGGTGGCATTCGAATCGGTATATTCGATGGACGGCGACATCGCGCCGATCGCCGAACTTTGCGATGTAGCGGATGCCTTTGGTGCCATGACCTATATTGATGAAGTCCATGCCGTGGGGCTATACGGCAAGCGTGGCGGCGGGATTTCCGAGCGCGATGGCGTGGCGCACCGGCTGACCGTCATCGAAGGGACCTTGGCCAAGGCTTTCGGTGTGGTTGGCGGCTATATCGCCGGGTCCGCCGCGCTGTGTGACTTCGTGCGCAGTTTTGCGTCCGGTTTCATCTTCACGACCGCCGTGCCGCCGGCGGTCGCGGCCGGGGCATTGGCCGCGGTCCGCCATTTGAAGTCGAGCACTATCGAGCGCGATCTCCAACAGGAGCGAGTCGCTGTCTTGCGCCAACGGCTCGATGAGGTCGGCGTTCCGCATTACAACAACCCCAGCCACATCGTTCCGGTCATTGTGGGCGATCCGGTGCAGTGCAAGCAGATCAGCGACTGCCTGCTGGATCGGTACGGCGTCTACGTGCAGCCGATCAACTACCCCACCGTGCCACGAGGCACCGAACGGCTACGCATTACCCCTTCGCCGATGCATACGGATGCCGACATCGATCATCTGGTACGCTCGCTTTCAGCGATCTGGTCGGACATGAGTTTACGGCGGGCAGCTTAAGACCGCCGGCAATGAATGCGTGGTCCACGAAACCGGCTTCTGTGGAAGCGCGTAGGAGTCATTCAAAACTCCGGGAGTGATGTCGTCGGGATGGAGGTCTGTCCCAAATCTGCCAGGTAAAAAACGAGAGGTGATAAACATGACGAAACGAGACGGTAGCCGGACTTCGAGGCGTTCCTTCCTGCAATCGGGTGTGACGGTCGTTGCAGGAATTTCCGTTGCCGGCGTGGCGGGGGAGCGTTTGGCCCACGCCCAGCAGAAGATGGCGCAGAAATTGGTGCAGTATGTCATAGAGTCCAAGAAGCCCAATCAGATGTGCAGCAACTGCGTCAACTTCATCAACCCGAATGCGTGCAAGATCGTCGAGGGTGAGATCCATCCCGGCGGTTGGTGTGTCGCATGGGCACCTGCCGTGAAAAAGCCGTCCTAGGACATGGCCCGATAGGGCTCCGGGCGCCAGTCATCCTGGCGCCCCTTTTCCCACGATGAGGGCTGCCATGGATTGGGGGCCGTTCGTTCGGTTCGAATGGCTCCTCGGGGAGGCCCTGTTGCTTGCGGTACTGTTTTGGCAATTATTTTCCTTGCGCCGGGAGCAAAAGCGGGATCGGGAAAAGCAGCGGCTGAGGGATCGGCGGGATCCACCCGCTTGATCCGGCATGGCTGCTACCCACCCACCTTCGGGCCATCACCACATCACACGCGGCATACGAAACGGCAGCATGGCCTGCACCCACGGTGAACGGAACCGGTCGAGAGACAGGCTCTCGTGCATGGTCCGGACGCGTCCGCTGGCCAGGATCGACCGAGCGTAGAACGGCGTGTCTTCCAGCGTCTCCTGGATGCTCGGTGGGACCGATCCGGCGCGGGTGGTGCGCGGTATGCCCCATCGCGTGCCCGGCAGCCTGATGGTTGCCGAGGGCTCGAATTCGGTTCCATTCCCCGCACGCGCATAGCGCAGGGCAAGCGACAGATCGCTGCCGTCCCGTCGCGCGACATCGTAGAGGATCTCGGTGCCGGCCTGGGTGGTGGACCGGCTCCAGGTCCAATGGAGGAAATCGGTTTCCAGCGGAGCATCGCCCTCATTGGTGTCGAAATACGCGCCGCCGGACCAGCGCATGGCCGGTCGCTCCAGGGCGATTTCCGCGCGGGCGCAGGCGGCGATCGGACACCAGCGATGCCGTCCCGCGGCATCCAGCCAACGCACGCGCTGCTCCAGGGCATTCGGATAGATGCGCACGACACCACGGATGCGGGAAGGAATGGGTGTCGTGATCTCGTCGATCCGGATGGTCAGGGCGTTGCCGTCCCAGGTGAGGGCGCTCGGGCCGATGGACAGAAATTCTGCCCCGCGCTCCAGGGCGCCCGTGCCACGCTCGGTCATCGCCCAGCCACGCCGTTCGCCATACAGCGCCACATTCAGCGCCACATGGCGAGAGGGCTCGGCTGCGCCCCTGCGTCGCGCCCAGGCGTAATAGGGGGAGAACACGCTGCCGATAAACGCGATCAGCGTGATCGCGTGCCGGCCGTCATCGCTCAACGCATCGATATACCACCAGGCATAGCCACCCGGACGGACCGGCTGGTCGAAGCGAGGTCCGCCAGCAGGCAGGCCGACGCCATCCGCCCCGACAGCGCCGCCATCGGCACGCCAGCCCCCGGATGCACGCCGCCCCCCGCCAAATACAGGCCCGGCAGTCCCGTTCGAGCTGCTGGCCGGCGGAAGGAGGCCTTCCAGCCGTGCGTCGCCTGGCCATACAGCGCTCCCCCTGTCGCGGGATACAGATCGTTGAACCCGGTTGGCGTCGTTACCACCGTTGCCTCCTGTGTCCGGTGCACGCGCAGCCCGCATCGTTGCAAGAGCCCGAAACTCCGTTCCGTGCATTGCTCGATCTCCGTTTGGGTCAAAGGGCGAGAATCGCCAAGCGCCGGCGCATTGACCAGGCAGAACAGGCGCTCCGGTCCGTCTCGTTGCGCCGCGGTCCGTCCGTCGCGGTCCTGGGCGCACACATACACCGTGGGCTCCGATGGCAGTCGGCCATGACGAAAGAGGCTGTCGAACTCCGCCCGGTAGTTTCCAGAGAAGAACACGTTATGGCGCGACAGGGGAAAGCCCTCGGTCGAGGCGGTCAACGCCCATGTGACAGCCGACAAGGACCGGGCGGATGCGGACGGCAACGGCAAGGCCTGGGCGGCCGGATCGCCCAGCAATCCATCCGTGACCGCCGAGGTATCCGCATTCACGACAACCGCATCGCTTGGCAATATGTCTCCTCCGGCCAGCCGGACGCCGCTGACCCGCCCGGCGTCGACGAGGATCGCGCTTGCCTCCGTCGCATAGCGCAGGATTGCCCCGCGCGCCTGCGCCAGGCTGGCGATCGCCTCGGCGATCCGCTGTATCCCGCCCTCGACCAGCCAGACACCCTCCTGTTCGACATGCGCGATCAGCATCAGCGTCGCCGGCGCCTGGAATGGGGAGGATCCGCAATAGGTGGCGTAGCGTCCGAACAACTGTCGCAGCCTGGCGTCCTTGAAGTAGCGGCCAAGTTCTCCCCAAAGGGACGAGAACGGGGCAATTCCCCACAGGTCGCCCAAGCCGCCCAGCCCGGCATAACGAACCAGCGAGGCGGGTGTCGGTTGCGAGGCGCGGATGAAGGAGCGTTCCAATGCCCGGTAGATCGATGCAGCCCGGGCGCAGAACGCCAGATACCCTCGTGCCTCCTCCGGTCCGGCAAACCGGCCGATTGCATCGGCTGACTGGGCGATGTCGGCGAACAGGTCGAGCCGATCCCGGTCGTTCCAGGCATGGCGAGCCAGGATATGCGCCAGGTGCAGGTCGAGATACCGGTACAGCGATGTGCCCGCGGCGGCGAATATCTCCTCGAACACCCATCGCATCGTGAGCACCGTCGGGCCCGCATCCAGCCTGGCGCCGCCCACGGAGATTTCCCGCATCTTGCCACCCGGGGTGGCGGCGCGCTCCACCAGCGTGACCTCCAAGCCTTGCACGGCAAGTTCCAGCGCCGCCACCAGCCCCCCGATGCCTGCACCGATCACCGTCACCCGGGGTGTGGGCCGTCTGGAGGTCAACATTTGGCGGCGCTCCGGAAGATTCTGGTTGACTTGACTGTCTATAACATCTGACAGTTTAAACTGACAACTGTGATTGACAGTTTGTTCGGAGGGGAATTCCAACATGAATGCCGTCAAACGGATCGAACGGGCCCTGAATGCGGCCGTGGCCATGGCGGAAATGCCGGGATGCCCGCCGAAGCTGGCGGCGGCGATGCGTTATTCGGTTTTCCCCGGCGGCGCCCGTATTCGGCCGCGGCTTTGCCTGGCGGTGGCCGGCGCCTGCGGAGAGGATCATCCGAAACTGGCCGACGCCGCCGCGGCGTCGATCGAGCTGTTGCATTGCGCCTCCCTGGTGCACGACGATCTGCCTTGTTTCGATGACGCGGCGACCCGGCGAGGCCGGCCTTCCGTGCATCGCGCTTTCGGCGAGCCCCTGGCGGTGCTGGCCGGTGACTCGCTGATCGTCCTCGCGTTCCAGGTGCTTGTGCACCACGCCGCGCCGTCGCCGGCCCGCCTGGTACCCCTGGTCAGGACGATTGGCGGCTCGGTCGGTGTCCCCAGGGGCATCGTCGCGGGGCAGGCCTGGGAATGCGAGGACCACGCCGACCTGTCGGAATACCAGCGCGAAAAGACCGGGGCGCTGTTCGCCGCCGCGACAATTGCCGGTGCAGCCGCAGCGGGCGCCGACGCCGAGCCCTGGCGCCGCCTCGGGGAGCATTTGGGCGAGGCCTATCAGGTGGCAGATGACATCCGCGACGTGATCGACAATGCCGAGGATCTCGGCAAGCCGGTTGGGCGGGATCTGGCGCTGGGCCGTCCCAACGCGGCGGAACAATTCGGCCTGGATGGCGCGGTTCAACGCTTGCGTAGGCTGGCGGGCGAAGCAGTCGAGGCGATCCCCGATTGCCCCGGCGCGCGGGAATTGCGGGCGGTAATCCTGTCGGAAACCCAACGCCTGATGCCGAAGAAGCTGGCGCAGCACGCGGCCTGACGCTCCACCGGTTCCATGCAGGGCACCGCTGCCGGCGCCGCGATCACGATGGCAAGGCCGGCCCATTGGACGGATCGGCTGTATGGGGCGCGCGACCGCCTGCTTGCCAGCCCCCGCTTCCAGCAATGGGCGGCGGCGTTTCCGCTGACCCGACCGATCGCGCGCCGCCGCACGCGCGCCTTGTTCGATCTGTGCGCCGGTTTCGTCTACTCGCAAATCCTGCTGGCTTGCGTGCGGCTGCGGCTGTTCGAAATCCTGAGCGAAGGGCCGCAGACCGAAGCCGAACTGGCGAACCGGCTGGCGTTGCCACGCGACGCGGCCGCAAGACTGCTTGCCGCGGCGGTGTCGCTGCAGCTGGTGTCGCGCCGCGGTTCCGGCCGGTTCGCAAAGGGACCCCGCTTCGCACTGGGGCCCCTGGGGGCCGCAGCGGCCGGCAATGCCGCCATCGCCGCGATGGTGGACCATCACAGCGTTTTGTATGCGGACCTGTCCGACCCGGTGTCGCTGTTGCGCGGCACCGGTGCGCCGACCGGCCTGTCCCGCTATTGGCCTTATGCCGGCGCCGAGCATCCCGAGGAGCTGCCGGGCAAGCACGTGAATGCCTATACCGCACTGATGGCGGCCTCCCAGCCGATGATCGCCGCGGAGGTGCTGGCCGCCTGCCGTTTCGACCGGTATCGCTGCCTGCTGGACATCGGCGGAGGAAACGGCAGCTTCCTGATCGCGGTGGCAGCCCGGTCCGCCGGACTGCGGCTGATGCTGTTCGACCTGCCCCCCATCGCCGACCTGGCACGGGCCCGGTTCGCGAAGGAGGGTCTGTCGGAACGCGCGGCGGCCTATGGCGGCGATTTCCGCACCGGCCCTTTGCCCGGCGGGGCGGACATCGTTTCGCTCGTTCGGGTGATACACGATCACGACGATGCCGCGGCGCTGGAAATCCTACGGGCCGCGCGGGCCGCCTTGCCAGACGACGGGACCCTGCTGCTGGCGGAACCGCTGTCGGGGACGGCGGGGGGTGAGCCGATCGGTGCGGCCTATTTCGGCTTCTACCTGCTCGCGATGGGCACCGGACGCCCCCGTAGCTATGCCGAGTTGAAATCGTTGCTGGTCCTGGCCGGCTTCGCCGAAACACGATTGCTGCCCGGTGGAAACCCGTTGCTTACCCGCGTGATCCTCGCGAAGGCGGCGCCTCCCGGCCCAGTCATCGTCCACACTCGCTGACGGAGGACTGTAAGTTTGTGTTGACATCTTTAAATGTCAAGATAAAATGACATATTGCAGGGGCACCTGATCCCCCGCCAGAACGAATACGGAGCCATGGGGATGGACACGATCGCGGTGGTGCTGACGGAACCTGAAGCCCTCGGGCTCAGCCGTCTGGCACTCACCCTTCCCGGCGAGGACGACGTTGTCGTCGACATCGAATGGAGCGGCGTCAGCACCGGCACCGAACGTCTGTTGTGGTCCGGGCGCATGCCGCCGTTTCCCGGTATGGGCTATCCGCTGGTGCCGGGTTACGAATCGGTTGGCCGGATCGCCACGGCTGGTTCGCGCACCCAGGCGCGGGTCGGGGATCGGGTCTTTGTACCCGGCGCCAATTGTTTCGGTCCGGTGCGTGGGCTTTTCGGCGGCGCGGCGGCCCGTCTGGTCGTCCCGGCCTCGCGCGTCACGCGCATCGCCGATGATCTGGGTGAGCAGGGGGTTTTGTTGGCGCTGGCGGCTACCGCGCACCACGCCGCCCCCGCGCATCAATCCCAGCCGGACCTAATTGTCGGCCATGGTGTTCTGGGCCGGCTGCTGGCTCGGCTGGCGGTTCTGGCCGGCGGTTCGCCCGTGGTCTGGGAACGCAATCCGCAGCGCACCGGCGGCGCGAGCGGTTATGCGGTGATCGACCCCGCCAGTGATCCGCGGCGCGATTACCGGAGCATTTGCGATGTCAGCGGCGACCCCGCTCTGCTGGACACCCTGGTCGGCCATCTCGCGCCAGGTGGTGAAATCGTGCTGGCCGGTTTCTATGCGGACCGATTGTCGTTCGCCTTCCCGCCGGCCTTTATGCGGGAGGCCCGGTTGCGCGTCGCCGCGCAATGGCAGCCGGCGGACCTGCTGGCCGTGACGGATCTGATCGCCTCCGGCCGCCTGTCCCTAGATGGCCTGATCACGCACCGAGAGCCCGCGGATCAGGCGTCTTCCGCCTACAGAACCGCTTTCACGGATGCGTCCTGTCTCAAAATGATCCTCGATTGGAGAGCCCTTTCATGAACGCTCCGTTTGTTTCAAGCGCCCCTAACGACGCTATGGTGGATCACCTGCGGGCGGAGGCCGCAATTGAACCAGATCCGGTGTCAACCGAACCGGCGAAGAAGGAAACCCAGATCATTGCCATCTACGGCAAGGGCGGGATCGGCAAGAGCTTCACGCTCGCCAACCTCTCCTACATGATGGCACAGCAGGGCAAGCGCGTGCTGCTGATCGGATGTGACCCGAAAAGCGATACGACCTCCCTGCTGTTCGGCGGCCGAAGCTGCCCAACCATCATCGAAACGTCGTCGAAAAAGAAGCTCGCCGGTGAGCAGGTGAAGATCGGCGACGTCTGCTTCAAGCGCGACGGGGTTTTCGCCATGGAACTCGGCGGACCCGAGGTCGGCCGTGGCTGCGGCGGGCGCGGCATCATCCATGGCTTCGAGCTGCTGGAAAAGCTCGGCTTTCACGAATGGGGCTTTGACTACGTATTGCTGGATTTTCTGGGCGATGTCGTTTGCGGCGGCTTCGGCCTGCCGATCGCCCGGGATATGTGCCAGAAGGTGATCGTTGTCGGATCGAACGATCTCCAATCGCTCTATGTCGCCAACAATGTCTGCTCTGCGGTGGATTATTTTCGCAAGCTCGGCGGCAATGTCGGCGTCGCGGGAATGGTCATCAACAAGGATGACGGCACCGGCGAGGCACAGGCCTTCGCCGATGCGGTCGGTATCCCGGTGCTATCGGCCATCCCCGCCAACGAGGACATCCGCCGCAAGAGTGCCAATTACGAAATCGTCGGCACGCCAGGGGGACAATGGGCGCCGTTGTTCGAGGCGCTCGCCGAGCGAGTGGCCGTGGCACCGCCGCTGCGCCCTAATCCGTTGACGCATGATGCGCTGCTGAACCTGTTCAAGGGCGATGCCGTCGGCCGGGGAGTGGTGCTGGAACCGGCGACAACCGAGGACATGTGCGCTGCCACCGTTACCGAGAAGAAGTCCCTGGAAGTGATCTACGAGGGCGCATGAGCATGGACGGATCGGTCGCAGGCGTCACGATCGCGGAAACCGCCGGCTGCCATGGCGGCCGGGAGACGATGCAGCAAGCCGCTCGCGCCGCCGGCAAGAGCGAGACACTGGACCGGCTGCTGACCGACTATCCGCGCGGGCCGCATGACCAGCCGCAATCGATGTGCCCGGCCTTTGGCAGTCTGCGGGTCGGGCTGCGGATGCGGCGCACGGCAACGATCCTGTCTGGATCGGCATGTTGCGTCTATGGCCTGACCTTTACATCGCATTTCTACGGCGCGCGGCGGACGGTGGGCTACGTGCCGTTCAATTCCGAAACGCTCGTCAAAGGGCAGCTATACGAAGATATCCGCAACGCCGTGATCGAGATCGCGAAGCCGGAAGACTACGACGCGGTGGTGGTCATCAACCTGTGCGTGCCCACAGCGTCCGGCGTGCCGCTCGACCGGCTGCCGAAGACGATCGACGGCGTGCGCATCATCGGCATCGATGTGCCCGGCTTCGGCGTACCCACCCACGCGGAGGCAAAGGACGTGCTGGCTGGGGCGATGCTGCGCTATGCACGCCAGGAGGCGGAACTGGGCCCGGTCGCGCGGCCGCGGGGGTTGATCGAAGATCGGCCCACTGTGACCGCTATCGGAGAGTTGTTTCCCGCCGATCCGGTCGGCGTGGGAGCCCTGATTGCCCCCATGGGCCTGGCCATGGCGCCGCAGGTGCCGGCACGGGAATGGCGCGACCTTTATTCCGCACTTGATTGCGTGGTGGCCGCTGCGGTGCACCCGTTCTACACGGCGTCAATCCGTGAATTCCGTGCCGCCGGCCGCCCCGTTGTCGGATCGGGTCCGGTCGGGGTGGAGGGCACCGCGGCCTGGCTCGACAGCGTTGGGCGGGCAGCAAATGTTTCAGCCGGTTTGATTGACGCCGCGAAGGCCCGTGCCCTGCCGGCGATCGCCGCAACGCTGGCAGCAAATCCGATCCGCGCGCGGGTTACCATCTCCGGCTACGAAGGCTCCGAACTATTGGTGGCTCGGTTGCTGGTCGAAGCGGGCGCCGAAGTGCCGTATGTCGGCACGGCGTGCCCGCGAACGGAATGGAGCGATGCGGACCGTGATTGGCTGGAGGCCCGTGGCACCCATGTGCAGTACCGCGCCTCGATCGAGCAGGATACCGCGGCGATGCGGGAAGTCCGGCCGGATCTAGCGGTCGGCACCACGCCGTTGGTGCAGCAGGCAAAGGAATTGGGCATTCCTGCCCTGTACTTCACCAACATGGTCTCCGCACGTCCCCTGTTTGGACCCGCGGGAGCTGGGGCGTTGGCCGGCATCATTGCGGTGCAGACACGGGGACGGGAACGCTTCGCACGGATGGTGAGCTTTTTCGACAAGGTAGGCACCGGAGAGGCCGCCGGTCACGGGTTCGCCGATGTGCCGAAGGACCCTCCCGGCGCGCGCGATCGTTATCGCAAGCTGCGCGAGGCGAAGGCCAAGGCCGCTGCCTCCCAGGCGATGGGGACCTAGGGCGATGCTGGTGCTCGATCACGACCGGGCCGGCGGCTACTGGGGGGCGGTGTACGCCTTTACGGCGATCCGCGGCCTGCGCGTGGTGATCGATGGCCCGGTTGGTTGCGAGAATCTGCCGGTGACGGCCGTGCTACACTACACGGACGCGCTGCCGCCGCATGAACTGCCGATCGTGGTTACCGGATTGTCGGAAGACAACCTGTCGATGAGTGGAACGGAAGGCGCATTGCGCCGTGCCGCCGCGACGCAGGACCCGGACATGCCGGCGGTGGTGGTTACCGGCAGCATCGCCGAGATGATCGGCGGCGGCGTCACACCGGAGGGTTCGAACCTTCTTCGTTTCATTCCGCGGACCATCGACGAGGACCAGTGGCAGGCCGCCGATCGCGCCATCTATTGGCTGTGGAGCGAATTCGGCGCGAGGAAAGGCAAGCCGAAGCCGCGGCCGGAACGCGCGGCCGGGGTCCGGCCACGGGTGAACATCATCGGTCCGATCTACGGAACGTTCAACATGCCCTCCGACCTCGCGGAGATCCGCCGGCTGGTCGAGGGGATCGGTTGCGAGATCAACCTGGTGTTCCCGCTCGGGTCGCATGTCGAAGACATCCCCAGACTGGTTCATGCCGATGTCAATGTCTGCCTGTATCGGGAGTTCGGGCGCCAGCTCTGCGAGGAGCTCGACCGCCCCTATCTGCAGGCGCCGATAGGATTGTTCGCGACCACGAACTTCCTGCGTACACTCGGCGAGCTTACCGGGGTGGATCCCGAACCGTTCATCGAGCGGGAGAAGCACACCACGATCAAACCAATCTGGGACCTGTGGCGCAGTGTCACGCAGGACTTCTATGCGACCGCCTCGTTCGCGATCGTGGCCACGGATACCTACGCCCGTGGCGTGCGGCAATTCCTGGAGGAGGAGATGGGCGTGCCCTGCACGTTCTCCTTTTCCCGATGCGCCGGCGCCAAGCCCGACAATGCGGCCGTTCGAGCGGCCCTGAAAGGCAAACCGCCATTGGTGCTGTTCGGGTCTTTCAACGAACGGATGTACACCGCCGAACTCGGCAATCGCGCCGTCTATATTCCGGCATCGTTTCCCGGTGCGATCATCCGCCGCGCCACGGGTACCCCGTTTATGGGCTATGCGGGTGCGACCTACATCATTCAGGAATACTGCAACGCGCTGTTCGACGCGCTGTTCAACATCCTGCCGCTCGGTACCGAGATGGATCGTGTCGACCCGACGCCCAGCCGGATAGCGGATGTCAGGCCATGGGATGACAACGCCGTCGAGCGCCTGGACACGCATCTACAGTCCGAACCGTTTCTGGTGCGGATATCCGCGGCAAGGCGGATCCGCGACCGGGTGGAGCAGGATGCGCGCCATGCCGGCGAGGATCGCGTGACTGCGGACCGGGTGATCCGTTCGCTGGCCGCCCTCACGGAAGGACAGCCGGCATGAGCCGCCGGCGGTGCATCACAATCGGCGTTTCACAGCATGTCGTTGGGCGCTGCCTTCGGGTGGCACGCCATCGGACACCAAGATCCGACCGGCGAAGCCGGGCGGATACCCGGCCGCGGCGGCGACGCACGCGACCATCCTTGCCGTGCGGGACGTGCGCGGTAACGGCCGCAAGGTCTCTATCGGAGGGTACTCTCCATGCCGAGCGACTTGAGTAGACCGGGGGCCTCAATGTCGGGGCTGACGGAAAGTGAAGCCAAGGAGTTCCACGGAATTTTCCTTACCAGCTTCATCATCTTCACGGTAATTGCCATCATCGCGCACTTCCTGGCGTGGCAGTGGCGGCCGTGGTTGCCTGGGCCCAATGGCTACGCGACATCCATGCTGGATAACGCCGGCCATACGTTTGCCCATGCAATTTCGTTGCTAGCATAGGAGGCGAGGACATGTGGCGAATTTGGCTTCTATTCGATCCACGGCGCGTTCTCGTCGCCCTGGGAGTCTTCTTGTTCACGCTGGCCTTGCTGATCCACTTCATCCTACTCAGCACGGACCGGTTCAACTGGCTGGAAGGCCCCCACAAGGGCATGACGGCAGCTCAGATGGCACCTCTTCCATCGGGCGTGAAGTAGGCTTGCTTGCCGAAGGTGGTGGTCGGATGACGGCGCTCTGCCCGGCGCCGACCGCCACCGACAGTGCTGGTTGAAGGCATGTGGGTCATGCCTTCCGGACGGAGGGGCCAAGAATGGCAATGCTCAGCTTTGAACAAAAATACCGTGTGCGGGGCGGAACCCTTATCGGAGGCGATCTGTTCGATTTCTGGGTAGGCCCGTTCTATGTCGGCTTCTTCGGGGTCACGACGATCTTCTTCACCCTGCTCGGTGTCTCCCTCATCTTCTGGGCTGCGGCCCTGGGCCCGACCTGGAATGTCTGGCAGATCAGCATCGCACCTCCCGACATCCACTATGGTCTGGCTTTCGCGCCGCTGAAGGCCGGCGGCCTGTGGCAGCTGATTACGGTTTGCGCGCTCGGGGCCTTCGTATCCTGGGCGTTGCGCCAGGCCGAAATCGCCCGGAAGCTCGGAATGGGGCTGCATATTCCATTTGCGTACAGCTTTGCGATATTCGCCTATTTCAGCCTTGTGGTCATTCGCCCGGTGCTGATGGGCGCTTGGGGATATGGCTTTCCCTACGGCATCATGAGCCACCTGGATTGGGTGTCCAACACCGGCTACCAATATCTCAATTTTCATTACAATCCGGCCCATATGATCGCGGTGAGTTTCTTCTTCACCAATGCGCTGGCTCTAGGTTTGCATGCTTCGCTGGTTCTGTCGGCAGCCAATCCGCAGAAGGGGCAGCCGGTCAAGGCACCCGAGCACGAGAACGTCTTTTTCCGGGACCTGATCGGCTACTCGATCGGCACGATCGGGATCCATCGTCTCGGGCTGTTCCTGGCGCTGTCCGCGGCGTTCTGGAGTGCCGTTTGCATCATCATCAGCGGGCCGTTCTGGACACATGGCTGGCCGGAATGGTGGAGCTGGTGGTTGAACCTGCCGGTCTGGAATTAGGGGGACGATATGGCCGAATATCAAAACATCTTCACCCGGATCCAGATCAGAGGTCCGGTGCACGACGGCATCCAGTTGCCCCGGGGGAGTTGGCAGCGCTTGGGCAAGCCGGGGTTCTCCGACCTGCTGGGGCGGTTCGGTGATGCGCAGATCGGCCCGGTCTATCTGGGCTTCCTGGGGATCGCGTCATTGATATGCGGCTTCATCGCGATCGAGATCATCGGCCTGAACATGTGGGCCTCTGTCAACTGGGACCCGGTGCAGTTCGTGCGGATGCTGCCCTGGCTCGCGCTTGAGCCGCCGCCGCCTTCCTATGGATTGCGAATCCCGCCCTTGGCCCAGGGTGGCTGGTGGCTGATGGCTGGTTTCTTCCTCACGGCGTCGATCCTTCTGTGGTGGGCACGCACCTACCGCCGCGCAATCGCCCTGGGACTGGGCACCCACACGGCCTGGGCGTTCGCCTCGGCCATCTGGTTGTATCTGGTATTGGGGTTTTTTCGGCCCCTGCTGATGGGCAGCTGGGCGGAAGCCGTGCCATTCGGTATCTTTCCGCACCTAGACTGGACGTCCGCGTTCTCTATCCGTTATGGCAATCTTTTCTATAACCCGTTCCACATGCTGTCGATCGCGTTCCTGTATGGATCTGCCGTGATCTTCGCGATGCATGGGGCGACGATCCTGGCGGTGAGCCGGTTTGGCGGCGAGCGGGAGCTGGAGCAGATCACCGATCGCGGCACGGCGGCGGAGCGCGCCGGGCTGTTCTGGCGCTGGACAATGGGTTTCAACGCCACGTTCGAATCCTGGCACCGCTGGGGCTGGTGGTTCGCGGTGCTCGTGACGCTGACCGGCGGGATCGGCATTCTGTTGACCGGAACGGTTGTCGACAACTGGTACCTGTGGGGCGTTAAGCACGGCCTCGCACCGACCTATCCGGCGGTATTTCCGCACGTGGTCGACCCTGCGACGCTGCAAGGAGGCGTGCGATGAATTTCGGTATTCCCATAGCCGCCGCGCTGGCCGTCGTCGCGGCGGTCAGTGTCGTCGGCTCTACGATCGAGCGCCCGCCGGTGGTTACCGTGCAGCGCGGCTTTCGCGGCACCGGGTCTGTGGTGATCTACAATCCACGCACGCTGGCCCAGCAATATGCCGCGAACCAGGTGCCGGAATCACTGCCGTCCACGGGCCCTGTGGGACCACCGGCCGGCACGGTCTACCAGAACGTTCAGGTGCTGAAGGACCTGGACGTCGGAGACTTCACGCGTCTGATGGTGTCCATGACCACCTGGGTGGCTCCCGAGCAGGGCTGCGCCTACTGCCACAATACCGATGACATGGCATCGGATACGAAGTACACCAAGGTTGTGGCCCGGCGGATGTTGCAGATGGTGAAGCACATCAATGCCGACTGGAAGGACCATGTGGCCGCCACGGGGGTGACCTGCTACACCTGCCACCGGGGACAGCCGGTACCGGCCAACATCTGGTTCCATAATCCTGGCCCGCCGCACCCGGGCGGAGTGATCCCGACGGGCAAGAACATCGCCTCGGCCTCCGTCGGATTGACCTCGTTGCCATATGATCCGTTCACGCCGTTTCTGGAGCATGACGCGAACATTCGGGTGGAATCGACGACTGCCCTACCCGCCGCGGATCATCAGTCGATCAAACAGACCGACTGGACCTATGCGCTGATGATGCACATGTCGACGGCTCTGGGTGTCAACTGCAACTACTGCCACATGACACGGCAATTTGCGGACTGGTCGCAGAGCTCGCCCCAGCGTGTGACGGCCTGGTACGGCATTCGGCTGGCGCGCGACCTGAACAACAATTACCTCAATCCGCTCCAAGCCACGTTCCCGCCGAACCGGCTGGGGCCATTGGGTGACGGCCCCAAGGTGAACTGTGCCACGTGTCACAACGGCGTTTTCAAGCCATTGTTCGGGGTCAGCATGCTGAAGGACTTTCCTGAACTGGCGAAATGACCCCGGGCCTGCGGCCTAGACGTCCTCGTCGTCAGCCCGGGCCAGCCGGTGCCTCATGCGGCGTAGACCGAACCAGACGGCGGCGGCCACGGGGATAACGGCCAGGCCGGCGCCGATCTCCGGATCGAGGTGGATCCCCGCAATTCTGGTCGCCTTCATAAAATAGCTGATGAGCCCGATGCTGTAATAGCTGATGGCGACGGCCGACAGACCTTCCACCGTCTCCTGCAGCCGCAGTTGCAATGTTGCCCGCCGGTTCATGGACCGCAGCAGGTTGGCGTTCTGTTCCTCCAGCGCGACATCCACGCGGGTTCGCAACAGCGTGCCCGCGCGGGCGATGCGGGTTTCCAGGGATTCCTTGCGCGTTTCCAGCGCCTGGCAGGTGGCGAGCGCCGGGTCCAATCTGCGGCCGACGAATTCCGCGAATGTCTGCAGACCCTCGATCCGGCTCTCCCGCAGGTCGACGATTCGCTGATGAACCAGCGTGTGATAGGCACGTGCCGCCGCGAAGCGGTAACCGATCTCGGTGGCGATCCTCGCTGTTTCCGCGGCAAGCCCGCTGAGCTCCGCCAGCAAGGCCTGGTCATCGGACAAGCTCGAGCCGCCCATCATACGCTCCGCCACCGCGGCCACGGATGCTTCCACGCGACCGATGCGCGGCAACACGGAACGAGCGAGCGGCAAGGCCAATAGGGCCAGGATCCGATAGGTCTCGATCTCCGCCAGCCGTTGCACCATGCGGCCGGTCTGGCGATCGCTCATTCCCGCATCATACAGGACCATGCGGCCCCAGCCGTCGGCCTGCGTACGAAAATCGGTCCAGGCGCGGGCCAGGCCGCCAGCCATTTCCGCGCCGGCGAAGGCGGTTACGCCGAACGCCTCGGTCAGACTGACCGGGTCGGGTTCTTTCTGACCAGCCGCGAACACGGCGATATGCAGACCCACCAGCCGCTCGCCTGCCAGGCCCGCGAGCCAATCCGCCGGCACCGCCGAGACGGCCGGTTCGCCAAACGGCGCCCCGTCGGAACACCCGGCACGAAACACCGTATAGGCCGAGAATTCCGTATGCCGTTCCCATTTCAGATGGAATGAGCCGAGATCGACGCTATGGACGACCGCATCCGGTGCCGGGAGCGGAGCGTCGAAGCGGGCGCACAGATCCGCAACGTGCGCGCGCTCCCGCGGGCCGGCCGCTTCCCCCGATAGCATGGCGAGATAGGTTGCCCGCAATGGCGGGTGCAGGGCCTCGGGCGGGCGGGCATGAAACTCATTGGTCAGAATCGCCCGCAGCGGATGATCGCGTATCCAACCAGCCTCGGGAAGCTGCGGAGAGATCGGGGACATTTGTTATAGGACCGGAAGTTATTGATGTCTGCTAGCACAAATGGAGGATGTGCGCGACAGATGTTGCCTGCGCGCGCCGTTTTTCATGGCGGAATACCGATTTCCCGACGAACATATTTCCGAGGGCCCTGCCCATCGCCTCACTTGCCTTCAGCGCCAAGCGCGCGGCATCCTGCCAGCAATGAATTCTTCCGGGAGAAAACGACATGACCCATGATCTTGGCCGCCGCGTTGTTTTAGGCGGCGGCCTGGCCGTTGCCGGCGCCGCCGCGTTCTCCCGCAGCACCTGGGCGCAGGCGCAGACCATCAAGATCGGCATGCTGACCGACCTGACCGCCACCAATTCGGCGGGGACCGGCAAAGGCTCTGTCACCGGCGCCACACTGGCGATCGAGGATTTCATGGCCGCCAATCACGACATCAAGGTCGAGCTGATCGTCGCGGATTTCCAGGCCAAGGCGGATATCGCCCTGTCGATGGGGCGTGACTGGTTCGACCGCCAGGGCGTGGATGTGATCGTCAACGTGCAGAACTCCGCGGCTGCTCTGGCCGTCGCGGACATGGTGCGCGAGAAGGACAAGGTGGCGCTGTTCACCTCTCCGGCGAGTTCGGACCTGACCGGCAAGGCCTGCTCGCCCAATCACATCCACTGGACCTACGACACCTGGGCGCTGGGCCACACCACCGGCAACGCGCTGGTGGCCGATGGCGGCGACAGCTGGTACTTCATCGCCGCCGACTACGCCTTCGGCCGCGCGCTGGCGGGCGATACCGCCAACTTCGTCACCAAGGCCGGCGGCAAGGTGCTGGGCACCGTGTACACGCCCTTTCCGGAAACCACGGATTTCTCCTCCTTCCTGATCCAGGCGAGAGCCAGCGGCGCGAAGGTGGTCGGGCTGGCCAATTCCGGCGACAACACGGTGAACTGCATCAAGCAGGCGCAGGAATTCGGCATCACCAAATCGGGCGTGCGCCTGGCGTCGCTGCTGCTGACCATTCCCGACGTGCACGCCACCGGCATCGCCACCGCGCAGGGCCTGGTGCTGAGCGAGGCATTCTACTGGGACATGAACGACCACACCCGTGCCTGGTCCAAGCGCTTCGGCGCGAGGATGAACGGCGTGATGCCGAACATGATCCAGGCCGGCGACTACTCGGCGGTGACGCACTATCTGAAGGTCGTCAAGGCCATGGGCATCGCGAAGATGCGCGAAAGCGGCCGCGGCGT
>JBBIQA010000080.1:0-19147 GCA_037442565.1 Rhodospirillales bacterium
CCAACCGCCCCGCCGCCCCCCTCGCGCCGGCGCACCGTCCGGCTTGGCCACCACGCCCCGAGACACCTTTGCCGTCCTCCGTGGCACCCGCCGCACCGGCCTCGGCACGGCCCCACATCGTCACCCCTCCGCACGGCGAGATCATCCTCGATGGCGCTCGCCTCGGCCGCTGGATGTCCGACCGCCTCGCCCGTGCGGTAGATCGCCCGACATCCGGCGTTACCGGCTTCGACCCCCGCATCAGCCAAAGCCATGCCGGCGCGCCGAACGGCTCATAGGAAACGAGGTGTCCTTCATGAACGACCTCCGTCTTCCCTTCAGTATCCGCTGGGCGGGAGAGCCTATGCCTGATCTCGCCGAATTTTCCGCCCCCCTGGCGATCCCCTTCAGGCTTTGCTCTCCCGGCATTCCAGCCCAGACCGAAGCCCACCGCGCCGACCACAACGCGCCGCCTCCAAATACGTAAGGCGCTGATCACGCTCCCTCCCGAACGCTCCAACGCGCATCGGAACCCCCTGCCATGTCAGACATCGTCCTCCTCCTCGGCCCAATCGCCTTCCAGGATTTCGAGCTTCCCTCCGGCATAACGTTTGGCGGCGCGCAAAGGCTCGCCATTCATCGCCTGCCAGGCGGCACCCGCGTGATCGACGCCCTGGGCCGCGACGACGCCGACCTCACTTTCGCCGGCATCTTCACCGGCTCCGACGCCACGTTACGTGCCCGCGCTGTCGACGAGCTTCGTTCCCTCGGCCTGCCGTTGCCCCTGACCTGGGATGTATTCTTCTACAGCGTCATCATCGACAGCTTCCAGGCCGACTACCGGAACAGCAACTGGATCCCCTACCGCATCAGTTGCAGCGTCATCCGCGACGAAGCGTCCGCACTTATCGAGACCGCCGCCTCGCTGGCCACAGCAGCGTTGGCCGACGTCAGTTCCGCCCTGGCTTCAGCCGCCGTCGCCAACATCGATCTTTCCGGAACCCAGTCGGCGATCGCAGCTTCCGGCGCCACCACCAGCGGGACCGCCGCGTTCACCGCCGCCCAATCCAGCCTCGCGGGCGTCCAGACCGAACTCGACTCCAGCCTCGCCGCATCGGAAACATTGCTGTCAACGGTCGGTATCACCGGCATCACACAGGCCACCAACGCCGCCGGCCTGCTCAGCCAGATCACCCAGGCCCGTTCCTATCTCGGACGCGCAATCGTCAACCTTGCCAACGCGAGCACGTGACCCATGAAATCTATCACTCTTGCCGGGGGCAATCTGTTTCGCATCGCTGCAGAACAGCTTGGCGACGCCACGCAATGGATCCGTATCGCGCAACTGAACAGCCTCACGGACCCCATGCTCTCCGGGGTAACCACCCTGCGCATTCCCAGCACAGACCGGAGCGCTGGAGGCGGCATTGCTGCCCAATGAAGCGCCCATTGCCTGGCGTTCGCCCCGCCTGCGCGTCATCGCGAACGGCACCGCGCTCTCAGGTGTGATCAGTGCAGAAGTGTTCGCGAACAACCACTTTGCGGCAGACCGGTTCTCCGCTGCCGTCGCGCTCGGCGGCATGCCCTTGTCCAGCGCGGCGTCTTGGGCTGCCGAGCCCGATTTACTCCTCGACATTCAATTCAGTCTCGACGCGGGCGCCACCTTCAAGAGCTTGGTTGTCGGCACCGTCGATACCGTCACCATAGACCCCGTCATCGGCGAAGTTCGGATCGATGGCCGGGACCTCACCGGCTCCCTGATAGAAAGCCGCACCCAGGAAACATTCACCAATCGAACAGCGAGCGAGGTCGCCACCATTCTTGCCGGCCGGCACAATCTCACGCCGGTGGTGACCAGCACGACGTCTCCCGTCGGCCGCTATTACCAGAATGAGCATGACCGCATCACGTTGGGTCTGTTCAGCCGTGCCACCACGGAATGGGACCTTCTCGTGTTCCTCGCCCAGCAGGAAGGTTTCGATGTATTCGTCGCCGGCACCGAATTGCACTTTCAGCCCGCCAACCTGACACCCGACCTGATACAGCCGATCCGCGCTAATGACCTGATCAACCTCCGCCTCGAGCGCTCCCTGACTCTGGCCCGCGACATCGAGGTCGTGGTAAAAAGCTGGAACTCCCGCAACCAAGCCGCCTTCACCCAAAGTGCCCGTGCCGCCCGCGGCATCGGCGGCAGCGGGCAGCGCAGCCAAGGCCGATCCGGACCGCCGCAACGCTATGTCTTCGTTCGCCCCAACCTTACCCAGGACACCGCCCTCAAGCTGGCACAGCAGAAACTTGCCGAACTGACCCGCCACGAGCGGATCCTGCAAGCCACCATGCCGGGCGACCTGTCGCTCTCGCCACGGTCACTGCTGAGCCTGACCGGCACCGGCACCGAATTCGACCAAGACTACTTCATCGACACGATCGACCGCGTGCTCAATTTCGGGACTGGTTTCTCCCAGCACATCCGCGCCAAGAACAGCAGCCCACGCAATCAGTCCACGACACCGGCGGATGTCGTATTGTCAGTGACGGGATAACACCGTGGACAGATTTCTGAACGCCCTGAAGGGCCAGGCGGGCGCGCTCGATCAGGGCATGGCACAGCCACGCTTCGCCACCGTCACCTCCGTCGATCCGAACACCGCCACGGCTCGCGTGCTGCTGCAACCCGAAGCGGTTCTGTCGGGCTGGCTGCCAATCCTCTCGCCCTGGATCGGCGCCGGCTGGGGCATGTCCTGCCCGCCAAGCCCGGGCGATCAGGTCCTGGTCCTTGCACAGGAGGGAGACGCCGAGCACGGCATCATCATCGGCCGGGCCTTCAGTGCCGTAGCCGCGCCCCCTTCGGCACCCGCGGGAGAATTCTGGCTTGTCCACGCCACGGGAAGCTTCATTAAACTGCTGAACGACGGCACGGTCCAAATCCAAGGCGACGTCACGATAACCGGCAATCTCAACGCGACCGGCAGTATCGCCGACGGGCACGGTAAACTGGCGGATCTACGCGGACACTACAATGCGCACCACCACACCGACAGTCGCGGCGGACAGACCTCCACATCCGACCAACAGGACTGAACCATGGCCGATATCGCACACCAATGGGGCTCGGACCTCACCATCAGCTCCACGGGCGATTTAGCCGCCGTCTCGGGTGCGAGCTTGGCGCAGCAGCGCATTCTGCGCCGCCTTCTCACCAGTCCAGGCGACTACATCTGGCAGCTTGACTACGGCGCCGGCCTGGCCCGCTTCATCGGCCAGCCCGGCAACGCCTTACAGATCAGAGCTGTCGTGCGCAGCCAGATATTCAAAGAAGCCTCCGTCGCACGAACCCCCGAACCCGTCATCGATGTCAACTTCGGCCCCGTCGGCGCGACCGGCACGGCCTATGTCCACATTCGCTACGTGGACGCCACTTCCGGCCAAACGCAACTCCTCTCCTTTTCTGTAAGTGCATAGACCCATGCAGCTCCAGCTTCAGACATTCACCTCCCTTGTGCAGAACATGGCGGCGGCCGTTCAGTCGGCCGCCGTCCAGCTGCTGGATCTCACGGTCGGATCCACGCTGCGCGCGGTTCTGGAAGCCAACGCGTCCATCGCGCTCTGGATGCAATGGCTGATCCTGCAGGTGCTACAGGTCACCCGTGCGGCCACCAGCAGCAATTCGGATCTCGACACCTGGATGGCCGACTTTTCCCTGACCCGTCTGCCGGCGATCCCCGCGAGCGGAACCGTAACCCTGTCGCGCTTCACACCAACAGCACCCGCCTTCATCCCAACCGGGGCTCTGTTGCGAACGGCCGATGGCACGCAGACCTTCAGCATCAGCGCCAAGGCCTCCAACCCAGCCTTCAGCCTCACGCAGAACGGCTACACGCTCACTGCCGGTGCCGCCACGATCGACGTGCCGGTCCAGGCTGCCGTTCCCGGCGCCTCGGGCAACGTCCTGGCGGGAGCCATCAGTCTGCTCGCCACCGCGATCCCAGGCATCGATGGGGTCACCAACGCCCACGGCTTCCAGAACGGCCTGGACTCCGAAACCGACATCGCTTTTCGCGCACGCTTCACGAAATTCATCGACAGTCGGTCTCGCGCCACGCCACTCGCCGTCGGATATGCCATCGCCAAAATTCAGCAGGGCCTGCAATATACGATCCAGGAGAATACCGACCCCTCCGGTTTCCTCCATCTCGGAAACTTCGTTGTCACGGTCGACGACGGATCGGGCAGCCCATCTCCCACCCTACTCTCTGCTGTAAGCGTTGCCGTGGAAACGGTACGACCGGTCGGCTCGACATTCACCATCCAGCCGCCGGCCATTTTCGTCGCTAATGTCTCCCTGACGCTGACCATTGGATCAGGTGGATCCCATGCGTCAGCCGCCGCAGCAGCAGGCAACGCCATTGCCACCTTCATCAACAGCCTCCCGATCGGAGCCACCCTGCCACTCACGAAAATTGGCCAGTTAGCCTACGCAGCGGACTCCACGATCACCAATGTTAGCCAAATACAAATCAACGCCACCGCGGCCGACATGACCCCGACGATATCGGGTGTGATCAAGGCCGGCACGGTAGCGGTGAACTGAGCGCGGAACCCCAACCATGACAGGCGACGCACCGGACATCCTCACCCGGCTGAAAGCTGTTCTTCCATCACGCTGGTTCGCAGACGAAACACCGATCCTGGACGGCATGCTGGCCGGCCTCGCATCTGGATGGGCCTGGGTCTATTCGCTGCTCAGCTACGCGACCGCGCAAACGCGTATCGCCACAGCCACCGATTTCTGGCTCGACATGATTGCGCAGGACTTCTTCGGCGGCCGCCTTCATCGCCGTGCCGATGAACCTGACAACGTGTTCAAGCGCCGCATCCTGAGGGCATTGTTACGTGAACATGGCACCCGCGGCGCAGTCATTGACACCCTCATCGACCTGACAGGCCGCATCCCGCAGATCTTCGAGCCTTCCCGGCCCGCCGATACGGGCAGCTATGGCAGTCTGTCGGCCCCAGCCGCAGGCTTGGCCTGGGGTCTCGCAGGCGGCTGGGGCAGCCTGAACCTGCCGTTCCAATGCTTCATCACGGCCTACCGGCCGTCCGGCAGCGGCATCGCCTCCGTCGCCGGATGGGGAGGCGGAACACCCACACCCGGGATCGGCGCGTACGGGATAGGTGCAATCGAGTATGCATCGCTCGCGATGATACAAGGCCGTATCACTGACGCCGACATTTACCAGGCTGTCGCCGATGTCATGCCGGTTGCCGCCATCGGCTGGACGCAAATTTCAAATTAATCGCCACAAAGGGAATAGAATGGACAGGAACCTGGTTTATCCGGGCAGCATTCCGCTCGACTCCGATCTGCTCAACTTGAACCGCAACACCATGGTAGCCCTGGGCTTCCTCGCGCAGACCGTGCTGGGAACATCACCCGTCGTCGATGGCCTGGCCTGCGTGCCAACATCCCCGCCCTCACTCGGCGTCATCGTCCAACCCGGCAGCATCACGCAACTATCCGTCGTGGACACCCTCAGCTTCGGATCCTTGCCGGCCGATACGATAGATCCCCTTGTAAAGATTGGTATAAATCTTCAGTCGACGAGTTTCACTCTCGCCGCACCCTCGACATCCGGCCAATCGATCAACTACCTGATCCAGGCAACCCTGCAAGAAGCCGACACGACGCCGGTCGTGCTGCCCTACTACAACGCAGCCAATCCCTCGCTGCCTTACAGCGGGCCAGGCAACTCCGGCACCGCGCAGAATACCCAGCGCATTCAGCGGGCACAGTTGCAGCTCAAGGCAGGCGCCCCCGCGGCAACTGGCAGCCAGTCAACGCCGCCGATCGACAGCGGCTGGACCGGCCTATACGTCATCAGCGTCGCCTATGGGCAAAGCGCGATCACCGCAACCGCGATTAACACGCTCCCCGGCGCGCCGTTTTTGGCATGTAAGCTGCCAGCGCTGCGGCCCGGCTTCGCCTCCGGGGTCCAGACGTTCACCTACCCTGGGGGCAATTTTATCGTTCCTGCCGGTGTCAGCCAGGTCGAGGTGGAAGTCTGGGGCGGCGGATCTGGTAGTTTCGCTTCCACCATCACCACAGCCGCTGGCGGCGGCGCCGGAGGTGGGTACGCGCGACTGCGCATTACCAGCCTGATCCCTGGTCAGAAAATTCCGGTCACAGTCGGCAACGGCGGCGCTGCCGGCACGACAGCCGGCGCCGTGCCTAATACTGGCGGCACCTCTAGCTTTGGCCCTTATGTCAGCGCCACTGGCGCCAGTCTCAACTATCTGGATAGCTTTTCCACCCCCCAGAACGGCGCCTATCCACCAGGATCTGGAATTGGCGGCGACATCAATCTGACCGGTTCCATGGGACAGGACGCAAACAACGGAAAAGGCGGCATTGGAGGCGGCGCTCCAATGGGCGGGTTCGTTTCGAGTGGTACTTTTGGGTTGCCCGGCACCTTCCCCGGTGGCGGTGCGTCAGGCCCCGGCAACCCGAGCAACGTTGCCTACAACGGCGCAGCCGGTGCATCCGGCCTCGTGATAGTTAGGTGGTAAAATCATCATGAAAACATACGCCCGAATTCAGGATGACGCGGTCGTGGAACTGTTGACCACCGACCTCGACATGACTGACCGCTTCAACCCAGCGCTAATCTGGATCGACGTAACCGGTGTGTCCGGCATCGCCCCGGGTTGGCGAAAAGATGCACACGGCTTCCTGCCGCCGCCGGCGCCTTCCCCGGTCGCAGCGCCGAGCCTGACGCAGTTGAAGGCGCAACTCGCCACGATCAGCGCTCAACTCGCTGCATTGTCGGCAAAACCCTGACGGCTCCTGTCCGGAGCCTTTCGCCCTCGAATCACGGCCGGAGAACCCCATGCCAACCACTGCCACGCATGTCTGGCGTCCCAGCAGTGCCCGCCGCGTACTACTCGACACCTTCATTCCTGTGGTTCGCGGCGCCACCGCCGTTGCTCCCCCCTTGCTCGCCTGGCCGGCCAAAGACCCTGGCGACGTGCTGGATTATCAACTGGATATCTCGCCAGCCCTCGTTGGCAATGACGGCGACGGCATTGCCACGCTGGACGTTCAAGTCACTCCATCGCAGCCGGGCGACCTGACGCTGACGTCCTCCGCCGCTGATGGCACCTCAGCCGTTCTCTGGTTCACCGCCGGCCAACCCAGTACAATCTACTCAATCTCGATCGGCATCGGAACAGTGAACGGGCGCAGCATCCACCGAACCGTCCTGTTGCCCGTCCTCGCCCTATCTGTCGCCGTCGATCCAACCTCGGCGCTGCAGACCAACTCCGGCCTTCCGATCACCGATCAGAACGGCAACCCGGTGCTGATTATCTGACACCCCCGTCGCCATCGCGCTTTTCGGCGATGCTGCACAACGCATCGCTTTCCGCTTCTTTCGCCCGCACGCTATGCTCGGAGTTCGTCCCTCATGCCGACTATCGATGAGCTTGCACCCGCAACGGCCGCATCAGACACCGACGAAGTCCCCGTCAGCCAGAGCGGGGTCTCGCGCAAACTGACACGCGGCCAGTTCCTGGCCGGCGTCCAGCCAGAGCTCGCACTTCCGGCAGGGGCACTGCTGGGCCGCGTCAGCCCTGGTACCGGCGTTCCCGAAACGATTGCCATCGGGAGCAATCTCTCGATCGCCGGCGGTACACTCAGCGCCACCGCCGCACCCTACGTCGTCGCATCCCTTCCGGCCGGCACGGTCCCGGCCGGATCGGATCTCGTGCCTCTCGGCCAGGCCGGCGCGAATACCGCGGTATCCTATGCCCAGTTCATGGCAGGTCTCTCCAACCTGCCAAGCCTGACCGTACCTGGTGCCATCTCGACCGCCTCCAACCTGACTGTGACGGGTTCCGATTATCTGGTCGGAACCAATGGCCACGGCATCAGCTTCATCGACACCGCGGGACATAGGCCGCAGATAGCCACCAGCGGCGATAATATCGTCCTCTGGGGGGTCAACAGCAGTGGCGCGCGCCTACCGGTCTGGTCGTATCTGAACAACACATCCAGCACCACAACTCCCCTATTTTGTCAGGTTCCGCTCCAGGTCACGCATCTGAGCACTGGGAATCCAACCTACACCTTGTCGTCCAGCGGGCCCTCGAATTTACAAAAAGGCCTGGATATCGGAGCAAGCTACACAGGCAGCTACGGCACGACCGAGCCGGTTTCAAACCAGATCTATGTTCTTTCGGACACGGCTAATGCCGACAATGTCCCAATCA
Source organism: Rhodospirillales bacterium (assembly GCA_037442565.1). Classification (GTDB taxonomy): domain Bacteria; phylum Pseudomonadota; class Alphaproteobacteria; order Acetobacterales; family Acetobacteraceae; genus PALSA-911. The sequence continues at coordinate 8,248 of JBBIQA010000080.1, forward strand.
ACAACGCCGCTCTGAAAATAAACTACCAGTATGGCGGCGCGGGCACGACTGCCGGACGAACCGGCCTGCGGATAGCCATCAACCCGATTGGTGCAGTGGGGGGCAGCAATCCTTTCCAAGTTGGTGCAGAAATATTTGCTACCACCAACTATTCGTTTGGCGGTATAGATCTCGGCGCGGGTGCACGCGGGCAGCTCGTGCCGATCAATACGGTCGGCCGAGCCTACAGCGGCGGCACGAATCTCGTTGTCGTGTCGGGCTTTGGCGAGATGAACATGGGCATAGATGCCGGTGCGTCCGCTGCCATTCTCAACGGGTTTCAGATTTCGCGATTGAACACCGACGCCGGACCAGTCTCAAGGTTTCGCGCCATGATGTTCGCCGGCACGCAGACCCCGACCGGCGCGGTCAATACGATCCCCGATATGGATTACGGGATTGTCTGGGGCCATGACCATCACCAGTGGTCGTTCGGCGCAACATCGAAAATGATCGGCTGGATCGCCCAGGGTACGGGAACGAATTCCGGCGGCGCACCCATCTACCCCACAAGGCTTGGCTGGGGCGTAGATCTATGGGGCGTGAACATCGTCAATCAGGCGTGGCGCTCGACCGGCTTTCAGATAGATGGAACCGGCGCCGTGACCATTGGGTCAACACGACTGAGCCCGTCCCCTACAGGCCTTGCCATCAATGCATCCGGTCAGTTCGTATCTTCGGTTACGATAGGCACAGCTGGCACCGGATATCAAATCGGCGAGTACCTATACGGACCATCCGGTGACATCTATGCCGTCGCGGGACTGTCAGGCACCGGGGTTGGCGCGGTCACCATTGTTGCCGTTGGCTACGCGGGCACTCCACCGTCCAATCCCGTGTCTGTCTCCGGCGGTTCCGGGCAGGGCGTAACACTGAACCTGGCCTGGACAACCGGAAACGGCATAACCGTTGGCGGGTCGGGCCAAAAGATCGGCTTCTACGGCGGAGCTCCCACCGCGAAGCCCACCGTTTCCGGCGCGCGCGGTGGCAACGCCGCATTAACATCGCTCATCGCCGCGCTTTCTGCCTGCGGGCTCCTTACGGACAGCACAGCACCATGACCCCTGAGCCAATGATCTCCCTGGAACTATCGGTCTCCCAGGTAAACACCGTCCTCATGGCCCTGAACGAGGCGCCGTACAGGGTCGCCGCGCCACTCATCACTTCCATTATGAAGCAGGCGAGCACCGCACAGCTGGCCTCTGGCGTTGCGCCCGAAGCATAGCGGGCAGCCGTCCGCCCGGCCGCAAAACGTTATCGGGCCACGTGTTCAACAGCCGTTGTTCGCTGGCCTCCAGTCAGCAGGGACCCTCCGATGCCCACGATACCGCAACTACCCCCTACGTCCCTGGTTAACCCGGCCGACGAAATTCCCCTCAGCCAGGCTGGGGTGACGCGGACGGCGACAGTAGGAACTTTGCTCGCCTCCACCCAGCCTGCCATCCTGACCCCTACCGGGACGCTGCTGGGCCGTGTCAGCCTGGGGCCAGGCGGACCAGAGCCGATCGCGATCGGTACCGGACTTGCCCTCGCCACCGCCAGCCTCGCCGCCAATGGCGGCGACCACGCCGCCTTCGTCCCGCAGAGTACGCTGCAACCTACGGACGAAGTCATATTGAACAGCTCCGGCACCCCGAAGCGTATGATCCTTGGTCTGTTACGCGGTCTTTTTTCGGCCGGCCCCAACATCACGATTGATCCGGCCGGTACCATTTCCAGCACGTCGTCTGCGTCGACCATTGCCGGCCTCAGCCAGGTTACCGCGATCGCTAGCAGCGATCTGGTTGGCATCAGCCAGGCTGGCACGGACCACTCGATCACCTATGCCAACCTGATCAATGGTCAAACGATCGACGTCGCCCAGGCGGCTGTTGCAGCCAACGATTCTGACAGTTTTTGGGTTGCCCAAGGCAGCAGCACGATGTTGCGCCAGAGCTTCTCCGCTGTCTGGAACTGGATCGCCGCCAAAGTACCCACATACAAACTCCCGGTCGTTGAGTTGGCAGCGAACACAACGTTGGACGGCACGGTCCATAATGGCCGCATCCTGCTCTGCACTGCTCCCATAACCTTGACGCCCGCCTTCATCAGCATGGGCAGCGGCTTTCACTGCGACGTGATCAACCTCTCCGGAGGTGTCGTTATTTTTGGGCCGGGGGTCGCTTCCTCCTCCGGCAGCAGCCTGTTGCCGGCAGGCCAGTGCGCTAGCCTGCGCGCCGCCACCTACTCTGCCGGTAATATCATCTACGCCGCCGTCTCCGGCACAACGAGTTCGCTCCTAGCGCCGGGGCAGGTCACCGGCCTTGTTGCAGGCACAATCACCTCCAGTTCCATCGCCGTCTCCTGGATCGCTCCCGCCACCGGCGGCGCGCCAGCAAGCTACACCGTGCAATACCGCATCAGCGGCGCCGTGACCTGGCTGACTTGGAGCCCCGGGCCAACGAGCACCAACGTCACCCTGACCGGGCTCACGGGTTCAACCTCCTACGACATCCAGATCACAGCAATGAATGCGTCCGGATCCGGCATTGCCTCGTCCATCCTCACGGTTGTCACGCCAACCACAGCTCTGGTTACCGCAATTACCTGGAACCTCACTCCGGCGGGTCCGTACGTGCACGCCACCGGCAGCATAGGCATGAACGTCCTCGTGACACCGGCTTCCTCGGCAGTGCAGTTCGGCTTCTCAACCTCGGCCACGGTTCCCCCTGCCACCTGGACTCTCGGCACGCTCGTCTCGGGCAACATCTGGGCCGCCTATGTGAACACCCCTGCAACCGCCGGCACCTGGTATGCCTGGGCGGAGGGAACCGACGGCTCCGCCCCCACGGCCCACGCCACTGGCTTCACGGTGACCTAGAGATGAGCGTGGCACTGATCGCGCCTGGCGTCGCCATGGCCATTGGCAACGGCCGCCATGGACTATGGCGCTCGTTACGAACCCTGGCACCAACCACGCCGCCAACAGGTCCTGCCTTGACGACGATCGCCGGCCTGTCAGGTTGGTGGGACGCCGGAACAACGACAGACTTGCTCGATCCGAGCGGCGTGTCCTTGCCGGGCTGGAACCAGCCGATCGGATCGCTGCGTGACAAATCCGGCAACGCTCGGTCGCTTTTTCCCTACAGCTTCGCAGCATCGCCGGGTGCGACCACGGCCACGCCACGTCTGGTTGGCCTGCTGGGTGGTGTTGGCCGGATCGCCGGAGGGGCAGGAACCCTTGCCCCGGCACTGGAGCCGGACCTTGGCTTCCAGCTCCCGGCCACGCCCTTCGGATCGGGCGATGCCTGGACACGTTATCTCGTTTGGTCCCGCCCCAACCGGAGGCAGAATTCCGGGCGTGATACCTCCCCGATCACCTTGCTCGCCTCGGGGTCCACGCCGGTTCTGCAGGCAGACAGCATCGGCGGCCGTCTCATCCTCTTCCCCGGCGCCAGCCAGACCATTCTGCTCAGCACACTGGAACGCCGCCACACGCATTCAGTGGTGCTACGCCACACCCCCGCGCAGGGTATCGATGTCTGGCTCGACGGCGTCCGTGTCGCCACGGCGGCCGTAAACCCCATGCCGGTGTCGGCTACCCAACCCATGACGTTGCTGCACGACACCACTCTGCTCGGTGCCGCGCAATGCTGGCTGCACGAAGCCGCGCTGTGGGAACACGCCCTTGCCGACGCGGATGTCCTGACGCTTCATTCCATAGCAACGCGCTGGACCCGCGGCGCGAGGCGAGGCGTTCTTCTGGTCGTGGATGGCCAGTCCAATGCGATAAATTATGCCCTCAACGATGGCGCGGCGCTGTTGTTGGCCCAAGGCGTCGCCTGGCATTTGGGCGCACTGGCCGGAAATGTCGTCGCCACCGCGGGCAACGCCGGCAGCCACACGATGGCCAGCGGCCACGGTCTCTATTCGGCAGTCGGCGGAGCCTACCCCGCCAGCTTCGTCAATGATCCCGGCAATGGTTCCAGCCCCGCGACATGGGCGCTTGGCGCCGATGGCCTGGCAGTCTCCGCGGCTCTTGGCGCCCTGTCGGCCGAGGATCAGGCCGACGTTGTCGCGCTCGTCTGGCCATGGAGCGAGACCGATTCGCTCCGCTCCTACAGTGAAAAGCCCACGTTCAAAGCCGCCGCCACGCGCTTCCTGGCGCTGCAGCGGGCCATGCTCGGCCGCAGCGCCGCCGATCTGCCGCTGATCTGGTGGAACGCCATCCCCTTCGGGGCCAATGACGGCATGCAGATGCACCGCGAAGTCGTCGCGGAACTCGCGGCAGATCCGACCCAGAACATCGTGATCGGCAACTACCAGACCAGCGACAGCGTGGCGCGTGGCGCCGCCTGGAACCCGCTCACCGGCCAGGCGAGCGGGGGAGATCCTGCCCACAGAGATTCGATCGACAATCAACGCTTCGCCCGCCTGGCGGCGCCGATCGTCGCACGAGCCGTGGCCGCGACCGGCCGGCACGATACCCTGGCTTCCATCCCCTCCGCGCTGCCTGTTCAAGGCGGTCCGCGGATCTCGCATGCCTTTCGTCAGTCCAGCACAAGCCTTGTTCTGACCATCCAGCATGATATTGGTACCGATCTGAATGTGCCGCTGCAGGCCCTAAGCGGCACCGGCTTCGCCGTAATGGATGGTGGGTCAGTGGCGAGCCCAGGTCCGATCGTCGCCGCCACATCCTGCGCCCGCCTCGACGCCACCCATCTGAGCCTGACACTCGCAGCCTCCCTGACCCACGCAAGCGCGGCCTGCCTCCTGTTCTACCCCTACGGCAACAGCACGATCGGGCGCGGCAATGCCGTTACGGACAATGCTTCCACGTTGACAAGGCCGGCCGGCTGGGACATCGCCGCCGATCTCGGGAGCGCCTGGAACCTGGACTACCCCCTGGCCGCCACCGCTGCCCCCATCCCGCTGTCCGACATACCCTGATCCGTGACCCACCCCTTGGGAAGACAAGCCATGCCGGAGATCCCGGGACATACGAACCTACATATCGGCAGAATGGACGGCCGGCTAACCGCGCTCGAGTCTCGCATGGACCGGCACGAGATCTTCGTCACCGCCAAACTCAACGCCATCGAGACCAAACTCGATGATGCCCTGATGGTGCAAGCCGCCGGCAACGGGAATGCCAAGGCGATCCGATGGATCGTCGGAATAACCATCTCCGTCGCTGCCTGGCTGCTTGGCCACTTGACCCAACCTCCAGGCACCCACTGACCCGGAACAAACCGGCAGGAAGAATCTGACATGGCCACCTTCGAACAGGCGTTCACTCAAATCATCGGCAATGAAGGAGGTTTCACCAACAACCGGTCGGATCCCGGAAATTGGACTGGCGGCCGCCCAGGGCAGGGAGAATGCCGGGGAACCAAATTCGGCATCAGCGCCCACGCCTATCCCGATCTTGATATCGCCAACCTGACGCTTGACGACGCTCACGCGATCTATCGTCGCGATTACTGGGACAAGCTCCAAGCCGGCGAGTTGCCCGGCCCCTTGGCGCTGCTGGCATTCGACGCCGCGGTCAATAACGGCATCAGCCGCGCGCGGCAATGGCTCATTCTTGCCCGCAAACAATCGACCGGTGCCGCGATCTGTGCGGAGTTTCAGGCCCAGCGCCTGGCATTCATGGCTTCTCTGCCAACGTGGAAAACATTTGGCCTCGGCTGGGCCCGGCGCCTCTGCCGTTTGCCCTACGAGTCGCTGACCATGACCGAATAGGAAACAAAGAATGGCAAAGACAACAGCCGCCATCTTGCCGACGCATGCAGGGGAAGTCACGAAACTTCGTCGATCGGCGTTCCGGGAAGCCCCGGGTTCGGTCGGTGCCGGCTGCCATGTCCTGCACGTGCTCGGATTTCTCATTTCCGTACCCTGCAGCATCCTGGGCGCGTTCACGCGCACCAAACGAGGTCACTAAGCAATGCTTCCTCTCATTCCTCTAGCCATCCAGATAGCGCCGACAATCGCCAAATGGCTGTTCGGCGATGACAGCGAGAAGGTCGTCCAGCAGGTGGCCAACGTCGTTACCCAGGCGACAGGCGTTGCCGCGCCGCACACGGATGAGGGCATCGCGGCAGTCGAAGCCGTTCTGCAAGGCAAGCCTGAATTGGCTGTCCAAATACAGGTCCAACTGGCCAAGATCGCCGCCGACCGGGAGGCGGAGGCCGACCGTGCCGCGCAAGCTGCTCAAAAGGCGGAGTTCGATGCTCTCCTTGCCAGGATCGCCGACACCGATGGCGCCCGCCGCCAGACCATCGCCCTGGCACAGGCTGGCAGCAAAATCGCCTATGGCGCCCCGGTCGTCTCCGCACTTGTGCTGCTCACTTTCGCGGTCGTGATGACACTCGCCTTCACCCGCAGCCTGCCGCTGGGCAGCGAGACGATATTGAACATGCTGCTCGGCTCCCTCGCCGCCATGGCCACCAGCGTCGTTAGTTACTGGGTTGGCTCCTCAGCCGGATCGGCCCGCAAAGACGCCCACATCGTCCAACTCACGTCCGGCGCGTCCAACTGACTCGCTGGTTTTGACGCCACGACCCGCCGGACCTAAACTTTCCTCAGGAAACCCGAGGGGAACGAGCTCATGGCCGAGGAAATCAGCGTCGTCGTCCGCAACGGCACCGTCATGGACGGCACCGGTGCCACACCTTACGAAGCCGACGTTGCCATCGCCGGCGGCAAGATTGTCGAAATCGGCAAGGTAGCGGCGCGCGGCGCGGAAGAAATCGACGCCAGGGGCAAGCTGGTCACGCCTGGCTTCGTCGACATCCACACCCATTACGACGCCCAGGCCGCCTGGGACAGCCGCATGACCCCGTCGTCCTGGCACGGCGTCACCACCGCCGTCATGGGCAATTGCGGCGTCGGCTTTGCTCCCTGCCGGCCGGAAGACCGCAGCAAGTTGGTTGAGTTGATGGAAGGCGTGGAGGACATCCCCGGCGCCGTCATGGCCGAGGGCCTGAAATGGGAATGGGAAAGCTTCGGCGAATTCCTGACGTCTCTCGAGCGCCGCCAGCGCGACATCGACCTCTGCGCCCTGCTCCCGCACGCCGCCGTTCGTGTCTACGTGATGGGAGAACGCGCCATTCGGCACGAAGCCGCGAATCAGGGCGACATCGCCCAGATGCGCCAGATCGTCGAGGAATCGGTCCGCGCAGGCGCATTTGGCGTCTCCACCTCCCGTACCATCAGCCACAAATCGTTGAAGGGCGAATACATCCCCACCCTGCGCGCCGCCGAGGAAGAACTCACCGGCCTCGCCATGGGCATGAAGGACGCCGGGTCCGGCTTCCTCGAAATCGTCGGTGACTGGAACCAGCCCGACCCCGCCACGGAATTCGCCATGCTCCGCCGCGTGGTGGAGAAGTGCGGCCGCAATGCGGTGTTCTCGCTCACCCAGCGCCATGACCGCACTGAGGTGTGGAAGGAACTGATGGCGCTTTCCAACCAGGCGATCGAGGATGGCCTGTCCATCCGCCCGGTCGCGCCGCCGCGCGCCATCGGCATCCTGCTCGGCCTGGAAGGCAGCCAGAACCCGTTCTCCGGCACCCCCACCTACAAGTCCATCGCCCATCTGCCGCTCGCCGAGCGGGTGAAGATCATGAGCGACCCGGAAGTCCGCGCGAAAATCCTGTCGGACGATCCAGTGACCGGCAGCACCTTCCCGCTGTTCCACCGCATGTCCTACACCAAGATGTTCCGCTTCGGGCATCCCGCGAACTATGAACCAAAGCGCGAGGACAGCCTCACCGCCATCGCCGAACGCGAAGGCCGTACCCCGCAAGAGGTCGCCTACGATATCCTACTGGAAGATGGCGGACGCGATTTCATCTACTGCCCGCTGGTCAACTACGTCGACTACAATATTTCGGCCAGCGAAACAATGCTGGACAGCCGCAACACTATCATGGGCATCGGCGACGGCGGCGCGCATGTCGGCTTCATCCTGGACGCCGGCTTCCCGACCTGGCTGCTGGCTCATTGGGGCCGCAAGAAGCAGCGCTGGAGCCCGCAGGAACTGATCCGCCGCCTCACGTCCGACACCGCCGGAGCCGCCGGCCTGCACGACCGGGGCGAGATCGCGATCGGCAAGAAGGGCGATCTGAACATCCTGGACTGGGAAAAGATCGCCTTCGGCCGACCCTACGTCACCTTCGACCTCCCAGCCGGCGGCCGCCGCCTGCTGCAGAAGGCGGATGGTTACGAAGCCACCATCGTCTCCGGCCAGGTCACCTATCGCAACGGCGAAGCCACCGGAGCACTGCCCGGCAAGATGGTCCGCGGCCAGCGCGCGAACTGACATAACTCGACCGCGACAGCGAAAACCGCCAGGGGCAATCCTCCTGGCGGTTTTTTGCGTTTTGACGCCATCCCGCTTCCCGCCCTAGGCTTGGTCCAAGGAAACATAACGGACCAGGGAGCAGGCCATGAGCCAGCCAGACATCGTCGTCCGCGGCGGCACCATCTTCGACGGCACCGGTGGCGCTACCTATGAAGCCGATATTGCCCTGAAGGATGGCAAGATCAACGGGATCGGCAAGATCGCGAGCCAGGGCAAGGAAGAAATCAACGCCAAGGGGAAAATCGTTACCCCCGGGTTCATCGACATCCATACCCATTACGATGGCCAGGCCATCTGGGATCCGCACACCGCCCCGTCGTCCTGGCACGGCGTCACCACCGCGGTGATGGGCAATTGCGGCGTCGGCTTCGCTCCCTGCAAACCTGACGACCGGCAAAAGCTCATCGAGCTCATGGAAGGCGTGGAAGACATACCCGGCGCGGTGATGCACGAAGGCCTGCAATGGGAATGGGAATCCTTCGCGCAGTATCTCGACGCCTTGGACCGCCGCCAGCGCGACATCGATCTCTGCGCCCTGCTGCCGCATGCCGCCGTGCGGGTGTTCGTCATGGGTGACCGCGCGATCCGGCTGGAAAACGCCAACCAGGCCGATATCGCCCAGATGCGAGAGATCGCCGCCGGTGCCATCCGCGCCGGTGCGTTCGGCTTCTCCACCTCCCGCACCACCAGCCACAAATCGCTTAAGGGCGACTACACCCCCACCCTGCGTGCGCAGGAGGAAGAGCTCACCGGCATCGCCATGGGCATGAAGGACGCCGGCGCCGGCTTCCTGGAACTGGTCTCCGAATGGAACCAGCCGGATACGGCGACCGAATTCGGCATCCTCCGTCGCGTCGTCGAACGGTCCGGACGCACCGCCGTCTTCACCTGCTCGCAGCGCAACAACCGGCCGCATTACTGGAAAGAGCTGCTGGTTCACGCCGAACAGGCGCGCCAGGATGGGCTGTCCATCCGTCCGGTCTGCGCCCCCCGCGGCGTCGGCGTCCTGCTCGGCCTCGAAGGCAGCCAGAACCCGTTCTCCGGCACTCCCACCTACAAGACCATCGCTCATCTGCCGCGCAGCCAGCGTGTCCAGGCCATGCGCGATCCGGAAATCCGGCAAAAAATTCTGTCGGAGGACCCGAAGGCGGGCTCCACCTTCCCGTTGTTCCACCGGCTGACCTATGCACAGATGTACCGCTTCGGAAACCCACCGAACTACCAGCCGCAGCGCGAGGACAGCATCGCCGCCATCGCCGAGCGGGAGGGGCGTACCGCCCCCGAGATCGCCTATGACATCCTAATCGAAGACGATGGGCAGAACTTCATCTACACCCCCCTATCCAACTACGCGAACTACGATTTCTCCGCCTCCGAGGCGATGCTGGATGACCGCAACACCATCATGGGCCTCGGCGACGGTGGGGCGCATGTCGGCTTCATCCTCGACGCCGGCTACCCGACCTGGCTCCTGACCTATTGGGGCAAAGCCCGCAACCGTTGGCCGCTGCCGGAACTGATCCGCCGCCTGACCTCCGACCCCGCCAGTGCGGCAGGCCTCTCCGACCGGGGCGTGCTCGCCGTCGGTAAGAAGGCCGATCTGAATGTGATCGATCACGACCGGCTCAGCTTCGGCCGGCCCTACGTCACGCATGATCTGCCGGCCGGAGGCAAGCGCCTGCTGCAAAAGGCGGATGGCTACGAGGCGACGATCGTCTCGGGCGCCGTTACCTTCCGCAATGGCGAAGCCACCGGCGCTCTGCCGGGCCGACTGGTGCGCGGGCAACGCTGAGACTGGGGTTCCAGCTCCGTATGTGCTATCAGCCCGCTAAATTACCGGAGGAGAGAGAGCCATGCGCCTGACCGAAGAACAGATCCGCCAGTTTGATGAAGAAGGCTATCTCTTCCTTCCCGATTGCTTCTCGCCCGAGGAAATCGCTGCCCTGCGGCAGGAAGCGGTGTCGATCTACGACACCGACCGTCCTGAGGTATGGCGCGAGAAGTCCGGCGCGCCCCGCACCGCCTTTGCCGCGCATACCTATAATGAGGCATTCCGACTGCTCGGAGCCCATCCGCGGCTGATCCGTCCGGTGGAACAGCTGTTCGGCGAGCAGCTCTATATGCACCAGTACAAGATCAACGCGAAATCCGCCTTCGATGGCGAGGTCTGGCAATGGCACCAGGATTTCGGCACCTGGCATCGCGACGACGGCATGCCAGAACCGAAGGCGATGAACATCTCGGTGTTCCTCGACGAGGTCACGCACATCAACGGCCCGCTGATGATCGTGCCACGCAGCCACAAACATGGCGTTCTGGCCGCCGGGCACGATTTGTCCACCACCAGCTATCCCCTCTGGACGCTGGACAACGACACCGTGACCAAGCTGGTCGAGGCCGGGGGCATCATTACCCCGGTCGGCAAGCCCGGGGCGGTGTTGATGTTCCATGGCAATATCGTGCACGGCTCGGCCGGCAACATCACGCCGTTCCCACGCAAGATCGTCTATCTGA
>JBBIQA010000081.1:0-7153 GCA_037442565.1 Rhodospirillales bacterium
CGCGCCGCCACCCCAAATCCGCAAATGCGATTCCCCTGCCACAAGGGGGAGGGGAAAATGTTTCGTGGTTGGGGCGGGACGTGCGGGGGCGTGATCCACCCTGAAGCTCGTCTCACGGGAGGCGAATAATCCCGGTGTGCGCGTGCTGAGACGGACGCGAGACACAAGCCGGTGACTGGCGGAAGGGCTGCGGTTTACGCCTGGGTTTTCGCGAGGTTGTCGAACGCCTTGAGACGCGCCAGCAGCGCCGACATGTCCTTTAGCGGGATCATGTTCGGCCCGTCGCTCGGCGCGTTGTCGGGGTCAGGGTGGCTTTCGATGAAGACCGCGGCCACGCCGACGGCGAGGGCGGCGCGGGCCAGGACGGGGGCGTATTCGCGCTGGCCGCCGGAGGATGTCCCCTGCCCGCCCGGCTGCTGCACCGAATGGGTGGCGTCGAACACGACGGGATAGCCGGTGGCTGCCATGACCGGCAGGCCGCGGAAATCGGTCACCAGGGTGTTGTAGCCGAAGCTGGTGCCGCGCTCGCACAGCAGGATGTTGTCATTGCCGGTGCTGGCGATCTTGGCGGCGACGTTCACCATATCCCAGGGGGCGAGGAACTGGCCCTTCTTCACGTTGATTGCCCGGCCGGTTTGGCCGGCGGCGAACAGCAAATCGGTCTGGCGGCAGAGGAAGGCCGGTATCTGCAGCACGTCCACCGCCTCGGCCGCAGGAGCGCATTGCTCCGGCAGATGCACGTCGGTCAGCACCGGAATCCCGAGGCTTTCGCGCACCTCGGCGAGGATCTTCAGCCCCTCTTCCATGCCGATGCCCCGCGCGGCGGTGGCGCTGGTGCGGTTGGCCTTGTCGAAGCTGCTTTTGTAGATAAGCGGGATGCCCAACGCGGCGCAGACCGCCTTGAGTTCCGCCGCAACCTCCAGCGCGTGGGCGCGGCTTTCGATCTGGCAGGGGCCGGAAATCAGCACGAACGGCAGGTGGTTACCGATCTCGATGCCGCCGACCCGGACGATCCGGTCAGACAAGGCGCGACTGCCTCAACGCCGCCGCGACGAAGGCGGAAAACAGCGGATGGGGATCGAAGGGCTTGGATTTCAGCTCCGGGTGATATTGCACGCCGATGAACCAGGGATGGCTCGGGAGTTCGACGATCTCCGGCAGGATGCCATCGGGCGACATGCCGGAGAAACGCATCCCGGCCGCTTCCAGGCGGTCCTTGAAATGCACGTTCACCTCGTAGCGGTGGCGGTGGCGCTCCTCGATCGAAGGCGCACCGGCATAGATCGCCCGCACCAGGCTGCCCTCGCCCAGCACCGCCGGGAACGCGCCCAGGCGCATCGTGCCGCCCAGATTGCCGCCTGCCTCGCGCCGTTCGACCTCGTTGCCGCGGGCCCATTCGGTCAGCAGGCCGACGACGGCCGTGTCGCAGGGTCCGAACTCGGTGGACGAGGCTTCGGGCATGCCGGCGAGGTGGCGGGCGGTCTCGATCACCGCCATCTGCATGCCGAAGCAGATGCCGAAGAACGGGATCCTGCGCTCTCGTGCAAACCGTACTGCTTCGATTTTACCTTCGGTGCCGCGCTCGCCGAAGCCGCCGGGCACCAGGATGGCGTGCACGCCCTCCAGCCGGGCCACGGCGTTGGGATGCTCGAAGATCTCGCTGTCCACCCAGTCCAGGTGCACCCGCACCCGGTTGGCGATGCCGCCATGCGCCAGCGCCTCGGCCAACGATTTATAGCTGTCCAGCAGGTTGGTGTACTTGCCCACCACGGCAATGCGCACCTCGCCCTCGGGCTGATGCACGACGTCGACGATGTGCTGCCAGCGGTGCAATTCGGGCTCGCTGTCGAACGGCAGGTTGAAGTGGCGCAGCACTTCGCGGTCCATGCCCTCGGCGTGGTAGCTGATCGGCACGGCGTAGATCGTGTCCACGTCCAGCGCGGCGATCACCGCTTCCGGGCGGACATTGCAGAACAGCGCGATCTTGCGACGCTCGTTCTCCGGGATCGGCCGGTCGCAGCGGCACAGCAGCATCTGCGGCTGGATGCCGACGCTCAGGAGTTCCTTCACCGAATGCTGCGTCGGCTTGGTCTTCAGCTCGCCGGCCGACGGGATGTACGGCAGCAACGTGAGATGCACGAACATAGCGCGCTGGGGGCCGAGCTCGTTGCCGAGCTGGCGGATGGCTTCCAGGAACGGCAGGCTCTCGATGTCGCCAACCGTGCCCCCGATCTCGATCAGCACGAAATCCAGCCCGTCGGTGTCGCGGGTGATGGCTTCCTTGATGGCGTCGGTGATGTGCGGAATGACCTGCACGGTGGCGCCAAGATAGTCGCCCCGCCGCTCGCGCGCGATCACCTCGGAATAGATCCGCCCGGTGGTGGCGTTGTCCGTCCGGCGGGCGGCAACGCCGGTGAAGCGCTCGTAATGGCCAAGGTCGAGGTCGGTTTCCGCGCCGTCGTCGGTGACGAACACCTCGCCGTGCTGCAGCGGGCTCATCGTGCCGGGATCGACGTTCAGATAGGGATCGAGCTTGCGCAGCCGCACCTGGTAGCCGCGCGAGAGCAGCAGCGCGCCGAGAGCGGCGGAAGCGATGCCCTTGCCGAGGGAGGAGACCACACCGCCGGTGATGAATACATACCGCGTCATGGGAGTTCCTTATAGGCAGCCGACTCGGCGTACGGGAAGCCCGCCGGCAAAACGTCATGCATGGCAGCTATCCGTTTAGCGGCCGGGGAATGCTGGCCGGATCAGTTGGTCGGAACGGCGGGGCCGGATGGCTTGGCGGGCTCTTGCGGGGCTGTCGCTGGCGCGCCCGGCTTGGCGGCGTCCGATCCGGCGGGGGCCGGCGTCGTGGAAGCGGGGGGCGTAGAAGCGGGGGTCGTGGAAGCGGGCGCGCTCACGGGGGCCTGATCGAGGATGGAGGTGCGTCCGGCGCCGCCCGTGCCGCGATTGAGCAACGCGAGCGACATCGACAGGGCCATGAAGATCGCCGCAAGGATGGCGGTGGTGCGGGTCAGCAGGTTGGCGGTGCCGCGCCCGCCCATGAACGAGCCCATGCCCTGCGAGGAACCGATGCCCAGCCCGCCGCCTTCGCTGCGCTGGATCAGCACCACGCCGATCAGCGCCAGCGTGACGAACAGGTGGATGATCAGCAGGACGTTGGTCATGGATAGTCCTTAAGACGCCTCACGGACGGGCGCTTCACGGGTGGCGTACGATGAAAGACACTTCAATGGCGGGGCTAATAGCGCCCGAGGCCGGTTTCGGCAAATACGGGCCTCACGGATGCGTCAGCGCGCGGCCTTTTCTATGTCGGGAAACGACAGCAGCGCCAGGAACTGGCGCAGCGTGTCCTCGCTCACGCCGCCGGTGCCCTGCACGCGGACCAGCACACGGTCGGCCACCATCGTGATGAAGCTGTTGTCATCGCGGATATAGTTCATCCTCCGGCCGCCGATCACCACCGTCTTGCCGGCAGCGGCGGCGATCATGGGATTGGCGATCACCGCTGCCAGCCCCTGCATGATCGGCGAGTCGGTCATCAGCGAGATTTCCACGCTGTCGCCGTCGCGGACATATTTCCGCGATGCGCTGCTGCCCATGCCAAGCGCGCCAGCACCCGCATCCGCGTCTTCGGCCGTCCATCCGGCCGGCGCCGCCGGCAGATACTGCTTCCAGATCTCCGAGCGCGCCTGGCGCACCAGCGCGGTGGCGGCATCGAACGCGGCGATGGCGGTGGCGTAGTCCTTCCTGGCATAGGCGGCCAGGCCCTCGTTCACCTGCTCGGTGACGTCATCGGCCCAGGCGGAAGACCAGACGGGGGCAGAGAAGCAGAGCAGCATCGCCGCACAGGCCGCCGGCAGAAGTTTGGCACGCATGAGGGCTCTCCTCGGGTTGCGCGGGTCCGGTCATTCCCGGTTCGTCAGCAATGGCTTGCGCTCGACTTCCACGGTGCCGGCCGGGGTCAGGCGGATCACGTTGACGGTCTTCGCCAACTCGGGCGAGCCGGAATAATACGCCGGAACCCGCCCGCTGCCGACCTTTTCCGGCCGGTTCCAGTGACCGAGCGCCAGGTAATCGGCCTCGGTGGCGTCGATCTCCGCGTCGCTGATCAGCCAGGACGGCCGCAGCGGCACCGCGCCGTCTTCCTCGTAATGGCCGTGCGCCAGCGCCACGTGCCAGCGCGCGCTGCGCCGGCGGGGGGTGCGCAGCGGCACCATGTTGTCGTAGCTGCGATGCGGGTGGCCCCAGATCTCCAGATCATGATCGGGGAAATGCACGGCCTGGTCATGCGTCAGGCCGATGATGTGGACGTTCGGAATATCGGCGTAGCCGCCGCGGATGTAGCAGGAATCCGGGGTCAGCGGGTCATGGTTGCCGGGCAGGATCACCACCTCCATGCCCGCCTCGGCCATCAGCGTGCCGGCGCGGGCCAGGATCGAGGGCGGGATGCGATTATGGTCGAACACGTCGCCGACCAGCAGGGCGTAATGCGCCTGCATCGCGCGGGCCGTGGACAGCACCACGCGCAGGCCGCCGGTGCCGTCGCCGTCGTACACATCGGCGGTCAGGTCGTCATCGACATGCAGGTCGGAACTGTGGACAAGCAGCACGTCGTCATCGGTCATCAGGCTCATTCGGTGACTTCCCGTTATCGAGTTTGCCACAGGATGACAGCGGGTCCCGGCCGGTCAACTGTCCCCTGCAAGGAGGAGGAGGCGCCATGGCGAAGATGCGGAGCAAGGCGGAACTTCCGGCCAGGATCTGCGCGACCTGCGTCCGGCCATTCACCTGGCGCAAGAAATGGGCGCGCGACTGGGAACAGGTGAAATACTGCTCCGAGCGCTGCCGCAGGGCGGCTTCAAAGCCGGGCGAGAAAATCCCGCGCTGAGGCCGCGATCGCGGCCTTGCGGGCGTCCGGCAGCTTGTCATAGGTCCGGTAGGGCTGCGCCAGGCGCGGGTTGGCGCCAAGCCGGTCGCGGTTGCGGGCCAGGAAATCCCAGTACAGGTAGTTGAACGGGCAGGCCGAGGCGCCGGTTTTCGCGGACACGTCATAGGCACAGCCCCGGCAGTAGTCGGACATCTTGCGGATGTAGTTGCCGCTAGCGGCATAGGGCTTGGAGGCCAGCCGGCCGCCGTCGGCGAACTGGCTCATGCCCAGTGTGTTCGGCAGTTCGACCCATTCATAGGCATCGGCGTAGACCGCCAGATACCATTCATGCACCTGCCGGGGCTCGATCCCGGCGAGCAGGGCGAAATTGCCAGTGACCATCAGGCGCTGGATGTGGTGGGCATAGGCCTCCTCGGCGGTCTGGCGGATGCAGGCGCGCAGGCAGGCCATGTCCGTGTTGCCCGACCAGTAGAATTGCGGCAGGTCGCGGTTCGCGCCCAGCGCGTTTTGCGCAGCATAGCCGGGCATGTTCAGCCAGTAGATGCCGCGCACATATTCGCGCCAGCCGATAATCTGGCGGATGAACCCTTCCACCGCGTTCAGTGGCGCCCGTTGGCTGCGGTATTCGGCCTCGGCGGCCCGGCAGACGGCCAGCGGATCGAGCAGGCCGGCGTTCAGGTAGAGCCCGATCACGGCGTGGAACAGGAACCGCTGCTCGCGCAGCATCGCGTCCTGGTAGTCGCCGTATTGCGGCAGGGCGTGGCGCAGGAACCGGTTGAACGCGTGTTGCGCGCCTTCCGGCGTGACGGCGAAGCGGAATGGCTCCAGTTCGCCGAAATGATCGGCGAAGCGGGTACCGACCAGGTCCAGGACTTCCCGCGTGATCGCGTCGGGCGGGAAGTCGGCGGGTTCGGGAAACGCCAGCCCGACCTCGGCCGGCTTGCGGTTCTCGGTGTCGAAGTTCCACTTGCCGCCGGCGGGCTCGCCGCCATCCATCAACAGGCCGGTGCGCCGGCGCATGTCGCGGTAGAAGAACTCCATCCGCCATTGCTTGCGCCCCGCCGCCCAGGCGGCGAAATCCTCGGGCGGACAGATGAACCGGTCGTCATCGAGGATATCGACCGGAACGGTCCAGTCCGTGGACCAGCCGCGCATGTCTTCCAGCACCCGCCATTCGCCGGGATGCGTCGCGACGACGCGGCCGAGGCCATGCCGCGTCAGGGCCCGGCGAACCTCGCCGCCCAGGCTGCCGGTGTTCCCGGCATCGTCGAGGCGGACATAATCGACGCGCCAACCACGCTCGCGCAACGCAACGGCGAAGTGACGCATGGCCGAGAAGACAAAGGCGATCTTCTTTTTGTGGTGGCGGACATAGGTCGCCTCCTCCATCACCTCCGCCATCAGCACCACCGAGTTCGCGGGATCAGCGGCGCGCAGGGCCGACAGCGCCGGCGTCAGCTGGTCGCCGAGGACCAGCACCAAGGCGGGAGCTGCGATTCTGCCCGAGCCGAACATGCGCTAGTGGCCGGCGGGTTCGCCGGAGTGGATGCTCACGGGATCGGCCGGAGCCGGCGGGCGGGGTTGCAGGCGCATGCCCTTGCGCCACAGGCGCAGCGCCTCCCAGTGGATGCCGCCGAGCACCTTCAAAGCCAGCAGCGGGTGAGAGACGAAGGCGCGGAGCAACGCGCGGTCGGAGAGTTCCCGGCGGGTGCCGGTGAAGCTGGTGCTGATCATCGTTGCAGCGCCGCGCACGCCCTGGATGGCCACCGACACCGATCCGCCTGGCGGGCTCACACGGAACCGGTAGGTCATGTCCAGGTCAAAGAACGGCGAGACATAGAACCGCTTAGGACATTCCTGAACCACCGCGCCATCCTTGCCGCCCACCGGCAGCAGGTAGCAATGGCGCTGGCCGAAGGTGTTGTTCACTTCGTAGAGCATGGCGGCCAGGCCGCCGCCGGCATGGTGGCAGAAATAGACGCTGATCGGATTGAACACCATGCCGAGCAGCCGGGGCATGCAAAGCACCCGGATGGGGCCGCCACCGAGGGCGATTCCGGCCTCGGCGAGATAGGTTTCCACCTGCCGGCGCAACGGTGTTTCGTTGCCGGCCAGATGGTCGCGATCGTGAAAGCCGATCAGGTTGAAACCATTATGGGAGAACAGCCGCAGCGACCGGGCCAGGGCCGGGATCTCGTCCAGATCGAACAGCATCTGGAAAATGCGGTAGCGCAGCGCGTGCACCACCGGCCGCAGGCG
>JBBIQA010000081.1:7253-8387 GCA_037442565.1 Rhodospirillales bacterium
CCCGTCCGGCGCACCGCCAGCACTTCCCGGCCCAGCCGAATGCGATCCGCATAGCGCGCCGTCAGGCGCTGCACATAGGCACGGCTGCCGCCTGTCACCGTGCGCCAAACCGGGCGGCCGGTGAATTGCAGCAAGCCGTGATTGGCGCAGAAGCGGAGGAAGGCGCCCACGGGGTAGTCGCGCACTCGCCCCGCCGCTGTGGACCAGATGGCCGCCGCCATCGGCAGCAGGTGGTCTTCCTGAAACGCTCGCCCGTAACCACCGGCGTCCAGATAGTCCCCGAGGCTGAGCCGGTCGCCGATCCGGCCAGCATCGTCGTTGGCCTGGCGGTAGAAGCGGCGAAGATCGTTCAACATCGACCAGAAACGCGGCCGGACCAGGTTCCGCTTCTGCGCGAACAGCCCGAACAGGTCCGTTCCGGCATATTCCAGGCCGCCATCGTCCATGGAAACGGCGAACGACATGTCCGACGGCTGGGTCGGCACGTCCAGCAGCCGGAACAGCGCGGTCAGGTTGGGATAGCTCGGTTCGTTGTAGACAATGAACCCGGTATCCACCGGAACCGGCCCCGGCCCCGGCCCGCCGGGCACATCGACCGTGTTGCTGTGCCCGCCCAGGCGCGGTGCTGCCTCGTACACCGTCACCCGGTGGCGCGCGCTCAACAGCCAGGCGGCGGCCATCCCGGCTATGCCCGTGCCGATGACGGCAATGTCAAGCTGGTGGCCGGCCTCCGCTGTTTGCATGCGATCCTCACCGCTCCTGGCGCCGGCGGCGCCGGGCTCTCGCTGCCTTATACGCAGCGCAGCGCCACCCGGATGTCGCCGCCAGCGCACAGCCGTGCCGGAATCAGAGCCGCGTGGCCGTGAACTTGTAGGCGCAGCCGACACCATCCAGGGTACCCGTCATCGTCGTGCCGGAGATCTGGCCCAGGATCACACCGGTCATGTCGCTTTGGCCCTGAAAACTGCCGTCCCGCGCGATGGTGGCCGAATAATGCGCGGCTGAGTTCCTCGGCATGTTCGCGAGATTGGGCAACGAAAACGAATAATCGAAGGCATTCTGCACGACTTCCACGGCGAATTGCGAGGGCGCCTCGCACCAGGAACGATCGGCGCCGGATGCAACGCCGGTCAG
>JBBIQA010000081.1:8487-19036 GCA_037442565.1 Rhodospirillales bacterium
CTCCGGGCCGCGGGTCACCAGCGGGCGCAGCAGCTTGCCGCCTTGCGGATTGATCATCGGACCGTTCAGCTCGTCTCGGTTCCAGTGGTTCGCGACCAGCGTTCCGGGTGGCGCGACGTAGCGCCCGCCCAGCGTGCCTTCCACCACCAGGCCTTCCGGGCCCAGGCGGGCGGTCATGCTGCGCGCCTTGCCGTCATCGTTGGTCTTGCCGTCCGCGGCGATCAGCACGCCGTCGCGCCAGGACTCACTGGCACGATGGACATAACGATACACCGGGATCGGACCGAATTTGACCACGATATCCACCGCGACATCGACGCGGAGCGTGTCGCCGTCCTGGCGAAAGGCCACAACATGCTTGCCGATCTCGCTGCCGTTGCGAAGGATCCGAAAAGCGAGGGAGCCGCCGGCTGGCACCGGCAGCTTCCGGGCCGGCGGCTCGGTGCCTGCCGAAGCAGCCAGGCCCGGCGCGCAGACGGCGCCAAGGCTCAACAGCAAGGTCCGGCGCCCAAGCCGGCGGCCAGGGCCAGGCGAGTTTCCCCAGTCAGACTGGGCGTTCGATCTTGTATAATCCGACATCGATGGCTCCTGCGGAGAACCCGCCCTCGCAATAGGCGAGATAGTATTCCCACATCCTTTTGAAACGGGACGAGAACCCCATTCGCGCGATCCTTGGCCAGGCGGCCTGAAACCGGCGGTTCCATTCCGCCAGAGTGCGGGCGTAGCTCTGGCCAAAGGTTTCCAAAGATACCAGATGCAGCCCCGCCCGGTCGATCTGGCGGCGCATCTCGGCCACGCTCGGCAGCATGCCGCCCGGAAAGATGTAGCGCTGAATGAAATCCATGCTGGTTCGGTAGGTCTCGAAGCGGCGGTCGTCGATGGTGATCCCCTGCAGCACCGCCACGCCGCCGGGAACCAGCCGGTCGCGCAAGGTGGAGAAATAGGTCGGCCAAAAGGCCTGCCCGACGGCTTCCAGCATCTCGATCGATACGATGCGGTCGAAACGCCCCTCGACGTCGCGGTAGTCCTGCAGCCGCAAATCGGCACGCTGGCCGAGGCCCGCGGCGTCCACGCGCTGGCGGGCGAAGGCAAGCTGCGCCGGGGAAAGGGTGATGCCGGTGACGCGCACGCCGTCCTCGCGCGCGATACGCTCCGCCAGGCCGCCCCAACCGCAGCCGATCTCCAGCACCCGCCCGCCCCGGGGCAAATCCAGCAACTCGATGGCGCGTTCCTGCTTCTCCATTTGCGCAGCCTCGATTGTCTGATCGGCGGAGCGATAGATGGCCGAGGAATAGGTCATGCCGGCATCGAGCCACTCGGCATAGAAGTCATTGCCGAGGTCGTAATGGCGGGGAATGTTGCGCCGGCTGCCCCTGCGGGTATTGGCGCGCGAGGCATGGCGCCAGCGTTTGAGCACCCGCAGCGGCGGAATTCCGTCGATTACCGACCCCAGGCCCTGGTCATTGCGCGCCGCCAGTTCGATCAGCGCGGGAATGTCCGGGCTCGACCAGTCGCCGTCCAGATATGCCTCGGCAAAGCCGATATCGCCGTCCAACGCAAGGCGGCGCAGGGTGCGCCAGCGGTGCAGAACGATGATCGCCGACGGTTGGCCGGGCACGCCGTGCGCTGCGGCGCTGCCGAATGTCAGACGCTCGCCGGAGGGAAGCTGCACGGTCAGGCTACCGACCTGCAGCCTGGCCCCGATGCGATCGAGCAGACGGCGGCGCATGGCAAGGCCGAGCCCCGGCCGGCGTGTGGCTGGAAAAGTCGCGTCCCCGGCGACGGTACCGCGAGCCTCGCTCATCGGCCGGATGCCCCCAGGAAGTCTGCCGTTCCGGCGCAGCCTGTGGGGCCAGGAGAAAGTTGCGTCTGGTGCATGTTCCGGTGATTTCCTTCGGGGCGACCCTGGTAATTGAACGCAAGGCAATATTGAAGTGTCTACGCTCCCTGGTAACGATTGGATCACCGATCAGGACCGCCGGCCAGCGAGTGATCCATCACCGCCGCAATACCGTATAGAGTTGCATGCATGGACACTCCTCCCCTCCGGCTTCGAGACTTTTCGGCTGTCCGCGCCCGCAACGCCGGGGGCCGGACCGTCGGGCTTATCGCCAGCCGGAAGCGGCGGATCCGGCGCGCCGGATGCTGGCCGCGCACGGCTCCCTGCCCGGAGGCGCTGTTGGCGGAGCGCCCGTCGTGAGGCCGCAGCCATTGACCGATGAGGCCGCCTTCGCCGCGCTGATCCGTCGGATCGCCGACCATTCCGACCGGGCCGCCTTCGCCACTTTGTTCGCGCATTTCGCGCCGCGGCTGAAATCCTACATGCGCCGGTTGGGCGCGGCCGATGGGCTGGCCGAGGACCTGGCGCAGGAAACCATGCTCGCGGTCTGGCGCAAGGCGTCGCTGTTCGACCCGGCGCGCGCCGGCGCCGCCACCTGGGTGTTCACCATCGCGCGGAACCTGCGGATCGACGCTCTACGCCGCGAGCGCCCCACCGAGGCATTACCGCCCGAGGCCGAGCGGCCGGAGATCGAGACCGCGCCCGGCGCGGAAGCCGAATTGATCACCGCAGAACGGGACCGGACGCTGCGGGTGGCGCTGGCCGTGCTGCCGCCCGAACAGGCGCAACTGGTCCAGCTCGCCTTCTATGAGGACAAGCCGCACCGGGAGATCGAGCGCGTGCTCGGCATTCCGCTCGGTACCGTGAAATCGCGGCTGCGCATGGCCATGCAGCGCCTGCGCGCAGCTTTAGAGGAAAAATCGTGAGCATTTCCCATCATCCCAGCGAAGCCACGCTGCTCGCCTATGCCGCCGGCGGCCTGGACGAAGGCTCGTCGGTCGTCCTCGCCGCGCATCTGGGCGTCTGTCCGGATTGCCGCCAGGCCGTTCGCGTGTGCGAAGCCGTCGGCGGCCAGATGCTGGCGACGCTGCAGGGGACCGGCATGGCGACGGACGCGCTGACCCGGGCGCTCGCCCGGCTCGATACGCCGGTGCCTCCCGAAAAAGTGCCGGCCGCCGCGCCCACCTCCCTGGGCTTCCCCCTGCCGCACGCGCTGTCGCCGTATCCGCTGGGCAACTGGCGCTGGATCGCGCCCGGTATCCGCCACATCCTGGTGCTGCCGCGCCGCGCCGGGCGATCCGGCCTGCACCTGCTGCGCATCGCACCCGGCATCGCGCTTCCCGGGCACGGCCACGCGGGCAACGAGTTCGCCTGCATCCTGACCGGCAGCTACACCGACGAAACCGGCCGCTATCGCCCCGGCGACCTCGCCGAGATGGACACCGGCGACGAGCACATGCCGGTGGCCGATACCGGGGAGGGCTGCATCTGCCTGATTGCGACCGATGCGAAACTGCGCTTCCGAGGCCTGCTGCCCCGGCTGCTGCAGCCCGTCATCGGCTTCTGAGGCAAAGCGCGGATGCCCGCCAACGCTGCCCTGACAGCGCAACCCGCCGCGTTGCTGTCGCCCGGCAGGCTGATCAACGCATTCGCTTCGCGCGTGCGGACCCGGCTCACCGCCGGGCTCGGCTATGGGCCGGGGACGCGGCATCGGCTGGATGTGCATTCCCCATTCCCCCGCCCTGCGGCGGCACCGGTCGTCGTATTCTTCTACGGCGGCGGCTGGGAAGATGGTGATCGCGGCTTCTACCGCTTCGCCGGCAAGGTGCTGGCCGAGCGCGGGATCGTCGCGGTGGTGCCGGATTACCGGTTGTTCCCCGAGGTCCGCTTTCCCGCCTTCCTGGAAGACGCCGCCGAGGCGGTCGCCTGGGTGCGATCGGAAATCGACGCCTTCGGAGGCGATCCGAGCCGGGTCTTCCTGATGGGCCATTCCGCCGGCGCCTATATCGCTGCGATGTTGGCGCTGGATGCCACCTGGCTGTCCTGCACCCGCGCCGCCAGCCTGGCGCCACCGCCGAAGCTGCGCGGCGTGATCGGCCTGGCCGGTCCCTACGACTTCCTGCCGCTGCATACGGAGGTTCTGCGCGCGATCTTCGGACCGCCTGAGACGCTGTGGCAAACCCAGCCAATCCATTTCGTCTCGCCGGCCGCGCCGCCGATGCTGCTGGTGCACGGCGCGCGGGACCGCACGGTGCTGCCGCAAAATTCCTCGCGGCTGGCAGCCCGGTTGCGCGCCGCCGGGGGCATCGCCGAGGAGCGCGTGTACCCCATGATCGGGCACAAGCTGCTGGTCGCCGCCCTGGCCCGCCCGCTGCGCTTCCTGGCGCCGGTGCTGCGCGACAGCCTGGATTTTATTCGCCGCATGGAGGCGCCGAAATGATCGGGCTGATCGTCGCGGTTTTACTGGGCCTGGTCCTGGCGATGTCGTTCGCCTGGGTGCTACAGCGCCTGACCGGAAATTGCAGCTGGGTGGACGTGGTCTGGTCCTTCGGCACCGGGGCGGCCGGCGTGGCGTTCGCCCTGGCGCCGCTGAACGGCGCCGGACCGAACGCGCGCCAGATCGCGGTGGCGGTGCTGGTGGCGGCCTGGTCGGTGCGGCTCGGCGGCCATATCGCCTTGCGCGCCGCCGCCGGACAGGACGATCCGCGCTATGCCGATCTGCGCCGCCAATGGGGCGCGCAATTCCAGCGCCGTCTGTACGCCTTCCTGATGGTACAGGCGCTGGTGGCCTGGGGCCTGGCACTGTCGATGCTGTTGGCCGCTCGCAATCCGGCGCCGGGCGTGCGGCTTTTGGACCTGCTCGGCGTCGCTATTCTGGCCGTGGCCGTGGCCGGCGAAGCGATCGCCGACAACCAGTTGCGCCGCTTCAAGCTCAATCCGGCGAACCGGGGCCGGGTCTGTGACGCCGGGCTGTGGTCCTGGTCGCGGCATCCGAACTACTTTTTCGAATGGCTCGGCTGGATCGCCTACCCGCTGTTCGCGATCGGGTCTGCGTGGCCCTGGGGCTGGCTGGCGCTGACCGGGCCGGCGCTGATGTTCTGGGCGCTGCGCTATGCCTCCGGCGTGCCCCCGCTGGAGGCGCACATGCTGCGCCGCTATGGCGAGGCCTTCCGCGCCTATCAGGCAAGGGTGAACGCCTTCTTCCCCGCCCCGCCCCGCAAATCCCCCGCCGCGCCGGCACCGTTTGGAGACGCAAGATGAGTTTCGCCCAGCAGGCCTCCCGCATGGCCGAGATCCTGCCCCTGCCCGACAGCCTGACCGCCTACGGGATTAACCGGCTGGTCGGGCGTACGCGGCGCAAGCTGGCCTCCTCCGATCCCGGTTTCGAACGCGAATTCGCCGCCGCCATGGCCAGGCGGCCGATCGCCGAATTCACCGAGAACGCCAACGCCCAGCATTACGAAGTGCCGGCGGAATTCTTCGGCCTGGTGCTGGGGCCGCGGCGGAAATACTCGTGCTGCCTGTATGATACCGATGCAACCGGTTTGACCCATGCGGAGGAACGGGCGCTGTCGACCACCTGCGCGAATGCCGACCTCGCCGACGGGCAGGACATACTGGAGCTCGGCTGCGGCTGGGGATCGCTGTCGCTGTGGATGGCCGAACGGTATCCGAACGCGCGCATCGTCTCGGTTTCCAACTCCCGCTCCCAGCGTGAATTCATCGATCGCCGGGCCAGGGAACACGGCCTGAACAACCTGCAGGTGATTACCGCCGATATGAATGTGTTCGCCACCGACGCGAAATTCGACCGGATCGTATCGGTGGAAATGTTCGAGCATATGTCCAACTGGCGCGGCCTGCTCGGCCGGGCGCGCGGCTGGCTGCGGCCGGACGGGCGGCTGTTCCTGCATGTGTTCAGCCACCGCAGCCGGCCCTACCGGTTCGACCCGGAGGACAAAGCCGACTGGATCGCCCAGCATTTTTTCACCGGCGGCATCATGCCGAGCCACGGGCTGATCCGGCAGTTTCCGGAACTGTTCGCGGTGGAGGCCGAATGGCGCTGGAGCGGCCGGCACTACCGGCGCACCGCGCTGGACTGGCTGACGAACTATGACCGCCAGGAGGACGCGATCGGCCGCGTGCTGCGCGATGCCTACGGCGCCGATGCCGGCCTGTGGCGGCGGCGCTGGCGGCTGTTCTTCCTCGCCACCGCCGGGTTGTTCGGCTTCGAGGACGGCTCCGAGTGGGGCATCAGCCATTACCGCCTGGCACCCGCTTGAAGCAGTTGCGGGACGCCTACACGGCCTATATCGCCCACCCTGACCCACTGATGGAGGCCGGCAATTTGCTGGCCTTCGTGATCGGCAGCAACCAGCCGTTCTATCCGATCTACCTCGCCTTCATCGCCGGAACCGGTGCGTGGCGGGCGCTCCCGCTGCTGGCATCGATGCCGTTCTTCCTGGCGGTGCCTTTGCTGGCACGCCGGTCGCCACTGGGTGCGCGGCTTCTGCTGATAATCGCCAGCCTCGCCAACATCGTCGCCGCCATCGCGATGATCGGGGCGCAATCGGGGCTGGCGGTGCTGTTCGTACCCGCCGCGGCGATGGCGGCGATGCTATTCCGGGACCGCGAGAAGCTGGTGATGCTGGCGCTGGTCGGCCTGTCGATGGCGGGCTGGCTGCTCACCGGCGACATGGGGCCGGATGCGTTCCGTGCCGCCGAATACGCCTCCATGCAACGGCTCAATGCGATGAGCGCCATCGGGCTTTGCGGCGTGATCGGCGTCGCCCTGTCGGCGGCGCTGCGGCGGATCGAGAACAACGCGCCGGACCGGTAGATCGGGCTTGCGGGAACCGCCGCCGGGATCGACCATGGCGGAATATCGCGCAACGGGGCTCCCGGATGGCCGGACAACACACGCTGCATGTCGCACTCGGTGCGCAACGCTATCGCGTCGACCGGCCCTGGGGGGATATCCCGCACGGCGGCGGCACGGTTTCGGATGTGGTGTGCTGCTCGCGCGGCCATGTGTTCGTGCTGCTGCGGGCCGATTGCTACGTGGATGCGAACCTGCCGGTGGTGATCGAGCTCGCCCCCGACGGCACCCGCCTGGCGGCCTGGGGCGAAGGCATCATCGCCGACGGGCATATGCTGTCGATCGGGCCGGATGACCGGATCTATGTCGTCGACCGCGACGCGCATGAGATCGTGATCTTCGACCGCGACGGCCGCCATCTCGGCGGCATCGGCAGCCGGCACCGGCCGAACGCGCCGTTCAACCATCCCTGCGACGTGACCGTCGCCCCCTCCGGCGAGATCTATGTCGCGGACGGCTACGGCGCCAGCCGGGTGCATCGTTTCGGACCCAACGGCGACCTGATCGATACCTGGGGCGCGCCGGGCAACGATCCGGGTTTCTTCTCCACCCCGCACGGCATCTGGGCGCTGGCCGATGGCCGGGTCGCGGTGACGGACCGGGAGAACAACCGGGTGCAGGTGTTCACCGCCGAGGGCGACCTGCTGGACATCTGGCCGGATCTGTATCAGGCGATGGACATCTTCCAGGACGCCGCCGGGCATCTGTACGTCACGGACAAGGTGCCGCGCCTGAGCCAGTACGCGCACGACGGCACGCTGCTCGCGCGTTGCCGCCCGGTGCTGAACGGCGCACACGGCATCTGGGGCGATGCGGCCGGCAATCTGTATCTCGCCGAGATGAACCCGAGCCGAGTGACGAAGCTTACCCCGGTGCCGTGATCCGCCTAGCCATGCGGATTGAACGGCGTGACAAACTCTCCGCGCGGCATCATCAACGGATAGGTTTCCCGCGGCTGGAACTGGCCGTAGCCGGGCTCCGCGTGCCGTTCGCCCGCATCCATCACCACCTGTCCGCGCACCAGCGTGGTCACCGGCCAGCCGGTCAGGGTCATGCCTTCATAGGGCGTATGATCGACGGCATGGTGCAGCCCGGCATTGCTGACGGTCCGGGTCAGTTCGGGGTCCCAGATCGCGATGTCCGCATCCATGCCGCAGGCGATCGATCCCTTGCGCGGATGCAGGCCGAACAGCTTGGCCGGGTTGGTGGCGGTGATCGCGACAAAGGTCTGCAGGTCGATGCGGCCCTGGCGCACCCCTTCGGAAAACAGGAACGGCATCCGCGTTTCCAGCCCCGGCACGCCGTTGGGGGTTTTCGAGAACGGCGCCACGCGGGCGATCTCCTGCTTGCCCTCCGTCCCATCGAAATTGTACGGCGCGTGATCGGAGGAGACCACACCGAGCGTGCCGAGGCGGATATGTTTCCACAGTGCGGCCTGGTCGGTGGAGGAGCGTAGCGCCGGGCTGCAAAGGAACTTCGCGCCCTGCTGGTCCGCCCGGTCGAGATCGGCGGCGGTGAATGCCAGATACTGCGCGCAGGTCTCGCCATAGACCTTCAGCCCCCTGCCCTGCGCGCGGCGGATTTCCTCGGCGCCCTCTTCCGAGCTGACATGGAAGATCTGGATCGGCACATCCACCAGTTCCGCCAGCGCGATCACCCGCTGGATCGCCTCCCGCTCGACCAGCGCCGGCTTGGCCCAGGCGTGGTATTTCGTATCCGTCAGTCCGGCCGCTTCCAGCCGGGCGGTCATCCAGCGGATCGCCTCATGGTTTTCCGCGTGGATGACGACGAAGGCCTGGTTCTTCCGGGCGGCCGCGAGCACGGTCAGCACCTCGCCGTCGGTCAGGAAGCTCGGCTCGTAGGTCATGAAGAACTTGATCGAGCGATGCCCCGCGGCGATCAGCTTCGGCAGTTCCTGCTCGATCACCGCCGGGCTCGGGTCGGTGATGATGATGTGGAAACTGTAGTCGATGACGGATTTGCGCGCGCGTTGGTGATAGGCAGCCGCCTGATCCGCGATGCCGTGGCCCTTGAACTGCGGCGAGAAGCAGATCACGCAGGTGGTGCCGCCAAATGCCGCCGAGGTCGTGGCGCTTTCGAACGTATCGGCGTTGGTGGTGCCGTTCTGGCGGGGTTGTTCGATATGGCAATGACTGTCGATCCCGCCGGGCAGCACCAGCTTGCCGGTGGCGTCGATCTCGCGCGTGCCCGATCCCAGTTTGGTGCCGAGCGCCGCTATTTTTCCATCGGCGATGCCGACATCGCACAGCGTGCTGTCGGCAGCGGTGGCGACGGTGGCGTTACGGATGACGAGATCGAACGGCGGCATCTGGGTCTCTCCCATGGGGATGCAGCAGCCTATCGGCCCCGTCCGCGGGAGGAAAGCCGGCGGTTTCTGGTTGGCGCCACCGCCTGGGCAAAGGCGAAGCGGGGGATCGCCCCCGCCTCCACTCCGAACTCAGCGCTGGATGAGCTCGATCTTGTAGCCGTCGGGGTCTTCGACGAAGGCGATGATCGTGGTGCCGAATTTCACCGGTCCGGCCTCGCGGGTGATCTTGCCGCCGGCGGCGCGGATCTTCTCGCAGGTGGCGGCCACGTCCGGCACGCCGATCGCCAGATGGCCGAAGGCGCTGCCTTGGTCGTATTTCTCGACACCGTAATTATAGGTCAGCTCCAGTTCCGCCTGGCCGCTGGCATTGCCGTCGCCGTAGCCCAGGAAGGCCAGGGTGTATTTGCCGTCCGGCACGTCGCGGCGGCGCAGTTCCTTCATGTCGAACATCCGGGTGTAGAAGCCGACCGCGCGTTCTAGGTCGCCGACGCGCAGCATGGTGTGCAGAAAACGGCTCATGGTTTCGCTCCTTTGATGGACGGATCATCCGGGTCGAGCCCTAGCAGAAACAGGCCGGCGGCGTCAGCCTCGGCGATGAGCGCCGGGCGATCGGCCAGGATCGTCCCGCCGGCCTCGAACGCCACGCCGCGCAGGCCGGCGGCGGCGGCGTTGCGGATGGTCTGCGGGCCGATGGTCGGCAGGTCGGCGCGACGGTCCTGGCCGGGCTTGACCAGCTTCACCAGCACCCCGCCGGGGCCGGAGCGGGCCAGAGCGCCGCAGCGCGACAGCATCCCGTCCGTGCCCTCCGCCGCCTCCACCGCCAGCACCAGCCCGCCCTGCACCACGCAACCCTGGCCGACATCCACGGCACCAAGGGCGCGCACCACAATCGCGGCGCGGCCGATATCGGCCATCGCGGCAGCATCGGGGGCAACCCGTGTCAGCAGGCCCTTGGGGCCGAGCGCCTCCGAGAGGATGGTGTGCGCGCCGACGACGGAAAAGCCTTCCTCGTGCAGGATCTTGATGGCAGCGGCGAGCAGGCCGTCATCGCCAGCAAAGGCGGCCCGGCCGATGCGGGTGAGAATCTTGGCCCCCTCGATGTCGGGGCGCAGGTGAAACAGCGACGGCCGGCGCACCGGCCCGATCATCACCAAATCCTTGCAGCCATGTTCGCGCAGGGCGGCGATGATGCGCCCAGCGGCGCCGAAGCGGATGAATTCATGCGGAAACGGCGCCAGCACCTGCGGCTCGGCATAGCCTTCCAGGCCAACGATGAATACCTCCCGGCCCGCGGCCAGGGCAGCTTCCGCCACCCGCGCGGGGAGCACGCCGCCGCCGGCGAGGATCCCCAGCGTGGAAGGCTTCAGGGTGTCGGAGGTCACGTCCGTACCGTCGATCAACTCGGGGCCGGTCGGTCCTTCCGCGTCAATCGGCATCCCCATCCGTCAGCATGTGGACATCCGCACGGATCAGGCCGCGATGGCCGGGCGCGTCGATGAAG
>JBBIQA010000082.1:0-15628 GCA_037442565.1 Rhodospirillales bacterium
GGTGGTCTGCGAGGATGCCGTCGTTGAGCGTGCGGTCGAGGCGATCATCAGCGCCGCCCGTACCGGCCGGATCGGCGACGGCAAGATATTCGTCTCCTCGGTCGAGGAGGTGATCCGTATTCGCACCGGCGAACGGGGCGAGGACGCGGTCTGACGAGGTATCGGCCTGACCCCGGCGGCGCCGTCTTGGCGGATCGCCGGACAGACTGAGCAGGAGGCCGGCCCGCGGCGAAACGACGAACGGGCCGGATGCATGAGGAGCCACGTGGGGTGGCTCCATTTTCCTGCCAGGACCCGACCGCTGCCGCGGCCGGCCTGGCGCATGACGAGAGAACGGGGACGTAAGTTATGGCGAGAAAGCCCACAGGCTCCACCAGCAGCGTGGAAAAAGTGCTGGAGATGATCAAGGAACACGGCGTGGAATACGTGGACCTGCGGTTCACCGACCCGCGCGGCAAATGGCAGCACACGGCGCAGCACATCTCCACGATCGACGAGGATGCGTTCCGCGACGGGATCATGTTCGACGGCTCCTCGATCGCTGGCTGGAAGGCGATCAACGAGAGCGACATGATCCTGCAGATGGACGCGGACACCGCGGTCATGGACCCGTTCGCGGCCAAGCCGAGCCTGATCATCTTCTGCGACATCGTCGAGCCCTCCACCGGCCAGGGCTATTCACGCGACCCGCGCAGCACGGCGAAGAAGGCCGAGGCCTATGTGAAGTCCACCGGCATCGGTGACAGCATCCTGTTCGGTGCCGAGGCCGAGTTCTTCATCTTCGACAGCGTGAAGTTCGGCACCGGCGGCAACTTCGGCACCTATCAGGTGGATAGCATCGAAGGCCCCGGCTCGTCGCTGAAGGACTACCCGGAAGGCAACATGGGCCATCGCCCCGCGGTCAAGGGCGGCTATTTCCCGGTCCCGCCGGTGGATGGCGACAGCGACCTGCGCGCCGAGATGCTCTCCACGATGGGTGAGATGGGCCTGCCGATCGAGAAGCACCATCACGAGGTGGCGCAGTCCCAGCACGAGCTTGGCACCAAGTTCGGCACGCTGACGACGATGGCCGATCAGATGCAGATCTATAAGTACTGCGTGCATAACGTCGCGCACAGCTACGGCAAGACGGCGACGTTCATGCCGAAGCCGATCTATGGCGACAACGGATCGGGCATGCACACCCATCAGTCGATCTGGAAAAACGGCAAGCCGCTGTTCGCCGGCAACGCCTATGCCGACCTGTCGGAAATGTGCCTGTTCTATATCGGCGGCATCATCAAGCACGCCAAGGCGCTGAACGCTTTCACCAATCCCTCGACCAACAGCTACAAGCGGTTGATCCCCGGGTTCGAGGCGCCGGTGCTGCTGGCCTATTCCGCGCGCAACCGTTCCGCCTCCTGCCGCATCCCGTACACCACCAACCCGAAGGCCAAGCGCGTCGAGGTTCGCTTCCCCGACCCCACGGCGAACCCCTATCTGGCGTTCGCGGCGATGGCGATGGCCGGCCTGGATGGTATCAAGAACAAGATCCACCCCGGCGATCCGATGGACAAGGACCTGTACGACCTGCCTCCGGAAGAACTGAAGGACATCCCGACGGTGTGTGGCAGCCTGCGCGAGGCGCTTGGCGCGCTCGCCGCCGACCACGAGTTCCTGCTGGCCGGCGACGTGTTCAGCAAGGACCAGATCGAAAGCTATATCGATCTGAAATGGAGCGAGGTCTACCGCTTCGAACACACCCCGCACCCGGTCGAGTTCGAGATGTACTACTCCGTCTGACGCCGATCCGCCGGCGTTGAGCCGGCGGCACTTTTAGCCGGCGCCCCGTCATCCGCAGGGATGACGGGGCTTTTTTTATTGTCCCACCGCCAAATACGTCATTTCACGTATTGCGCCTTGCAGGACCGAGTTCCTTGCGCGCCCTTCGAGGGCGGATAGCCGATAAATCACGGGCAGATGCCTATCCCTTGGGCATCCCGGCTGCCACACCGTGGCGCCGCGGCCACGCCTGGGACCGGGGCATCGGCATTATTAATAAAAATCAATGCGCTGGCCGGCCGACGGCGGCCGCCGGTGCGTCTGGCACGGTTCTTGGAAGATCAAACCCGCGACCGGTCGTCGGGTGCCTCCACGGTGGAGGGTCGGGCATGGCCGGGGGACCGTCGAGGCAATGAAAGACAAACCAATGAGCTACGGGCCGAGGAACCAGAGGCCGGACGAAACCGCGCCGAAGGATAACGGAATGACGCAACACGGGGCACGCACATGAAACTGATCATGGCCATCATCAAGCCGTTCAAGCTGGACGAGGTGCGCGATGCCCTCACGCCGCTGGGCGTCCAGGGATTGACGGTTTCCGAGGTGAAGGGTTTCGGGCGGCAGAAGGGCCAGACCGAGATCTATCGCGGCGCGGAATACCACGTGAACTTCCTGCCCAAGCTGAAGATCGAGGTCGCGGTTTCCTCCGACCTTGCCGATCAGGTGGTGGAGGCGATCACCCAGACCGCCCGCACCGGCAAGATCGGCGATGGCAAGATCTTCGTGATGGATATTGAACGCGCGGTTCGCATCCGTACCGGCGAGACCGACGGCGAAGCGCTGTGACCCAAGCAAGAGAGACATTGAAAATGAAACCATCCCGCCTGCTTCCGGGGACGGCCGCGCTGGCGCCGATGCTGCTCGCCGGCGTCGCCCTGTTCGCCTCCGCCCTCGCCCCCGCCTTCGCCGATGACGCCAAGCCAGCCGTTGCCGCTGCTGCTGCTGCTGCTGCTGCGGCCGCGCCCAAGATCGACACCGGCGACACCGCCTGGATGCTGACCAGCACCGCGCTGGTGCTGCTGATGACGGTGCCCGGCCTGGCGCTGTTCTATGCCGGTATGGTGCGCAAGAAGAACGTGCTGGCCACCATGATGCAGTCCTTCGCGATCTGCTGCCTTGTCACCATCGTCTGGATGGTGGCCGGCTACAGCCTGGCCTTCACCAACGGCAATGCCTATATCGGCGACCTGTCGCGGCTGCTGCTGCGCGGCATCGGCGATGGCATCAGCAAGGGCGTGGACGTGCCCTTCGTGCTCGGCGCGGGC
The DNA here is from genome assembly GCA_037442565.1 of Rhodospirillales bacterium. Taxonomy (GTDB): domain Bacteria; phylum Pseudomonadota; class Alphaproteobacteria; order Acetobacterales; family Acetobacteraceae; genus PALSA-911. The sequence continues at coordinate 3,087 of JBBIQA010000082.1, forward strand.
TCCGACAACGCCCAGCCGCAGACGATCCCCGAGACCGTCTACATGATGTTCCAGATGACCTTCGCGATCATCACCCCGGCGCTGATCGCCGGCGCCTTCGCCGATCGCATGAAGTTCTCGGCGATGTGCGTGTTCATGGTGCTGTGGTCGCTGCTGGTCTACTCGCCCATCGCGCACTGGGTGTGGAGCGCGACCGGCTGGGCCGGCGGCCTGGGTGTGCTGGACTTTGCCGGCGGCACCGTCGTGCACATCAACGCCGGTATCGCGGGCCTGGTCTGCGCGCTGGTGCTGGGCAAGCGCCTCGGCTACGGCCACGACAACATGGCGCCCTACAACCTCGGCTATGCCGTGATCGGTGCGTCGTTGCTGTGGGTGGGCTGGTTCGGCTTCAATGCGGGTTCCGCGGTGGGCGCCAACGGCCGTGCCGGCATGGCCATGACCGTCACTCAGATTGCCACGGCGGCGGCCGCGCTCGGCTGGATGTTCGCCGAATGGATCACCAAGGGTAAGCCTTCCGTGCTCGGCATCATCTCCGGTGCCGTTGCGGGTCTGGTTGCGATCACCCCGGCATCCGGCTTCGTGCTTCCCGGCGGCGGCCTGATCATCGGGATCGTCGCTGGCGTGGTCTGCTTCTGGTCGGCCACCAGCCTGAAGCACATGCTCGGCTACGACGACAGCCTGGACGCCTTCGGCGTGCATGGCGTGGGTGGCATCATCGGCGCGCTGCTGACCGGCGTGTTCGCCTACGGCCCGCTGTCGGCCACCGACGCCAGCCCGGATGGCAGCCCCGGCAGCTTGCACCAGCTGTATCTGCAGGCGATCGGCGTTGCCACCACGCTGATCTACAGCGGGATCATGACCTTCATCCTCCTGAAGATCGTCGATGCCGTCATCGGTCTGCGCGTCGATACCGAAGAGGAGCGCGAAGGCCTGGATATCGTGCTGCACGGCGAACAGATCCTCTGATCGCCTGACGCCCACGGGGGGATGCCGCGCGGCCATGCGGCGTCCCTCATCGGCCCCTCACCTTATCCACCAGGAAGGCTTGGAGATGTTTCTAATGACCCACAAGAGAATACTGCGATCCTCGACGGCCCTGGCGGCCGCGGCTTTCGCCATGACGGCGGCGATGGCGCTGTCCTCGGTCGCGAGCGCGGAAGACGCGAAACCGGCCGATGCCACTGCCGCTCCCGCTCCCGCTCCGGCCGCCGCCGCCGCGCCGCCGGCCGGCTACTATATCAACGGCATTCACCTTGGCGCGCAGTTCGACGCCGGCTTCTACGGCAACGCCGACAGCCCGCAGAGCGGCGTGAATGTCGGCCAGTCCTTCACCGACCGGTCGAACAGCGTGCTGCTGAACCAGGCGCTGTTCACCATCGAGAAGCAGCTCGACAAGACCGCCACGGACTATGATTTCGGCTTCAAGCTCCAGGCGATGTACGGCACCGATGCGCGCTATACGCATTTCCTGAACGAGCTGAGCAACGTCACCTCGCAGCGCACCCAGCTCGACATCGTGGAAGCGGCGTTCCTGGCGCATACGCCCTGGCTGACCAGCGGCGGCATCGATTTCACCATCGGCCAGTATCCGACCGCGATGGGTTTCGAGACCATCGATCCGTCAACCAATCCGTTCTACTCGCACAGTTACATATTCAACTACAGCCTGCCGTTCAAGCATACCGGCGCGCTGGCGGTGACCCATGTCATTCCCGAGCTGGACATCTACACCCAGATCGACACCGGCAACCAGACGAGCTTCGGCTATCCGGGCGGTGACAACAACGGCGCGATCGCCGGCATGGTTGGCGTCGGCAGCACGCTGATGGACGGCAATCTGACCCTGTTGGCATTGTCGCATTTCGGCCCGGAGCAGCCGGCCGGGATGCCCGGCGGAACGCTCCCGGGGATTGGCGGACTGGCGAACAAGTACTTCCGTTACTATAACGATGCCTTCGTAACCTATAAGTATGATGACAAGCTCTCGTTCACGACCGAAGTCAGCTGGGTTCATGACTCCCTCGGCTATAATACGAACGGCCAGAAGGGTGCGGATGCGTACGGTGCCGCGCAATACGTGACCTATGCGCTGACGGATACCATCGCCCTGAATGCCCGCGGCGAGATTTTCCGTGATCAGAATAACTTCTTTGTCGCGTCCTTCCCCAACAGCCTGGGCCCCGTGCAGGCGCTCGGCGGGCGGGGGCCGGCTACGATCCTGCCGGCCGCGGTTACCGGGACGACGTATGGCGCCATCACGCTCGGCTTTACCTACAAGCCGGCCGTGCCGGATACCATCACCACCATGCTGATCCGTCCGGAGGTCCGTTATGACGGCTCGATGAGCGGCGGCAAGCCGTACAACGACCAGAAGAACTCCGGCGCCTTCTTCTTCGGCGCGGACGTGGTTCTCGGCTTCTGATCCTCCTCCCGGAAGCCGGTGGGGAAGCGGGGCGCCTGTGGCACGGGCGTCCCGTTTTCTCGTTTATGGCCCCTGAAACCTGACGGCGGGCATCGTCAATAGTTCGGCCACAGGCCGGGCGTGGCTACTTCCAGCGAGTGCCCGTCCGGATCGCGGAAATACAGGCTGGTGGAGCCGCGCGGCCAATGCAGGCGAGACTCGATCGCGACCCCCTCGTGGGCCAGATGACCCTCCCAATCCGCCAGGGCTTCCTTGGTAATCGCGAAGCAGAGATGCAGATTGCCGCCGCCATGATGCGGCGGGATCAGGCCATCCGCCGCCGGAGCGGGATGATCGGTTGCGCCGATCTTGAACAGCAGCAGAACGTGGGCCTCGGGTATCTCCATCGCGCACATGCGGTGATCCTGAAAGAACGGTCGGAAGCCGAAGATGCGGCTGTAGAATTCCTGCGAGCGACCGATATCGGCGACATAGAGCGAGGTTTCCAGCACCCCGGTGGTTTTGGGTCGTTCGTCGGCCATGGTCTCTCGCCCTCCCAAGGCCAGGGAGGATACTCTGCCGGAGCCGGTTGGCCAAAATATGGGGGAAGCGCACATGGCGCAGGAGTTGCTGGTTTATCAATCGCTCTGGGCCATGGAGCGGCGGCGGCCGGACGGGCTGGAGTGGTCGCTGGACGAAAAGCTGGCGATGATCCGCGATGCCGGCTTCGACGGCGCCGGCGTGCGCTTCGCCGACCCCGGCTACGCGCGGGAGGTGACCGGATTCCTGCGGGCCAACGGCATGACCTGGCAGGCGCAATGCTATCCGCAATCGGTCGGCGACCTGGCACCCATCCTGGAACGCGTCGGCGAGCTCGGCGCCGATCATGTGAACCTGCAGCCGGATGTGCGGCCATACAGGCTGTCCGAGTGCATTCCCTATATCGAGGGCTGGCGCCGGTTGGCGCGCGAGGCCGGCATTCCCGTGCATGTGGAAACCCATCGCGACCGCATGACCACCGACCTGTTCTTCACGCTGCGGCTGCTGGATTGCTTCCCCGACCTGCGGCTGACCGCGGATCTGTCGCACTACGTGGTCGGGCGCGAGTTCGCCTGGCCGGTGGCGGCGGAGAACCATGCGATGATACACCGTCTGCTGGACAATAGCTGGGGCATCCATGGCCGCGTGGCATCGCGCGAGCAAATTCAGGTGCAGATCGGCTTTCCCCAGCACCAGGGCTGGGTGGAGCTGTTCATGGGCTGGTGGGAATACGGCATGCGGTCCTGGCGCCGCCGCGCCGGCCCGGATGCCAAACTCACGTTCCTGGTCGAACTGGGGCCGCCGACCTATGCCATCACCGGCGCCGACGGGTACGAACTGTCTGACCGATGGCAGGAATCCCTGACCATGATGCGCATGGTCAGGGAACTGTGGGCAAAAATCGTTGCCGAGCCTATTCCGCCGCCACTTCCTTGAGCTCGAAGAAACGGCGCTTGGCGGTGGTCTGATTCTCGTAGATCGAGCCCTGTCGCGGCGAGGGCGGCAGCGGCAGGCGGATCGGCACGTCGGCCATGCGCGGGATGTTGGTCGGGCTGCCGGAGATCAGCTTGGAATTGAACTCGTCCCAGTCCTTCACGCCCAGCACCGGAAACGCATCGGCGGCGGCGTATTCGTACAGCAGCAACTGGCGCGGACGGTCGGAGGTGTTCTGCGCCGAGCCATGCACGGAGCGTACGTGGTGGAAACTCATGGAGCCGGCCGGGCCGCTGAGCGTGACGGCCTTGGGTAGGTCCACTTCGCCGCGGTCCGGGTCCATGGCGCCGCAGAAGAAGCCTTCCTCGTTGTGGTGATCGAAGGTCGGGCCCTTGTGCGAGCCGGGGATGACCATCAGCGGACCGTTCTCCGGCAGCATGTCGTCCAGCATGACGCCGACGGCCAGCACGTCGTCGTTGGTGTGCGGATAGAACGCCCAATCCTGATGCCATTCCACCGGAGAGCCGTATTGCGGCGCTTTCAAATTGATCTTCGAGCCGTACAGCCGCACGCCGGACGGGCCGAGCAGTTGCCCGAGCACGCGGACCAGCCTGGGGTCGCGGCAGATGTCCCAGAAGACCGGATGGTTCTTGTGCGGCGCCTTGATCCGTCTGACCCGGGGATTGGCCGGTGTGTGGCCGGGTTCCAGGTCGTAGACATCGGTGTGCTCGGTGGTCTGGACGCTGTTGGCGACAAATTCGGAAATAACCTGCCGGGCGCGCGCCAACGTCGCGGCATCGAGCATGTCGGGCAGCACCAGGTAGCCGGTCTCGTGATATTCGTCGATCTGCCGTTGGGTCAGCATGGTTGTCTCCCTTGCCGCCTACATGGCGGCGGTCAGTCCACCGTCCACCATGAGAACATGGCCGGTAACGAAGGATGCGGCGCCGGAAGCCAGGAACACGGCCGGGCCCGCGAGTTCCTCCGGCCGGCCCCACCGCGCCATCGGGGCGCGCCCGGCGATATACTGGTTGAAACTTTCATCGGCGTGCAAGGCTTCCGTCGCGTCGGTGGGGAAGAAGCCCGGCGCCAGCGCGTTCACCGTGATGTTGTGCGGCGCCAGTTCCACCGCCAGCGCCCGTGTCATGCCGTACAGCCCGGCCTTGGCGGTGATGTAGCCTGGGATGGTGCGCCGCGCGACCTGGCCCATGACCGAGGAGACGATGATGATCCGCCCGGACTTTGCCGGAACCATCATCCGCGCCGCTTCCCGCGAGAGCCGAAAGCAGGAGGTCAGGTTGATGTCGATCACCTGCTGCCAGTCGGCGTCGGTGGTCTCCAGCAGTGGCTTGCGCGGAATGATGCCGGCATTGTTGACCAGGATGTGCAACGGGCCGTGCTTCTCGGCGATGGCGGCGCAGCCGGCCAGCACCGCTGCTTCGTCGGTCACATCGAAACGCACGCTGTCGATGGCGCCGGTCAGCGCCTGCTGCGCCGCCAGCGCCGCGGGGTCGCGGCCATGCAGGATCACCCGCGCGCCGGCGCCGGCGAGCCCTGCGGCGATCGCGGCACCCAGGCCACGGGAGCTTCCCGTGACCAGGGCGAGACGATCCTTCAGAGAGAAATCGGCCGGCTTTGGCTTGTCGGGCATCAGCTGTTCGGGCCGCGCTCCATGGAAACCGGCTGCCAGCGGCGCAGGTCGGACTTCATCAGCACGGCCGGATTGACGCAGCTCATCGGCCATTTCCCGGCCACCGACAGCGCCAGTTCCTGACCCACGCGGCGCTTGCGGGCGGGGTCGAAGCGGGCGGAGGCGGAGGCGGTGTGGGCGGACAGCGTGACGTTGGCCATCTTCAGCAGCGGATTGTTGTCCCCCGGCGGCTCCTGTTCCAGCACATCCAGGCCGGCATGGGCGATCCAGCCCTCGTCCAGCGCCTTGATCAGCGCCGCCTCGTCCACCGTCGGGCCACGGCCGCAATTGATGAACACGGCATTCGGCTTCATCTGGCGGAAATGCTTCTCCTTCAGCATGCCCTGCGCTTCCGGCGTGGCCGGGGCGTGCATGGAGATGAAGTCCGATTGCTGCAGCACTTCGGACAATGTGGCCGGCTGCACGTCGTATCCCGGCATGATCAGTTCCTCGATGAACGGGTCGTAGGCGATCATGCGCAGCCCAAACGCCTTGGCGCGCAGCGCCACCAGGCGCGCGACATGGCCGAAGGCGATGAAGCCGAGCGTCTGGCCCATCAGGCGCGGGATCTTCAGCAGCGCCGGCCGGCCCTCGCGCCAGCGGCCCTCGCGCACCATCCGGTCCTGCTCGATCACCCGGCGGTGGCTCGCCAGCAGCAGGGCCATGGCGTGGTCGGCCACTTCCTCGATGAACGTGTCCGGGCAGTTGGTGACCGGGATGCCGCGCGCGGTGGCGGCGGCGACATCGACGCTGTCCACGCCGACGCTGCCGAGCGCGATGATCTTGCACTTCTGCAGATTGTCGATGATCGCCTTGGTGATCGGGATGCCCTTGGCGTAGATCGCATCCGCGTCGCGGGACGCGGCCATGAAGCCGGCCTCGTTGGCCGGGCCTTCGACGATCTCGGCGTCCAGCCCCTCCAGCGCCTCCATCTCATGGTCGTAGCCGCCGCCGGCGGTGGTGAAGCTGGCCCCTGCCGGGGTGACGATCTTGAACCTGGCCATTGCCTGCTGCCCTTTCGGTATCGGTCGTTGGATGAACGCTCGCCTCGCCCGTGCGCCTATTTCGGCGGCCGGGCGCGGATGGCTTTTTCGTTGACCTCGATGCCCCAGCCCGGGCCGGTCGGCACGACGAACTCGCCGTTCTCGATGGTCGGCGGTGTCATCACGAACTCGTCGCGCCAGGGAATGCTGTCGATGTCGATCTCCATCACCCGGAAATTCGGCACGATGGCGCAGAAATGTGCGGAGATGGCGCTGCACAGATGGCCGTAGAAATTATGCGGCGCGACGTTCACCTCGTAGGCGTCCGCCATCGTGGCGATCTTCACGCTTTCGGCCAGACCGTTCCAGATGACATCGATGATCGGCACGTCGCAGGCATAGGCCTCCAGATAGGGCCGGAATTCCCGCCGTCCGTGCAGGGTTTCGCAAGAGGCGATGGGGCAGGGGGCGTTGCTGCGGATCCAGGCGAGCGACGCGGGGTCGTGCGTGTCGATCTCCAGCCAGGTCAGGTTAAACGGCGCCACCATGTCGGCGACGCGCTTGAAGCCCTCGGTCTTGAAGTTGAAGTTGATGTCCAGATGGATGTTCATCTCCGGTCCGACGGCATCGCGGATGGCGCCAAGCTGCGCCGCCGCATCGCGCAGGGTCTTGTTGTCCCAGTTCAGCGCCGGCCAGCCGGGGGTGCGGCCGAAGCCGGGGGTGTAGGACGACAGCGTGTCCCCGGCGACGGGCATGATGTTGGTCTTCAGGCCCTTGAAGCCGAGCTTCTGCACCTCCTCGGCATGGCGGGCGAGGTCGGCGTAGTTGTGGATCGGTGCGACCCCCATCATCGCCGCGCTGCGCACGCGGTAGGTGCCGAAATGCGACCAGTAGACCGGGATGGTCTCGCGCACCGGGCCACCGAACAGCGCGTAGACCGGCACGCCGAGCGCGCGGGCGGCGATGTCCAGCATGGCGTTCTCGATCGCCGCGATCGCCTGCTGGTTCAGCCCGCCACGCGACTGGCGGGTCAGCACGTGCAGGGTGGAGACCACCCGCTCGAACTGCGTCGGGTCCTTGCCGATCAGCACCGGCGTCAAGGCCCGGATCACATCCGAAAGCCCGGCACTGCCGAAGCTTTCATTGAATTCCGACCAGCCGATGATGCCGGCATCGGTGGTCATCTTCAGGAACGAGAAGATGCGCCAGCCGGCATCGGCCTGGATGGTCTCAATGCCAATTATCTTCATGGGGCGGTGATCTTCATGGGTTTCCTTCCGACACGCTATTCCTTCACGGCCCCTATTCCTTGACCGCACCGGTTAGGCTGGAGACGTAGTATTCGACGAAGAACGAATAGAAGATCGCCACCGGGATCGACCCCAGCAGGGACCCGGCCATCAGCGAGCCCCATTGATACACGTCGCCGGTGACCAGCTCCGTCAGGATCGCCACCGGCACGGTCTTGTTCTCGCTCGATTGGATGAAGGCGAGCGCATAGATGAACTCGTTCCACGACAGCGTGAAAGCGAAGATGCCGGCCGAGATCAGCCCCGGCACCGCCAGCGGCAGGGTGATGCGCCAGAGGATCTGCAGGCGCGACGCGCCGTCGATCAGCGCGCATTCCTCCAGCTCATAGGGGATGGATTTGAAATAGCCGATCAGCAGCCAGGTGCAGAACGGGATCAGGAAGGTCGGGTAGGTCAGGATCAGCGCGACCGGGTTGTCGTACAGCCCGAGCTGGAAGACCACGCTGGCGAGCGGGATGAACAGGATCGACGGCGGCACCATATAGGCGAAATAGATCATCAGGCCGACATTGCGGTCGCCGCGAAAGCGCAGCCGGGCGATGGCGTAGGCCGCCAGCACGGAAGAGAAGATCGACAGCACCGTGGACGCCACCGCCACCGACATGGTGACGAACAGCCAATGTGGATACTCGGTCTCGAACAGCAGGACCCGGATGTTGTGCAGCGTGGGGGAGTGGACCCAGAACGGGCTGTACTTGGCGTAGTCGTACATCTCGTCGTCGGGTTTGATGGCGGTGATCGCCATCCAATAGAACGGGAACAGCAGCACGATCACGAAGATCGACAGCGGTATGTAGACCGTGACGGTGCGGCGAAGCTTCGAATCCCAGGCCAACGGTTCCGGCGCGTCGTTGGTCGAACTGCCGATTTCCGCTTCGATCTTGGCGAGTGTTTCCAGGGCGGCCATGTTGGGGGCGTCAGTCATTCGCTTCGCCCTGCTGCCATTTGCGTCGTCCGAGGCCGAAATAGGTCACCAAGGTCGCCGCCACCAGGAAGGGGATCATGGCGACGGCGATGGCGGCGCCCTCGCCAAGCTGGGAGCCGGGGATGGCGCGCTGGAAGGCGAGGGTTGCCATCAGATGCGTGGTGTTGAACGGTCCGCCGCGGGTCAGCGCATAGACCAGCTGGAAGTCGGTGAAGGTGAACAGCACCGACAGCGTCAGCACCACCGAAAGGATCGGCATCAGCAGCGGCACGGTGATGCGGCGGAAGCGCTGCCACCCGCTGGCACCGTCGAGCAGTGCCGCCTCATACAGCGAGGGCGGGATGGTCTGCAGCCCGGCCAGCAGGGTGATGGCGATGAAGGGAATGCCGCGCCACACATTGGCCACCACCAGCGACCAGCGCGCCGCCCAGGGGGTGCCAAGGAAGTTGATGTAGTGGTCCAGCCAACCCAGCCGGTCGACCAGTACATACGAAACGATCGAGAATTGCGGCGAGTAGATCCACCACCAGGCGATCGCCGACAGCACCGTCGGCACGATGAAGGGCAGCAGCACGATGGCGCGGATGAACGCCTTGAACGGGATATGATGATTGAGCAGCAGGGCCAGCCACAGCCCGAGGCCGAATTTCAGCACGGTTGTGACGAAGGTGTAGAAGAAGGTGTTCGTCACCGACAGCCAGAACACCGGATCATCCCATAGCGAGATGAAGTTATCGAGGCCGACATACTCGCCGGGCTGACCGATGGTCGTATCCGTAAACGCCAGCCATATGCCAAGCCCGAGCGGATAGGTCAGGAACACCAGCAGCAGCGCCGCGGTCGGAAACATGCAGATCGCGACAAGGAAGGGCTTGTAGTCGAACAGCCGCACCAGCCAGCTGTCCGGCTTGCGTGCAAAGGTCAGTGTAGCCGCTGCGGTGGATGCCATAATCGCTCTGAAGTAAAGGTTTCCAAAGGGCGAGCCCTTTGGCAGGGTCCAGGGGCAGAGCCCCTGGCCTTGCTTTTCCTGTGGCTAGGTCTTCTTGTAGTACCGTTCCGCCGCCTTGGCCGCCTGCTTCGCCGCCGCTTCCGGCGTCGCGTTGCCGGTCACCACGGAGGCGAACATGTCCACCACCGTATAGTTGGCGCTGACGGCGCTGGAGGCCGGCGTCACCGGTCCCTTGTAGCCGTCGTAGTAGCCGGTATCGAGGCCGATGCGGAACGGCACCAGGTTCGGATCGCTGTCCCAGAACTTCATCTTGCCGTAGGATTTCAGCGACTGAGACCAGTAGCCCAGGCACTCCGAGAGCCAGGGACCGTACTGCTCGGCCTCCATCATGAAGCGGATGTAGTCCTTCGCCGCGTTGGGGAACTTGGTGTGGCCAAACACCATCGCGTTGAGCACGGTGGCCGATTGCGGCGGGGTCTTGGAAACGCCAAAGGGGCTGGTCTGGTGCGCGATATCAGCGGCGATGGCCTGCAGCTTCGGATCTTTCGAGTTCTTCAGCGCGTAGTAGATCGAGATGCCGTTGGCGGTCAGGCTGATCTGTCCGGCGGCGAAGGCCTGGTTGTTGCTGACATCGCCCCAGGACAGCGTGCCGTCGATCATCGTCGTCTGCAGTTCGGTGGCGTATTTCAGCGCCGCGATCGTTTCCTTCGAATCGAGCGAGATCTTGCCCTTCTCATCGACCAATGTGGCGCCGTGCGTCCACAGCAGCCAACTGGCGTAGCCGTTGGCGTCGCCGAGCGCGTGGCCGAGCGAGAAGCCGCAGGGATGGCCGATCGCCTTCAGCTTCTGGCACAGGGTCAGGAAGCCGGGCAGGTCGTTCGGGATGCTGTCGTAGCCGGCCTCCTTCACCCAGGACTTGCGATACACGATCGGCCCGGTGCTGCCGCCGACCGGGATCGAAAGCCACTGCTTGGTGCCCCATTTCTGGCCGTAGATCTCCGCCAGCCGGTACCATCCGCCGTATTTGCCGCCGAGATAGCCGGCGAGGTCGGACAGGTCGACCAGCTTGGGCGCATAGATCTGCGGGTCGGCGCTGAAGCCCACGACGATGTCGGGCCCGGCGCCGGTATTGGCCGTCACCGCGGTCTGCGGGCGGATGTCTTCCCAGCTGACGAAATCGACGCGCACCGGAATACCTGTCGCGTCAGTGAATTTCTTGGTGTTGGCGCGCCAGAGTGTTTCGTCGGGGTCGACAAACTTGGCGGGGCGGAGAACGCGAAGCTCGGCCCCCTTCTCGAGCGCCAGTTTCAGCGGCGCGACCTTCGCTTCCGGAATGTCATCGGCTGCGAAGCCCTGCCGGGGCAGCGCTGCCGTGCCGATCGCCGCCGCGCCGATCGTGAGCGCGTCCCGCCTCGTGAAATCAGCCATGTCGTTTTCCCTCCCAGGAACTTGGTTGCCGTCGGATTGTTGCTATTCAGCTTTCGTAGCGCCGCCCGGTCTGCGCGTTGAACAGATGCACCAGCGATTTGTCCGGCGCGATGTAGATGGTTTCACCGGGCCGGGCCGTTATCCGCTCGCGGAACGCGCATAGCACCGGAGAGGCACCGATGCGGGCGATCACCTGGGTTTCGGACCCGGTCGGTTCGACCACCTGCACGACCGCTGCCAGCCCGTCCGTGCTGGCGTCGTCGCGCAACTGGAAGTGCTCGGGCCGAATGCCATACACGGCCGGCCCGTCGACGCCGCGCAGGGGAACCGGGATCGCCACGCCGTCCTCGGTGCTGAACACGCCGCCGCTCACCCGGCCGCGGAGGAAATTCATCGCCGGCGAGCCGATGAAGCCGGCCACGAACAGGTTGGCCGGGCGGTCGTACAGTTCCAGCGGCGCGCCGATCTGCTCGACATTGCCGCCGTTCATTACGACGATCTTGTCTGCCATCGTCATCGCCTCGATCTGGTCGTGCGTGACATAGACGATGGTGGTGCTGAGGCGCTGGTGCAGCTCCTTGATCTCCGCCCGCATCTGCACCCGCAGCTTGGCATCGAGATTGGACAGCGGCTCGTCGAACAGGAACACCTGCGGGTCGCGCACGATGGCGCGGCCCATGGCCACGCGCTGGCGCTGGCCGCCGGAAAGTTGGCGCGGATAGCGGTGCAGCAGGTCGGAAAGGCCGAGAATTTGCGCTGCGCGGTTGACGTTCTGGTCGATCACCGCCTGCGGCGCCTTCGCCATCAGCAGCGAGAAGGCCATGTTGTCGCGCACGGTCATGTGCGGATACAGCGCGTAGTTCTGAAACACCATGGCGATGTCGCGCTCTTTCGGCGCGACGTTGTTGACCACCCGGCCGCCGATGGCGATGTCGCCGGAATTGATGTTTTCGAGCCCGGCGATCATCCGCAGCAGCGTCGACTTACCGCAGCCGGAGGGACCGACGAGGATGACGAACTCGCCATCCTCTATATCGACGCTCACGCCGTGCAGCACCTCGGTCGAGCCGAATGCCTTGCGGACATTCGTGATCGTGACATTCGCCATTCCTGGTGTGGTCCCCTCCCTGTTCGTTCGGCCTGGAGCAGGATCGGCTCAGATAGGATCGCCGCCCCTGCTCCAACCATTGTTTTAGTGAGCATTTTCATCGGATCATGTGAAGGACATGACCCGATAACGCTCTACAGCTTGGAAACCCGCGTCTCCTTGCTGGTGATGAATTCCAGCAGCGCCGGCACGCCGGCCTGGGTCTGGGCGATGCCGCGCTGGATGGCGGCCTTGATCTCGCCGGGGTCGGTCACCCGCTCGCCGTAGCCGCCGAA
>JBBIQA010000082.1:15728-16923 GCA_037442565.1 Rhodospirillales bacterium
GGATGGCGGCCTTGATCTCGCCGGGGTCGGTCACCCGCTCGCCGTAGCCGCCGAAGGCGCGCGCCATCGCCGCGTAGTCGCCGGAGATGTCGGTGGAGCGGTATTTCTCGGTCGAGATCGGCATCACCTTCAGCTCGATCGCCATCGAGAAATTGTTCAGCAGGATCGACAGGAACGGGATCTTCTCGCGCACCGCGGTTTCGAAATCCATGCCGGTGAAGCCGATCGCCGCGTCGCCCCACAGGTTGATGCAGAGCTTGTCCGGCTTCGCCAGCTTCGCGCCCATCGCCAGGCCAAGGCCGTAGCCGAGCTGCGTGGTCTTGCCCCAGCCGATGTAGGAGAGCGGGGTCGTGGAGGTCCAGAACGGAGAAATCTGGTCGCGCGGGCTGCCGGCGTCATGCGTGATGATCGTGTTGTCCAGGTCCACCGTGTGCATCAGGTCCCAGATCACACGATACGGATTGAGCGGCGCGTCGTTGGACGTCAGCAGCGGCAGCCATTTGTCCATCCACGGCTTCTTCACCGCCTGGATTTCCGCCGCCACCGGCGAGGCATCGCGCGGGCTGGAAATCATGCCGCCCAGTTCCGCCAGTATCGCATCCAACGTCAGCCCGGCATCGCCCACCAGTCCGATCTGGCAGCGCACATCCTTGTCGATATGCAGGGGGTCGAGTGTGGCGTGGATGATGGATTTTCCCTTCGGCATCGAGACGCCGAAATTGGTTTCGGTGAACGAGCAGCCGATACCGAAGATGACGTCGGACTGATCGAGGAAGTGGCGCACCGGGGCCGGGATGGCATTGCCGCCGGAGCCGAGCGAGAGCGGGTGGGTTTCCGGAAACGAGCTCTTGCCGCCGAGGCTGGTGGTGACCGGTGCCGCGAGCAGCTCCGCCAGCCGCTTCAGCTGCGGCCAGGCCTCGGCGTAGTGCACGCCCTGGCCGGCATAGATCACCGGCCGCCTGGCGCCGGCGAGCAGCTTCGCCGCCGCTTTCACCTGCTCGGGGTCCGGGCCGGAGCGCGTGCGCACCGCCGGCGTGTAGTCGAGCGGCTCGGGAATTTCCTCGTTCCAGACATCGCTCGGCACTTCCACCAGCACCGGCCCGCCGCGGCCGTTGCGCAGGGCGGCGAAGGCGCGGCGGAACACGTTGACCAGTTCGCCGGGCATGTTCAGCGCCTCGGCCCGCTTGGTGATCGA
>JBBIQA010000082.1:17023-18884 GCA_037442565.1 Rhodospirillales bacterium
ATGTCGGCCTTGGCGGCGAATTCGAGCAGATGGTTCACCGGATAGCCGCAGAGGATCTCGATCCCCTCGCGCTTCATGATCTCCGCAATCGCGTCGCCGACCTTCATGGGTCCGTCCCCTCTGGTTCGTCTTCTGGAATTGGCGAAAGCCTAGGGCGCGGTTTACGGACTGGCAACCACCGCCGGTTTCAGCAAATGGACCGCCGCATCCAGCCCATCCGAAACCGATAATCCGGCCATGGTGCCGTCGCGCGACAGCACGGCAGCGGCGCGCGGGCCTGACGGACCGTATTCGGCGGCTTGCGTGGGGCCGAACAAACCCAGCGTCGGCGCGCCGGCGGCGGCGGCCAGATGCATCAGGCCGGAATCATTGCCGACATACAGCGCCGCCCGCGCGAAACAGGCCGCGACCTCCGGCAGGCTGAGCCGGCCGCAGAGATCGATCGCGCCGGGCAGGGCGGCCAGCAGCGGCGCGGCCATCGCCGCTTCCTCCGGCCCCGGGCCGGCGAAGACGGCCGGGACGGCGCCCGGCAGCGGGCCGGTGGCCAACGAATGAAACAACTCCGCGAACCGGTCGGCCGGCCAGGTCTTCGGCGCCCAGTTGGCGGTCGGGCCCAGGGCGATGATCGGCGGGCCGTCCGCCAGCAGTGCCCGCGCGCGGTCCCGGTCCTCCTGCGCGGTCCAGACCACCGGCAGCGGCGGCGGATCCAGCTTCAGCACGGCGGCGAGTTCGGCGATCTTGTGCCCGGGCCGGCGCCGCCATACCGCCCGGCGCGCGGTCGGCACCAGCCAGGACAGCGCCGAGCCGCGAATGTCCACCACCAGGTCCCACCAATGCGGCAGCACCCGCGCCCACAGCGCCAGCCAGTGCCGGCCATAGGGGCGCTTGTCCAGCACGATGGTCCGCTCGCGGTTCGGCATGCGCGCGAACACGCCCTCCGCCACCCGGCCGCAGACGACCGTGATCCGGGCCTGTGGATAGGCGCGGATCAGATGGTCGAGCAGCCCGGTCGAGAGGATCGCGTCGCCGACGCGGTTGGAGGTGACGAACAGAATGCGCATGAGAACGCCGGGATGGCGGCCCGGATGCGGCCCGCCGGCTGCGGGGCTGCCTAGTCCGTCGCCGTCTTTTCGGCCGGCGCCGCCGGGGTTGCCGCGGCGGCGGGGCCGGCGTGCGGCGCCGGGGTCTTCATCATCGTGCCGGTCATCGGGATGAAGAACACACCCATGTCGCGCTTGGAATGGACCTTGCCTTCGGCGTCCTTGGTGTAGACGTAGAGCACCTGGCCACGCTTGAAGGGCTGGCCGATGGGAATGATCATCCGTCCGCCCGGCTTCAGCTGCTTGAACAGGTCCGGCGGGGCGTATTGCGCCGCGCAGGTGACGATGATGATGTCGAAGCCGTCCTTGACCTCGGGCCAGCCGTAGTAGCCGTCGCCGACGCGGGTCTGGATGTTGCTGTAGCCGAGCGGGGCAAAGATCTTGCCCACCGCGCGGCCGAGCGGCTCGATGATCTCGATCGAGTAGGCCTGCTTGACGATGCGCGACAGCAGCGAGCTCTGGAAGCCGCTGCCGGTGCCGATCTCCAGCGTGACATCGTCCGGGCCGGGCTTGGCGATCTGGGTCATGTAGGCCTGGCCGAGATAGTCCGACAGGGCCGAGCCGTAGCCCAGCGCCCAAGGTTTCGGCGTGTCCTCATACGCATCGCCGGGCGTCGCGCGGTGCTCGGAGTAGATGTAGTGGAAGTATTCGCGCGGCACGGCCTCGAACGCGGCCATCACGCGGGGGTCCGCGCTGCCGAGGCGTTCGGTCAGGTATTGGCTGATCCGCTTCATCGCCGCCGGCTTGCGGGCCTGGATGGC
>JBBIQA010000083.1:0-14435 GCA_037442565.1 Rhodospirillales bacterium
CCGGCGGCGATCGACGAGGATCTGTGGCGCCTGATCGCCGACGACCCTCGCCTGATGCCGCATCTGCATCTGTCCCTGCAGGCCGGCAGCGACCTGATCCTGAAGCGCATGAAGCGGCGGCACCTGACGGCGGATGCGCGGGCGGTGATTGCCCGCGCGCGCGACCTGCGGCCGGGGATCGCCTTCGGCGCCGACCTGATCGCCGGCTTTCCGACCGAAACCGAGGAATTATTCATCGAAACGCTGGATTTCGTGACCGAGACCGACCTGACCTTCCTGCATGTGTTTCCCTACAGCGAACGGCCCGACACCCCCGCCGCGCGCATGCCGGCCGTGGCAAAGGCCACGCGGCGGGAGCGGGCATCGCGCCTGCGCGAGGCCGGCCTGCGCAACGCCCGGCGCTTCTATGGCACCCAGCTTGGCCGCGAGATCGCGGTGCTGGCCGAGACCGAGACCAACGGGCATTCCGAGCATTTTGCCCCGGTGCAGTGGACAGTTCCCGCCACACCTGGCCAGGTCTCGCGGTTCCGGGTGCGCGAGGCGACCGATATTTCCCTGTTGGCGGAGCCCATACCGATGGCGTCCTTGTAATGGCGATCGGCGCTTTCTTTTCCCGGCTGAAGAGCGGCCTGTCGCGCAGCACTCAGAAGCTGACCGAGAGCATCACGGCGGTATTCAAGAAGCGCCGGCTGGATGACGAGGCGCTGGAGGAGCTGGAAGAGCTGCTTATCTCGGCTGATCTCGGCCCCGCGGTGGCGGCGAAGGTGATCGCCGGGTTTCGCCGCACCCGATTCGGCAAGGAGGTGACAGACGAGGAAATCCGCGAGACGCTGGCCGAGGAGATTGCCGATATTCTGGCTCCCGTGGCCCGGCCGTTGGACATCGACCGGACGCTGAAGCCGCATGTCGTGCTGGTGGTCGGCGTGAACGGCACCGGCAAGACCACGACGATCGGCAAGCTGGCGCAGTACTATTCCGAGCAGGGGCTATCGGCGATGCTGGTGGCCGGAGATACCTTCCGCGCCGCGGCGGTGGAGCAGTTGCAGGTCTGGGGCGGACGGACCGGCTGCGAGGTGATGTCGGGCAGCGCCAACGCGGATGCGGCCGGATTGGCCTTCGATGCCGTCACCCGGGCGCGGGCGCAGGGCACGGATTTGGTGCTGATCGACACCGCCGGCCGGCTGCACAACAAATCCGTGCTGATGGAGGAGTTGCGTAAGATCATCCGGGTGATCCGCAAGGTGGACCCGACGGCGCCGCATTCGGTGCTGCTGGTGCTGGATGCGACCACCGGCCAGAACGCGTTGCAGCAGGTTCGGGTATTCAAGGAGATGGTCGAGGTCTCGGGTCTCGTGGTCACCAAGCTTGACGGCTCGGCCCGCGGAGGGGTGGTGGTGGCCTTGGCCGAGGCGTTCGGCCTGCCGGTTCATGCGGTAGGGGTTGGCGAACAGGCGGGAGATCTGCGTGCATTCGATGCGGGAGATTTCGCCCGTGGGCTGGTGGGCACATGAATTCTTGTTCATTCACGCGATCGTGGGATGACGATACTGCGTCCGTTCACCCAGCGTTAACTTATGGCACTTACAGTTTGGAAAATGTTGTCTGTGGGTTCCCTGTCGGCCTTCCCCGATCCGGCCGCTGATATTGCTGCGGTTGCCTGGGCTCGGCCGGTGCGGGAGACACGGCAAGAGCGTGGTCCAGATGCGGCGGCCGCGCCGGTCCGTGCTACCGCTCCGCTTGCGCCAGGCCAGGCGCAGTCAAGTCAGGGTGTATCGCATCCGGGAATGACGTTGCCGCGTGGCTCCATTCTCGACATCTCGGTCTGATCGCGCTTTCGTTGGGTCCGTAACGGCATCGCCTTTTCCCGATAATCGTCGCGTGCGGCGCACCTAAGCGGTCATTATAGCTTTTCAGCCTTCTCGTGGCGGGGGATTGAAACACGGGGCGGGAAGCGGCACTTTGGTCGTATGCCAGAATTTATTCGCCGTATTCCGGAAGGCGATAATCGCGAGCGGGATGTCTGCGCCGATTGTGGACATATCGCCTATGTGAACCCGAAGATTGTCGTTGGCTCCGTCGTTGAGGCGGATGACGGTCAGATCCTGCTCTGCCGGCGTGCGATCGAGCCGCGGCATGGTTTCTGGACCCTGCCCGCCGGCTTCATGGAACTGGGGGAGACACTCGAGGAAGGTGCCATGCGGGAGGCCTTCGAGGAGGCGCAGGCCCGGATCGAGATCGACGGAATTCTCGGTATTTTCAGCATCAGCCGGATCGGCCAGGTGCAGGTGATGTTCCGTGCCCGCCTGGCCGGCAACGGCGATGGTCCGTTGTTCGCCGCCGGGGAGGAAAGCCTGGAGGTTGCCCTGTTTCCGTGGGAAGGCATCCCCTGGGACGAACTGGCCTTCCCGACCGTGCGCTGGGCGCTGAACGCGTGGAAGCAGGTCGAAGGCGGTAAACTGGGGGTTCCAGTCGGCAACCCGCCCGAAGATCCACGCGGCACATCGCGCAGCGGCATGAGGAGCCAGATTCCGCCGGTACAGGGAAGTGCACCGTGATGCCCGGGGGCGATGCCGGGTGAGGGTTTCAGTGTTCATGCTGGTAGCGGGTTGGCTCTTGCTGGGGGCTGCCCCGGCGCATGAAGACCTGCCGGTTCCGCCGATCCCCCCGACGGAGCACCCGGCTTACGTTTCCGCCCCCATTCCCGACGACAACATTCGCGGGCCCGCCGAGGCGGAGGCGAGCAGTGTTCGTCTGGCGCCCAGCCTGTTTCGTCATGAGAAGAATTTTACTCCCGGCCTGGGCTACACGCCGGGATCCTCCTTCAAAGAGAGTGAGAAGGAGCGGGCGATCAAGCCGTCACCGGGCCTCGATGTACGGGTGAGGCTGCCGTAGCCGGCTGCCGTCGGGATGGATGGCCAAGGGTAGGCGTTTGTTAACCGTGCGGGGGGCAGAATTGTGCCAGTCCTGCGGTTGGCGGGATGTTGGCTCCTTGGACGAAAGTCATCCCCATGCTCGCCACAGCCTCCCCCTGTGTTCGCGGTAGCGACCAGGTCGGTCCGATCGGCCGAACGCCGGCATTCCCGGAGGCTTCGACCCTTGGCGGTGCGGTACATGAAGGCGCGCTGCACGACAGGATCAGGCGGGATCGTGTCGGCGGTGGCCGCGCGGAGCGGCAGTTGCCTGGATCGGACCCGATGGACATCGCCAATCAGGCTCATGTGTCGCAGGGCTTTGTGTCGGTTGCAGGCGCTGCGGCGCCAAGCGAACGCCCGGCGGCGATGTTGGCGCGCGGGGCCCGGGTCACCGGCAGCGGTGGGGCCTCCTGTTTCGTTCTCTCGTCGGACACTGCGGACAGTGGGCTAACGATCGCCTTGCCCGATGGCGCCGCCGTGTCCTTCGCCAGCCTCGCGGATTTCCGGCCGGAGCGCTTTTTCTGAAGCGCGCGTCCGGGGATCGATTCTCTCCCAAGGCCGCGGAAGCTCGGCTATACTGGCGCCATGTCGCGCCGGAACATGCGGATATCGCCTGAATTGGTCGTCCAGGCCTATCGCCAGGGGCTGTTCCCCATGGCGGAGACCCGGCTTGGAGACCGGATCTATTGGCTGGACCCGGAATATCGGGGGATTTTGCCGCTCGACGGCTTTCATCTCCCCCGACGGCTGCGACGGACGGTGAAGTCCGATCTGTTCGAGGTCGCGGTCGATCGCGATTTCCCCGCCACCATCGCCGGTTGCGCCGCGCCGGCCCACGGCAGGGCGGATACCTGGATCAACCCGGACATCCGGTACCTGTTCACCGAACTGTATCGCATGGGCTATGCGCATTCGGTGGAGTGCTGGCGGCACGGAGTGCTGGTCGGCGGCCTGTATGGCGTGGCCATCGGCGGGGCGTTCTTTGGCGAAAGCATGTTCAGCCGGGTCCGAGACGCCTCGAAGGTGGCCCTGGTGCACCTGGTGGTGCGCCTGCGACTGGGCGGGTTCACCCTGCTCGATACCCAGTTCATCACCGAGCATCTGGCGCAGTTCGGCGCGATCGAAATTCCGCGCGATGCCTATCGCGATGCCTTGGCCGCCGCGCTGGATGTCGATGCCACCTGGCTGCCCGCGCCGGACCCCGGCGCGTTCCGCGCGGACCTGGACGCGCTGCTGCGTCAATCGGCGTGTCACGGATCCGGGGTTGGCGAGTCTGTTGCGTGAGGACGCGTTGATAACGGGCCGGCAGGCATCCTGCGGCCAGGGAGAAAGACCGATGATTTTGTACGACACCGCCCTGTTCCGGCGGATGCTTGTGGCCGTCGCGCTGGTCGGTGGCAGTGTATCCGCGCAGGCGGCGGAGCATCCGCCCTTCGCGCCCACCCGCGACGTTGTGGTCGCCTATCAGGTTCAGGCTTCCCAGTTGCCGACCGGGCCGTTGGGCGACGGCGATGCAAAGGGCGAGCATAGCATTCGGATGAGCTACTCCGCCGCCAGCGGCCGGGTGCGGATCGAGCAGGCCTCGATGCCCGGCTATATGCTGATCGATCGTATGGCCGGGCGGATTACCATGGTCGTGGAACCGCTGCAGAGCTTCATGGACATGCCGTTCGATGCGAGGGCCGGCGCCGGGCTGCTGCTGAACGACAAGATGAAATTCGTCCGCCGCGGCGCGGACAAGGTGGCCGGCATGGCCTGCACGTTATGGACCGTGACCAGCGACCGAACGGTGGCGCATCTGTGCATCACCGAGGACGGTGTAATCCTGCGGGGCGACGGCAGCGATCCCCGGCGGGGCGAGGGCAAGCTGTTGGCGACCGCGGTAAGCTACGCCGCCCAGCCCGCGGCGAAATTCAGCCCGCCGCCCGGCTTCCATCGCATGGAACTGCCGGCCGGCGTCACGCTGCCCGGCATGGGCGGCAACCCGTCCAGATCGCCAGGCTGACCGGGGGCAACGGAAATGAGTTCTTCCCTGACGGCCGCCGCTATACGGCGCCCGGCGCGCCCGCGCTTCCTGCCGCCATGGCGCGATCGGCAGGGCCGACTGTCGCCGCTTAAATTGTCGGTTCTGCTGGGTGCCTGCCTGCCGGCAATCCTGATCGCCTATTGGTGGCTGGACGGGGATCTCGGCCCGCGCACGGTGAACGCCGCGATCCATCTGACCGGGCTTTGGACGGTTCGCTTCGTGCTGCTGTCGCTGGCGGTAACGCCGGCCCGCGTGGTGTTCGACCGGCCGAAAATCGTGCTGGTGCGGCGCATGCTCGGGGTCACCGCGATGGTCTACGCCTTGGCGCATCTCAGCCTTTACGTCATCGACATGAACCTCCACTTGCTGGAGGTGGTGACGGAAATCGTCCGTCGGTTCTACCTGACCATCGGCTTTGCCGCGCTGACCGGCCTGGTCGCGCTCGGCGCGACATCGACCGACGCCGCCGTGCGCCGGATGGGGCGCAACTGGAAGCGGCTGCACTGGTCGATCTACGGCATCGGCGTGCTGATGCTGCTGCACCATTTCATGCAGGCCAAGGCCGGCGTGTCCGCCGCGGTGCTGGCGGCCGGTCTGTTCATCTGGCTGATGCTGTGGCGGGCGCTGCCCGCCACGCGCCGGGCGTCGCCGTGGGTGCTGACCGGGCTGGCGTTTGCCGCCGGCGTGCTGGCGGCGGGCGTGGAATTCGCATGGTACGGGTTGGCGACGCGGATCGATCCGTGGCGTGTACTGGCAGCCAATCTGAATGTCGCGTTCGGCCCCCGCCCGGCCGAATGGGTCGCCATCTGCGGCCTGGGCGTGGTGGCCCTGGCCCTGCTGTCGCGGCTGTTGCCTGGCTCCCGGCGGGTGTGATCCGCCGGGCAGGCAAAACGCTATAGCGCGGCGACCGCGTCCATGACGGCCTTGGCGTGGCCGGGAACGCTGACCTTGCGCCAGATTTTGGCGATCTTGCCGTTCCCGTCGATCAGGAACGTGCTGCGTTCCATTCCCATGTATTTCCGGCCGTACATGGATTTCTCCACCCAGGTCTCATAGGCGGTCGACACATCGCCGGCCTCGTCGGACGCGAGCGGGAAGGTCAGGCTGTATTTTTCCGCGAATTTCTCGATCGGCTTCATCTTGTCGCGCGACACGCCGATCACCTCGACCCCGATCTTGCCGAGCTGCGGCAACGCTTCCTGGAAGGCGCAGGCCTCCTTGGTGCAGCCGGGGGTGTCGGCCTTGGGGTAGAAATACAGCACGAACGGCTTGCCCTTGAGGCTCGCCAAGCTGACCGTGCGCCCGCCGCTCGCCGGCATCTCGAAAGCCGGAGCCATGTCACCTTCCGCCATGCTCATCCCGTGATGTCTCCCAAATGCCGCACGAACAGGGCGCGCACCTCGCGCGCCAATGCATCCAAAGTGAGGCGCAGGCCGGCCAAGTCAACCGCCGGCGCGCCAGCCTCGTTGGCGGCGCGCAACAGAGACCGGGCCGTGGCCTCCGGCAGATCGGCCTGTGCGGCGCGGCCGAGCATGATGCGGAGCATGCCCTGCACAGTCCGCCAGACCCGGTCGGCTCGGATCAGCGTCTCGGCATCGCTGGCGGCAAGCGCCCCGGCATCTGCCAGCCGGCGCAGGGCGACGCGGGTGATCTGGCTGCGCACCTCCGGATGCCCGGCTCCGTGCACGAGTTGCAGGGTCTGGCAGATGAATTCCACCTCGATCTGCCCGCCAGGGCGCAGCTTCACGTCCCACGGGCCGGTAGGCGGCAATTCGCGCGCCAGCCTGGCGCGCATCGCCGCCGCGTCCGAGCGAACGCGCGCGGGCTCTCCGGCATGGGCCAGGGCTTCCTCGATCGCCGCCTCGACCGCCTTGCGCAGGGCCGGCGGGCCGGCGATCACTCGGGCTCGGGTCAGCGCCATCCGCTCCCAGGTCCAGGCGGATGTGGCGTGATATTGGCGGAAGGAACGTAGCGAGACGGCGACCGGTCCCTTGTTGCCGGACGGGCGCAGGCGCATGTCCACGGCATAGAGCGGCCCATCGATGCCCGGCGCGGTGACTGCGGCGATGTAGGCGTGGGCTGCGCGAACGAACCATTGGCTGGCTGCCAGCCGCTTGATACCGGCGCGTCCGTGGCTCTCCGTCGCGTCTTCCGGGTGGTCGTAGATCAGCATCAGGTCGAGATCGGAGCCGGCCATCATCTCCTGTCCACCCGCCTTTCCCATCGCCACGACGGCCATGCCCCCGCCGCGTACCCGGCCGAACCTAGACCGGAAATCGGCCAGCACGGGATCCAGCAGCGCCGACAACGCGGCATCGGCCAGGGCGGTTCGCCGCAGCCCGGCGCTGTCCGCATCCAGCCGTCCGTCCATGGTCGCCGCCGCGAGGGCGAATTCCTCCTCCCGCACCATCCGCCGCGTGATGTCGATGACATCTTCCAGCGTCGTGGCATCGCGCAGGCGGGCCCGCAGCAGGCGAGCCGGTTCCGGCTCCTCGTCCGGGCTCAGCAAGCCGTCGAGGGCGGCGGGATGGCGGGTCAGGTGGTCGGCGAGCCAGGGGGCGGCGCCGAGGATCGCGGCGACCCGGTCCAGCAGATGCGGATTGCGCTGGAACAGCGACAGCAATTGCACGCCGGCCGGCATGTGCGCCACCAGGGCATCGAACCGGGCGAAGGCGGTGTCCGGCTGCGGCTGGCGTGCCAGGGCAGCCAGCACGGTCGGCAGCAATTGCGCCATCAGGTCGCGCGACCGTTCCGAGCGTAGCGCGCGCGGCCGGCCGGCCAGCCAGCCGCGCACCGCGGCGACAATGGTTGGGATGCTGGCGTAGTGCAGCGCC
Organism: Rhodospirillales bacterium; assembly: GCA_037442565.1. Lineage (GTDB taxonomy): Bacteria > Pseudomonadota > Alphaproteobacteria > Acetobacterales > Acetobacteraceae > PALSA-911. The sequence goes on from JBBIQA010000083.1 coordinate 7,773, forward strand.
GCCAGCGTGGCGGCGGTTTCCGGCGGCACCTCGTCCACGCCGCTGAAATCGAGCGCCGGCCCGGCCTCGCCGGCACCGGCGGACACATTGCCGAACACTTCCGCGTAGCGCCGGCCGACCTGGTCCAGATGGCCGAGCAGTTCCGCGGCAAAGCCAGCCACGTCGGCATGGCCCATGAAGACCGCGAACTGGGCAAGTCCGACCGGCGTGTCCGGCAGGGTGTGGGTCTGCCGGTCAGCCACCATCTGCAGCCGGTGCTCGACCCGGCGCAGATAGCGGTACGAGCGGGCGAGTTCGGTCGCGGCGCGCTGGGCGAGATGGCCAGTGCGGGCGAGCAGGCGCAGCGCCTCCAGCGTGGTCGCCACCCGCAGGCCGGGGTCGCGCCCGCCCCAGACCAGCTGCAGGGTCTGGGCCAGGAACTCGATCTCGCGGATGCCGCCCTCACCGAGCTTGACGTTGTGGCCGGCGATGCGCGCGACCGGGTCCTCGGCGCTGGAGGACCCGCCGCCCTTTTTCGCGCCTATCCGGGAGGCCGCCTGCCGGCTTTGCGCATGCTGGTCGATCCGCCGCTTCATGGCGTGGATATCGGCGACGGCGGCGAAATCCAGCCCCTTGCGCCAGATGAACGGCCGGATCGCCTCCAGGAAGCCGGTGCCAAGCCCGAGGTCGCCGGCCACCGGCCGTGCCTTGATCATCGCCGCGCGCTCCCAGTTCTGCCCAAGGGTTTCGTAATAGGTCAGGGCGGCCGGCAGCGCGATCGCCGGCGGCGTGGCGGCCGGATCCGGCCGTAGCCGCAGATCGGTGCGGAAGACATAGCCGTCGGAGTCGCGAACCTCCATCAGGGTCACAAGATCGCGCGCGAGGCGCGAGGTGAAGGCCCCCATCGCCTCCCCGGCGGTCTGCGGAGTATAAACCGGGACTGCCGGATCGTAGAGCAGAACGAGGTCGATATCGCTCGAGTAGTTCAGTTCCCGCGCGCCGAGCTTGCCCATGCCGATGGCCACGAAGCCGCATCCCTGCGCGGGTTCGTCGAGGTTCGGCAGGTTCAGTTCGCCGCGGCCATGTGCGGCGCGCAACAGATGCGCAACTGCCAGGCGAAGCGTGGCCTCCGCGAGCGTCGCCAGCGCGCCCGTGACCTTGTCCAGGCGCCAGATGCCGCCGATATCGGCGATCGCGGTGGCCAGCGCCACCACGCGTTTCGCCCGGCGCAGTCCAGAGGCGACCACCGGACGGCGCGCCGCCGGCGGGATCGCCGCGAGCTCCGCCATGGCGCCGGCCACGGCCTTGTCGGGCCCAGACCGAATGAGGCTGCTGAGGACGGCGGCTTCCCGCAGGCACAGGTCCGACAGATAGGGGCTGTTGCCGCCGATTGCCGCCAGCATCGCCGCGACCGCGGGCCGGGCGCTCAGGCGGGCTTCGTTGCGGCCGGTTTCGGCAAAGCGCTCGATCAGCCGCGCGGCGGCGGCTTCATCGTACGGCGCGAGCCATTGAGCCGGGAGACGGAACGGAACTTCTGTCATGCGTGCGGGCGCGACCGGGGGTGCATTGAATGTCCGGCAGGCTGGCCATGAGGCGGCTCCCGGGTCAAGCGGCACGCGTCACCGGCCAGATGCTGCATCGACTTGTCACGCTGACACTGCTGCTGGGTGTGGGTGGCGCCGCCTTCCTCGCGGTTCTGGCCTGGCGTCTGTCGCAGGGGCCGATGGAACTGCCCTGGCTGGCGGAGCGCATGCAGGAAGTCGCCAATGCGGACTCTGGAGCACTCCGGATTTCCATCGGCCATGCCGCGTTGACCTGGGAGGGCTTCTCGCGCGGCGTCGACCGTCCGCTGGACATCCAGCTGCGCGACATCACCGTGGCGGATCCGTCGCAAGGGCACAGCGTGGTATTGCCCCACGTGGATGTCTCCCTGGCGTTCAGCGGCCTGTTGATGGGCCGCATACAGCCGCGGGCGCTGGAGATCGAGGCGGCCCGTCTGGTGATGCTGCGCACGCAGACAGGGGAGATCCGGCTGGATTTTGCCCGTTCGGACGCGGCAGCTCCAACTGAAACGGCCCCGCAGGACGCGGACGAGCCGATGGGGGAGACGGGCTCGTCGGCGCTGGCTGGGTTGCTCGCGGAGCTCGCCCACCCGCCCGCGCCCGTCGGCAGCGTGGAGCGCCTGGGACGGTTCAGCCAGTTGCGCCGGGTGCGGATCCGAAATTCCACCTTCACCGTGATCGATCGGCAGCTGGCCGTCGTATGGCGGGCAAAGGCGCCGGACATTGATCTCCGGCGCCAGCCGCATGGCGGGGTGACCGGCTCGGCCAGCTTCGTGCTGGACATGGGCGGCGAACCGGCATCGGTTCACGTCGATGGCAGCCTGTCCGCCGGTGACGGAGCCATCCGATTGTCGGCGCAACTCACCGATCTGAAGCCGGCGGCCTTGGCGCGCCGAACCGGGACACTCGATGCGCTCGAAGCCCTGGACACGCGCCTGAACGGATCGTTCGCGCTGGAACTGGGGCCGCACCAGGCCTTGCAACGGGTGACCTTGGACCTGCACGCCGGACCGGGCAAGGTCAAGATCGGACCGAGCGTGGTGCTGCTCGATGGGGCTGACATCGCCGCCGAGGGCACGGATCTCGATTTACGGCTCAAATCCTTCGATCTGCGCGTGCTGCCTCGCGCGGGCGGGCCGGTCTCGACGCTGAGCGGCAGCGGCACGGTGCGGCGCAACGCCGGGCGGGTCAGGAGCGACCTGTCCCTAGCGATCGATCGCGTCGCGTTTGCCGACCTCGGCCAGCTGTGGCCGAGGTCGATCGGCCGCCCCGCGCATGACTGGATCACCGAGAACATCACCGCCGGCATCGTGCGCGATGGCCATGTCCAGATCACCCTGGAGGCCAGCCAGGCGGGGTCCGACATCGGCCTGTCGGACATTGCCCTGACCGGGGCGACCGGCAGTCTGCTCGGCGAGGGGGTGACGGTTTACTGGTTGCGCCCGGTGCCGCCGGTCGACCGTGGCACCGCGCGGTTGAACATTCTCGACCCCGACACATTGGAGATCCTCATCAGTTCCGGGCGGCAAACCCTGGAAGCGGGGCAGCGTGAGAGCGCGATCGTAGTGAAGTCCGCCAAGATGCGCATCACCGGCATCAACCACAAGGATCAGGTCGGCTATATCGACGCCGAGCTTGCCGGCCCGATCGCCGACGTGCTCACGGTGCTGCACCACAAGAAGCTGCATCTTTTCGACCGTCTCGAGCTCGATCTGAACAACCCGAGCGGGCAGGTGTCCGGCACGCTCGCGGTGACGGTGCCGCTGGAGGAGAAGCTGCAGATCGAGCAGGTGGGGATTCAGACCAGGCTGCATCTGCAGGACGCGCATTTCACCGGCCTTGTCGCCGGGCGGGACCTCGATCACGGCAATGCCGATCTCAGCGCCAGCACGGAGGGGATGAAGCTGACCGGCCAGGCCGACATCGCCAGCATTCCCACGAAGCTGGAGGCGGAGATGAGCTTCCGCTCCGGCGCCCCCGGGCAGGTCGTGCGCCGGATCGTCGCCTCCGGGCGGGCCACCGCGCGCCAGCTTGCCGCCGCCGGGCTAGATGCCGGCGATGCCCTGGCGGGGGATGTGACCGCCAAGGCGACGATCACCGACCGGCGTGACGGGACCGGCGAGATCCTGGTCGATGCCGACCTCGCCGGGGCGGCGTTGCAGGTTACCCCGATCGGCTGGCAGAAGCCCATCGGCCAGGCAGCGACCGGCCACGCCCGGTTGCAGTTGCGCCACTCACGGCTGGCGGGTATCGACGACATCACGCTGGATGGCCGCCCCGCCGGGCCAAGTTCGGCGCGGGGGGACGCGCTGACGCTGCGCGCACAGGCGACGGTGTCGGATGGCCGGATCGCCGAGCTGACCATCGATCGGGCGGTGTTCGGGCGGACCAGCGGACGCGGCACGATACGCTTTCCGTCCGGACCCGGCCCGCTACGGATTTCGGTTGACGGTGCGGGCATCGATCTGTCGACGGTGCTGTCCAGCAAGCCTGGCGGGGGCCGCAAGCGCGATACGGGCGAGGAGAAGCCAGGCCCGTCCTGGACCATGGATGCCCGGTTCGAACGCGCGTTCATGGCCAATTCAACCACCGTGTCGGGCCTGGCGGCCCATGTGGAGAATGACGGGCGGGTGATGCGGGCGCTGCATGTGGACGGCCAGACAGGCGTGAGCCAGGCGGGCGGGGCAACGCGGTTCCGGATTGACATCGCGACACCTTCTGCAACCCGCCAGCGAACCCTGAGTGTTGTCGCGGACAATGCCGGGGAATTGCTGCGGGCCGTGGACGTGACACACACGATGCAGGGCGGCCGGCTGTCGGTGAACGGCACCTATGACGATACGGCCGACGATCATCCTTTGTCGGGTACGGCGGAAATCACCGATTTCCGGATCCAGGGCGCGCCCGCTCTCGGACGGCTGCTGCAGGCGATGACCTTGTATGGCCTCGTGGACGTCGTTCAGGGGCCGGGCCTGGCGTTCACCAAGCTGGTGGCGCCGTTCCGCCTGACCCGGGACATGCTGAGCCTTGCCGAGGCACGGGCGTTCAGCTCGTCCCTCGGTTTGACCGTGAAAGGGCGGATCGATCTGGCGCAGGAACAGCTGGATCTGGAGGGCACGATCGTTCCGGCGTATTTCTTCAATTCGCTGCTGGGCAATTTGCCGCTGATCGGCAAGATGTTCAGTCCGGAGGAGGGCGGTGGCCTGTTCGCCGCCAGCTACTCGATCCGCGGCGCGGTCGATGATCCGCGGGTATCGGTGAACCCGCTATCGGCGCTGACCCCTGGTTTCCTGCGCGGCGTATTCGGGATTTTCTAGATATCCTGTTGCTCAGGAAGCTCAGGCCGGCTCAATCTCCGGGAAACATTGCTCGCAGCCGCGGCACGACGCCGTTCGCGTAGCGTTCCAGCGATGGGTTCATCTGCTCCGGGCGCATGCCGGGCGGCACGGCCCAGGTCACCAGGTCGGTCAGGCCGAATTCGCGGATGAAGGCGGCCAGTTTCTCCACGCATTGGTCCTCGGTTCCCACCACCCAGCCTTGCGGGATGCGCTGTTCCTCGGTGATCCCGGCCACGCCGCCATGCCCCCCTGAGTCAGCCCGGAACTGGTTGTAGACCGCCATCCGCCGGTGTTCGGCGGCACGGATCGGTGGCCAGTCGCGGTCGGGCTCGTCGGTGACCAGACAGGAGCGGATGATGCCGACGCGATAACGCTCGGGGTTGCGGCCATCGGCCTTCAGCGCCGCCTGCCAGGGATCGAGCGCGCGTTCGCGCGGGCCTTGCGGCAGCAGGTTCGTGTTGAACCGGGCGGCCCGTTGCGCTCCCGCTTCCGCCAGTGCCGCGACCCAGAGCGGCGGCCCGCCGGCCTGCACAAAACCGGGCGTGATGCGCGCATCGGCGAAATTGTAGCGCTTGCCGCTGAAACTGAAGCGCTCGCCGGTGAAGGCGCGTTTCAAGACCTCCAGGCCTTCATCGGTGTAGGACAGCCGGTGCGACACCGGCAGGCCGAAGCCGCGAAATTCATGCACGGCGTAGCCAAGGCCGACACCGATTTCCACCCGGCCGTTGGAGATGTTGTCGAGCACGGCCAGATCCTCGGCCAGGCGGATCGGATGGTTGAACGGCAGCAGGCAGACATCGCAGGAAAAGCGGATGCGGCGGGTGCGGGCTGCCATCGCGGCGGCGAGCGGGATCCAGGACGGCAGGTACCCGTCGTCCACGAAATGATGTTCGGTGAACCAGGCGAGATCAAGGCCCAGGCCGTCCAGCCAGGCGACCTGATCCAGCACAGCGGCGTAGAGATCGGGCGTCGTCATGCCGGTCTCGGGTGGATTGCGCATGTCGTAGATGACGCCCATGCGAAGCGGCTTTGTCATTGGTGTTCCCCCCGTCGGACCGATCGTTTGCCGGTTTGCCGATCAGGTTAGGCCGGGGTCTCGCCATCCTTCAACCGTTGAGGGACAGCGCCTGCGCCTGCAGGCCTCTCTTGACCGCATCGGCCCCGACCGCTTGGCTGTAGGCCATTGCAGGAGGAACAGACATGAGCAACCGGCAGCCCGTCGCCATCGTTTTCGATACTTTCGGCACCGTGGTGGATTGGCGTACCAGCCTGATCACCGAACTGACGGCCTTCGGCGCCGAGCGCGGCATTTCAGCCGATTGGGTTGGCCTGGTGGATGCCTGGCGCGCGGCCTACCACCCGTCGATGGACCGGGTGCGCAAGGGCGCGCTGCCATGGACCCGGTTGGACGACCTGCATCGCGCCTCGCTGGATAAGCTGGTGGTCGATTTCGGTGTCCGGGGCCTGAGCGAAGCGGACATGGATCACATCAATCGCGGCTGGCACCGGCTGCATCCTTGGCCCGATGCGGTGCGCGGTCTGACGCGGCTGAAAAGCAGATTCACCATTGGGCCGCTGTCCAACGGCAATGTCTCGCTGCTGCTGAATATGGCGAAGCACAGCGCCATTCCGTGGGACATGATCTTCGGCTCCGACCTGTTCGGCCATTTCAAGCCCGATCCGGAGACCTATCTGGGCGTGGCGAAGCTGCTGGACCTCGCTCCCGGGCAGGTGATGATGGCGGCGGCGCACAACAACGATTTGCGGGCGGCGCAATCCTGCGG
>JBBIQA010000083.1:14535-17269 GCA_037442565.1 Rhodospirillales bacterium
TTCGACTACATCATCGTCGGCGGCGGGTCGGCGGGTTCGGTGTTGGCCAACCGGCTATCGGCGAAGAGTTCCAACAAGGTCCTGGTGTGCGAAGCCGGGCAGGATACGCCGCACGGCAAGGTGCCGAAGGCAATCTTGGATTCCTATCCAGGTACGGCCTACCTCAATCAGAGCTTCATCTGGACCGAGCTGAAGGTCACCACCGAGGTCGTGTCCCACAATAACCCGGACGCGCCCAAGCCGCGGCTGCGCAAATACGAGCAGGCCAGGGTGCTGGGCGGCGGCTCGTCGATCAACGGCCAGCTCGCCAATCGCGGTGCGCCAACCGATTACGACGAATGGGATGCCCGCGGCGCGCGTGGCTGGAAATGGGACGATGTGCTGCCCTACTTCAAGAGGGTGGAGCGGGACATGGATTTCGACGGTCCCTACCACGGCAAGGAAGGCCGCATTCCCGTCCGCCGCATCATGCCCGATCTCTGGTCCGAACACGCCAAGGCGGTCGGCAAAGCGCTGGAGCAATCCGGTTTTGACTACCTGCCGGACCAGAACGGCGAATTCCGCCAGGGCTATTTTCCGATCACCATCTCCAATGCCTACGAGAACCGGGTGTCGGCGGCGATCGGTTACCTAGATCCCGGCACGCGGCTGCGCGATAATCTGACGATCTCCACAGACACCCAGGTCGCCTCGTTGATCTTCGAGGGCAATCGCTGCGTCGGCGTAAGGGCGGTGGTTGGCGGCCGGCCGCAGGAGTTCCGCGGCCGGGAGGTTATCCTTTCCTCCGGCGCGATCCATTCGCCGGCGCATCTGCTGCGCGCGGGCATCGGCCCGGTGGGGCATCTGCGCGACATGGGCATCGATGTCGTGGCGAATGTTCCCGGCGTCGGCCAGCGGCTGATGGACCATCCGTCGATCGCGCTGGCGTCTTTCGTGAAGCCGCACGCACGGCTGAACAACGACGTGACCCGGCGACACATGCATGTGGCATGGCGCTATTCCTCGAACATGCACGGCGCGCCGGAAGGCGACATGTTCGTCACAGCCGCAACCAAATCCACCTGGCACGCGGTCGGCGAGCAGATGGCGGCGATGGTGATGTTCGTGAACAAGACCTACTCGGAAACCGGCCAGGTGAAGCTACAGTCCAAGGACCCGCGCGTTGAGCCGGAGGTCGAGTTCAACCTGCTGTCGGACCGGCGCGATCTCGAGCGGATGATGGATGGATTCCGCAAGCTGGGCGTGCTGCACTCATTGCCCGTCATGGCGGAGGTCGCGACCGACCCGTTCCCGGCCAGCTACAGCGACAAGGTTCGTCAGGTCGGTATCATCAATCGCAAGAACAAGTTAATGACCGATATCATGGCGAAGCTGCTGGACGGCCCGGCGGCGTTGCGCCGCTATCTGCTCAAGACCTTTGTCATGGAGGATTTCACGCTGGAGCAGGTGATGACCGATGACGACGCGCTCGAGGCCTTTGTGCGCAAGGCGGCCGTGGGCGTTTGGCACGCCTCCTGCACTTGCCGGATGGGCGATGCGGACGATCCGATGGCGGTGACGGACCCGGCCGGGCGGGTGCGCGGGGTGGAGGGTCTGCGCGTGGTGGATGCCTCGATCTTCCCGGTCGTGCCCTGTGCCAACACCAATTTCCCGACCTTGATGACGGCGGAGAAGATCTCCGACGCGATTCTGGCCGGCTTTTGACCGACGCTGCTGCGGCCGGGGTGCTGCCACGCTGGCGGCAGGGGATGACCCTGTCGCGGTGGTTGCTGGGGTCGTTTGCCGCCCTTGCCGCCGTGGCGGTCGGGCTGCGTCTGGGCGTCTACGCCTGGCTGGCGCAACCGTATGGCGGCCTGATCGATGCGATGTGCCAGTTCGACTGCGGCTGGTATGGTCGGATCGCGGTCTCCGGCTACGGGGCGAGCGCGGAATGGGCGGATTTCGGCAGCTACCCGCATTGGGCGTTCTTCCCGCTCTATCCGCTGTCCGTTGCCGCCCTGCGGCATCTGATGCCGGTTTCCGTTCTGACGGCGGGGACGGGCGTGTCGAACATCGCGCTGTGCGGCTTCGCGATCCTCGGCGCGCGCTATCTGCGCGAGACGCGGCAGGCGTTGCATCCTTGGCTCTGGCTGATCGTCGCGCTGCTGTTTCCCTACGGGTTCTTCTTCTCGGCGGTCTATACCGAGGCGCTGTTCGCCCTGCTGTCCACCGGCGCGCTGCTGGCCTTGCGGCAGCGGCGGATATGGCTGGCGGCCGGTTTTGCCGCGCTTGCCAGCGCCACCCGTCCGACCGGCATTCTGCTGACACCGATTCTGGTGATCGACCGGTTGGCGGCGTTCTGGCGCGGCCGGCATCGTCGCGACCGCGTGGCGCTGCTGGGCGAGACGCTGCTGCCGGTCGCCGTCGCGCCGCTCGGGCTGTTCCTGTTCATGCTGTATCAGTACGCCCGCATTGGTGATGCGATGGCATTTAGCCATGTCCAGGTGCTGTGGCACCGGCAATGGGGCAATCCGTTCGCCCGCATCTGGGAGGGCCTGCGGGCCTGGGATTTCGGTGTTCTGCTGGCCAACCCAAGCGTTGCCTATGCCGCCAGCTTCGCGCTGCTGGGCCTGGCCGGCGCGATCTGGCTGGCGCTTCGCCGCCGCGGCGCGGAGGCCTGGTTTTTGGCCGGCTGCATCCTGTTGCCGGCAGCGAGCGGTCTGGATTCGCTGCCGCGCTTCGTTGCAGCCAATCC
>JBBIQA010000083.1:17369-18781 GCA_037442565.1 Rhodospirillales bacterium
TGTTGCCGGCAGCGAGCGGTCTGGATTCGCTGCCGCGCTTCGTTGCAGCCAATCCAGTATTCCTGTTCGTGGCGTACGACCTCGCGGCATGGCTCGTGGGACCGCGCCGGCGGCCGGTCCTGCTCGCTGGCCTGGCTGCCGCGCTGGCCGCCTTGCAGACAGTTCTGCTGCTGGCCTGGTTTCGCGCCGATGGCGGCGTTTTCTGATGCGCGCTACGGCCTGGATCACGCTCGGGGCGGCCATCCTGCTGCTGGGCTTTGAGCTGTCGATGCTGGCGATCGGCCTGTTCGGGGCGCGCGTGTCCCCGGCCTACCGGGATTTCTTCATCGAACGGCGGACCGATCATTGGACCGGGGAGACGGCGCCCGGTCCCGCCGATCAGGGTTGGGCGCGGATCAGCCGGTGATGCTTGCGCCCGGATGAAAGCTTGATCGCGCCGTCGCGCAAATCGGCGGTGCCGATCAAATGGCCCTCGTCGGTCACGGCCACGTCGTTCACCCGCGCGCCGCCGCCGCGGATCAGCCGCCTCGCCTCGCCGTTGCTGGCGACCAGACCGGACAGCGTGAACAGGCGGAAGGCGGGAATGCCCTGAACAAGCTCGCCTCCCGCTACTTCCACGGTGGGCAGCGTGTCGGCGGCCTCGCCTTCCTCGAAGGCGCGCCTTGCCGTCTCGGCGGCCCGTTCGGCGGCGGCGCGGCCATGCGCCAGAGCGGTGGCCTCTGTCGCCAGAATCTTCTTCGCCTCGTTGATTTCCGCCCCCGCCAGGACTTCCAGCTTTGCGATCTCGGCGAGTGGTACATCCGTGAACAGCTTCAGGAAGCGGCCGACATCGGCATCTTCCGTGTTGCGCCAGAACTGCCAGTAGTCGAACGGGCTCAGCCGGTCCGAGGTCAGCCACACCGCGCCCTGGGCGGTCTTGCCCATCTTGGCGCCGGACGCGGCGGTGATCAGCGGTGTGGTCAGGCCGAAGACATGCGCCCCGTCCATCCGCCGCGCGAGCTCCACGCCGGAAACGATGTTGCCCCATTGATCCGACCCGCCCATCTGCAACCGCACGCCGTGGCGGCGCGACAGTTCGCGGAAATCGTAGCTCTGCAGGATCATGTAGTTGAATTCGAGGAACGTCAGCGGCTGCTCGCGGTCCAGCCGCAGGCGCACGCTGTCGAAGGTCAGCATGCGGTTGATGGTGAAATGATGCCCGACCTCGCGCAGCAGCGGGATGTAGCCGAGCGTGTCGAGCCAGTCGGCGTTGTTCATCATGACCGCGTCGGTCGGGCCGTCGCCGAAATCCAGGTATGGCCCGAAGCAGCGGCGGATGCCGGCCATGTTGGCGGTGATCTGCTCGTCCGACAGCATTTGCCGGCTTTCGTCCTTGCCGGAGGGATCGCCGATGCGGGTCGTGCCGCCGCCCA
>JBBIQA010000084.1:0-7593 GCA_037442565.1 Rhodospirillales bacterium
CTAAAGGTACGGCAGGAGCAGCCGCGATCCGGCATCGCGGAGTTGCATCACGATCCCGCGCCGCTGCAGTTCCGCCGCCGTCAGCGGATCGCCCCGCTTGTCCAGCATCTGCGTTTGCAGGGTTTGCGCCAGATCGGTGCTGTAGACTTCCATGTTCAGCTCGAAGTTCAGCCGAAAGCTGCGCACGTCCCAGTTGGTGCTGCCGATCAGCGCCCAGGTTCCATCCACCACCATCAGCTTCGAGTGATCGAACGGCGGCGGGTTCTTCCAGATCCGGCAGCCCGCCCGCACCAGCGGGCCGCTATTGGCCCGGGTGGCGAAATCCACCAGCCGGTGATTGCTCGCGGCGGGAATGACGATATCCACCGCCACCCCGCGCAGCGCCGCCACGCATAGCGCGCTCACCAACCGGTCGTCGGGCAGGAAATACGGCGTCATCACCGTGATCGACCGCTGCGCGCAGGTGATCGCCATCAGCGCGATGTACTCGATCTTCTGGATATCCTGGTCGGGCCCGGCGGTGACCACCCGCGCGCTTTGCTGGCCGCTATGGCACAGCGACGCAAACCAGGCCGGCCCATCCAGCGTCTCCCCGGTCGCCAGCAGCCAGTCATTGGCGAACGCTTCCATCAGTTGCCCGACCACCGGCCCGCTGACGGCGAAGTGGTTGTCCAGCACGGGATCGCGCGGCTTCAGGGCGACCAGGTTCTCCGCGCCGATGTTCAGCCCGCCGGTGAACGCGTCTGTCCCGTCCACCACCAGAATTTTCTTATGTGTGCGCAGATTGATGAAGGGCATCCGCCAGGGCATCAGCGAGTGCATGAACCGCGCCGCCGGCACCCCCTCTCGCCGTAGCCGCCGATAGGCGCGGGAGGCGAAGTAGCCGCCGCCGATGCCATCGATCAGCACGCGCACCTCAACGTTGCGCGCCTGCGCGCGGGCCAATGCGTCGATGAACGGTCCGCCGGCCGCATCGTCGCGCAGGATATAGCTGCACAGCGCAATGCTCGACCGTGCTGCCTCGATCGCCGCCAGCATCTGCGGATAGGCTTCGTCGCCATTGCGCAGCGGCGTGACCCTGTTGCCGGTCAGAACCGGCCGCCCGGTGATCAGGCCGGCGGCACGGTCGAGCGCGGCGAGGTGGTCATCCCGGTCGCTGTCGCCCGGGCCGCCGAGGCCCGTGACCGGCATCGGCGCTCCATCCAGCGCCCCGCCATCCAGCGCCCCGTGCAGGTCCCGCGCCCGGCGCCGCACCCGGTTGATCCCCAGCACGAAATACAGCGCCCCGCCAAAGAACGGCGACAGCCAGGCCAGCCCGATCCACCCGGTCGCCGAGCCGACATCGCGCTTGCGCAGCAGCACGTGCACGCTGACGCTCGTGGCGACCAGGAAATGCAGGAGCATCCCGAGATCCGCCCGTGGATCCCACAGGATATCGGCGAGCCAACTGGTTTGGGTCACGGGCACGGCACTCCCCCTATGCCCGCTTTAGGGTCGGCCGGGCCGGCGTGCAATGCCGGGCTGTGGCCGGCAGCGGATCAGGCAGCCAGTGCTCCGCGGGCCGCCACGACCTCGAGCGCGACGACGATCGGGTGATGATCGGAGTTTTCCCGCGGCAGCACGCTGGAGCGGACGCAGTGCAGGCCGCGCACCAGGCAGCGATCCAGCCGCAGCGGCACGATATCCGCCGCGATATGGGTCGGCCGGCGCGGCCCCACGTCGTGGAAGCCCGAAACCAGTGTCGGGCCGACCAGATTATAGTCGCCCAGCACCGCCGCGCGCGCCGGCAGCGCCTGCGCGATCCGGTTGAGCTGGCGCCGGTTCAGCACCTGGCCGTGCGACAGATGCACATTGGCGACACTGAACGGCCCGAGATCGACGATCTGCGCCACCCGCCGCACCAGCGCGCCCGACTGCAGCTTGATGATGGCGGGCGGAGCCAGGAACGCCTCCGGCTGCCACATCGCCAGGCCATGGATGCGGCCGGGCAGGGGGCAGCGCGTGTAATGCCCGCCCAGCAGCGCCGGCAACTGGTCCATTTCCTGGGTGGCTTCCTGCATCAGCAGCAGGTCCGGCCGTTCGCGCCGCGCCAGCCCCGCCACGTCATGCACGGTGGCGCCGGTCAGGCGCAGCAAATTCCAGCTGATGATCTTGGTCATGAAGGCGCGCTTTACCGGTGAAATGTGAAATTCTCCAGAATCGCCCGCACCGCGCGGCGCGGGCGCCGCCGATCCGATGGCCGTCCATATAGTCCTTCCGGGCGATTCCGCCGCGTTTTTCTGCCGCGGACCGCCCAGCATCAGCCATGCAAGAACACTGCCATGCGGCGATCGCGGGGCATCCCCTCTACCCGGCGCCGCCCTGCGCTATTGGGCGTCCACGATCACCTGGCGCAGCGCGTCGCGGATCCTCTCCTTCGCATCCGCCGGCACCGACGCGTCGACGGCTGCCTGCAAACGGTGCAGTTGGCGGCGCGTATCGTGCAACTGGTCGAGCAGGGACAGCACGATCGGCAGCGCCTCCTCGTCCACGCTGAGTTCCTGGCGCAGGGTGAAGATCAGCCGGACGCGGGCGACGTCGATCGCCTCGAAGCGGTAGGCGTCCGGCCCGCCGGCCGGGCGTACCCAGTCATTGGCGATCCAGCGCCGCAGCGCCTCGGCCTGCAATCCCGCGATTTCCCGGCAAAGCGCCTCCAGCGTGATCATGCCGCCCCCGTCAGGTCGCGCCGCGGATCGAAATCCGCCGGCGCCTTCCGCTCGCGCAGGAAGGCGGCCAGCGCCTCGTCCTTCGGATCGAGCACGATCTTCAGCGTCACGTACTGGTCGCCGGCCGGCCGGTCGCCGCGGCCGGGAATGCCGCGGCCGCGCAGGCGCAGCTTCGTGCCGGTGCTAGACTGCGCCGGCACCGTCACGTTCACCGGCCCGGCCGGCGTCGGCACGCTGATCTTGCCGCCGAGCACCGCCTCCGTGATGCTCACCGGCACCTCGATGGCGATGTCGTTGCCATCGCGGGTGAACAGCGGATGCGCCAGGATATGGATTTCGATCAGCGCGTCCCCCGCCGGCCCGCCGCCGATCCCAGGCCCGCCCTGGCCCTTCAGGCGCAGGATCTGCCCGTCATCGATGCCGGCGGGGATGCGCACGTCCATGCTCTTGCCCTCGGGCAGGGCGAGCCGGCTGGTCGTGCCCCGCACCGCGTCCAGGAACGGCACATCCAGCGTATAGACCCGGTCCCTCCCGCGCATGCGCAGTTCCGCCCCGCCCGGCCCGCCCGGCCCGCCCGGTCCGCCCTGGGCAAAGCCGCCGCGCCCGAACAGATCGCCGAGGATGTCGGCGTATTCCTCGCCGCCGTCGCCGCCGGGAAAGCCGCCCTCGTAGCTGTATTTCTGTCCGCGCGGCCCGCCCGCATGGTACGAATAGGTCGGCCCCTGTGGCCGTTCCGCGCCGGTCGCGTCGATCTCCCCGCTGTCGTAGCGGGCCCGTCTGGCCGGATCGGACAGGATGTCGTAGGCCGAGGCGATCGCCTTGAACCGCTCCTCCGCCGCCTTGTTGCCGGGGTTGAGGTCGGGGTGGTTGCTCTTGGCCAGCTTGCGGTAGGCGGAGCGGATCTGCTCGGCGGTGGCTTGCCGGGCGACGCCGAGGGTCTCGTAAAGGTCTAGCGCCATGCGCCATCCTTCCGCGCCGGCGGTGGCTCGTATCCGGCGCGGCGGCGCGCGACGGAGGCGCCGGCGGAAACCTGCATCGTCGGCCCCGAAGCCTGCATACCCGAAGCTTGCATATGGGAAGCTTTCATACCGAACAATGTAGTCACCCCATCCGGCCGGCTCAACCCGCTCAGCGCACGCCGCTTGGCCACAGCACGACGCGGATCGTCTGCAGCAGGATCACGATGTCGAACAGGATGGAGAAGTTCTTCACGTAGTACAGATCGTAGCTCAGCTTGGACCGCGCATCGTTCACCGACGCGCCGTAGGGATAGTTGATCTGCGCCCAGCCGGTAAGCCCGGCCTTCACCATGTGGCGCTCATTGTACAGCGGGATCTGCCGCGCCAGTTCCGCCACGAATTCCGGCCGCTCCGGGCGCGGCCCGACGAACGACATGTCCCCCATCAGCACGTTGAACAGTTGCGGCAGTTCGTCGATCCGCGTGCGGCGCAGGAAATTGCCCACCCGGGTGATCCGGTTGTCCTGCTGCATCGCCCATACCGCGCCGCCCGCCTCGGCGTCCACGCGCATGGTGCGCAGCTTCAGGATCTGAAAATGCCGGTTGTTCTGCGTCACCCGCGTCTGCCGGTAGAACACCGGCCCTGGCCCCTCCCAGCGGATCGCCGCCATCGCCGCCAGCAGCAGGGGGGCGGCCGGCAGCAGCATGGCGGTGGCCGCGATCAGGTCGAACAGCCGCTTGAGGGCGCGGTCCAGCAGGCCGAAATAGAACCCGTCGGAATACAGGATCCAGCCCAGATCCATGCGCTTCAGATCGACCCGGCGGATCTCCTTCTCCACGAAGCTCAGATACTGCGACACCGGATAGCCGGCTTTCTTGCATTCCAGCAGCGGCCGCAGGTCCATCCCGCGCCGCTCGTCCGGCGCCACCACGATCTCGTCCGCCCGCACCGACCTTGCCCCGCCCAGCGCGTCGAACTCGCTCGCCATCAGGATGCGCACGGTCGGATCGGCCGCCAGCCGGGGATCGATCTCGCCGAAGGAGGGGGTCTGATAGAAGGTCACCTCGTATTGCAGGTTGGTGCCTTCACGACTGAGCATCCACAGCAGGTCCCACGCCCGCTGCCCCGCGCCCACCACCAGCAGATGCCGGCGCAGCACCCGCCGGCGCAGCAGCACGGATACCGCGAGCCGCGCGGCGAAGGCGCAGGCCGTGAAGCTCAGCCCGGCCAGGCCGAAGGTCAGCGCCTGTCCCGCCTCGGCGAGCCGGCGGAAGCTCGCGGGATCGATCGCCGGCAGCAGGATCGTCAGGATCAGCGCGGCGACGGCGCCCATCCCCACCACCAGCGGAACGCGGGAAAGCGATTTCCGCGTCTCCAGGATCGCCTCGCGCCGGTAGAGGCCCATGGCGTACAGCGCCAGCAGGTCCGCCAGTGGATAGACGATGGCCCAGGCGTCGGCCGGACGTTGCAGCAGGGCGATCGGGCGCGGCCAGCCGGCCCAAAGCGTCAGTGGCCAGGCCAGCACGACCAGACCGAGGTCGAGCAGGAACAGCACGTTCCCCGCCGTCATCAGCGATAGCTTCAGCGACCGCATGATACCGCCCGCCGGCCGCGGCCGGTTGGTGTTTCAGTCACCGGATCTGCCGAGCATCTCCGCGTTGTGCTGCCCGAGCTTCGGTGAATCGGCGCTGGGATGTGGCCGCTGGCCGTCGAACGAGATCGGCAGCCCGACCACCTTCATCGCGCTGCCCGGCAAGGTCCGCATCAGGTCCACCGCGGCCAGCTGCTCGGTCTGGGCCAGTTCCGCGATGTCGTTCACCGGTGCGCACGGCACCCCGACCGCTCCCAGCGCAGCCATCCAGTGCTCCCGGCTGCCGCCGAGCAGCACCGGCTGCATCAGGGCCACCAGGGCCTCGCGGTTCACCGCCCGCTTGCGCCCGTCCTCGAAGCGCGGATCGGCGCACCACTCCGAATGCCCGAGCGCGGCGGCGCATTTCACGAACAGCCGGTCGTTGCCGGCGGCGATGCAGATCGGCCGGTCGGCGGTCTCGAAGGTCTGGTACGGCACCAGCAGGTTGCTCGCGGTGCCATGGCGCACCGGCACCTTGCCGGTGATGTGGTAGTTGTTCAGCGCGCCCGACACCCAACTCACCGCCGTCTCGAACAACGACGTGTCGATCACGCAGCCCTTGCCGGTCGCGTGGCGCTGCTGCAGCGCCGCCAGGGCGCCGATCACGCACCACATGCCGGTGGCGGCATCGTTGATCGCCGGGGCGCAGAAGGTCGGTGGGTCCTCCGGGCGTCCGGTCATCGTCATCACCGCGGCATAGGCCTGCAGCAGCGGATCGAAGCCCGGCGCCAGCCGCAGCGGGCCCTTGTAGCCGAACGCCCAGATCGAGCAGTAGATCAGCCGCGGATTGACCTGCAGCATCGCCTCGGGGCCGATGCCGAAATCCTCGACGATCCCCGGCCGCAGGTTCTGGATCAGGATATCGGCGTCCTTCACCAGCGCCTTCAGCGCCGCCACATCCGCGGCGCTCTTGATATCCAGCGTCACGGATTTCTTGTTGCGGTTGTTGGCGTGGAACATCGCGCTGTCGCCGTCGACGAACGGAGGCCCCCACAACCGGGCGTCGTCGCCGCCATCCGGCTTTTCCACCTTGATGACCTCGGCGCCCATGTCCGACAGGATCGCACCTGCCAGTGGCCCGGCATAGGCCTGGCCAATTTCGATCACCTTGATGCCGGCAAGCGGTGTGGTCATGCGGTGTTGTCTCCCCTGCGTTTGGCGTGATTACACGCCGTTGCAGGTGAAGTCCGCAAGTCTACCCGAGGTGGTCCAGGCCGATGTCCAGCACCGTGGCGCTATGGGTCAACCAGCCGATGGAAATCAGGTCCACCCCCGAGGCGGCGACCGCCGGAGCGGTGGCCGGCGTGATCCGTCCGGAGGCTTCGGTGATCGCCCGCCCGCCGACCATGGCAACCGCCTGGCGCAGCATATCCGGGCCCATGTTATCCAGCAGCACCGCGTCCACGCCGAGCGCCAGCGCCTCCTCGAGTTGGCCCAGCGTGTCCACCTCCAGCTCGATCTTCACCAGATGCCCGATCCCCGCCCGGGCGCGCTCCACCGCCGGGCGCACGCCGCCGGCGATGGCGACGTGATTGTCCTTGATCAGCACCGCGTCATCCAGTCCGAAGCGGTGGTTCGATCCGCCGCCCACCCGAAGCGCGTATTTCTGCGCCGCGCGCAGCCCGGGCATGGTCTTGCGAGTGCAGCAGATGCGCGCCTTGTGGTCGCCCGGGGAGTTGGCGATCGCATCCACGATCCCGCGCGTGGCGGAGGCGACGCCGCTCATATGGCTCATGAAGTTCAGCGCCACCCGTTCCGCCGTCAGGATGCCCCGCGCCGGCCCGGTGATCGTGGCGATCCTATCCCCCGGCGTGAGGCGCGAACCGTCCGGCCGCTCCACCCGCACCTCGATCGCCGGATCGAGCAGCCGGAACGCCATCAGCGCGAAATCCAACCCGGCCACCACGCCCGGCTGGCGCGCCATCAGCGCCACGTCGGTGCGCGCCTCCGCCGGCACGATGGCATCCGTCGTCAGGTCGCCGGCACGGCCCAAATCCTCCAGCAGCGCGGCGCGTACCAGCGGTTCGATCAGGATCGCGGGCAGGGGAGGGACCGTCGCGCCGCTTGCCGCCGCGGCGAACACGGGCTTGCGCATCACCGTCATGGTTCAGACCGCCAGCATGCGTTCAACCGCCAGGCGCGCCCGTCCCGCGACGGTGGGATCGATCGTCACCTCGTGCGTCATGGTCTCAAGCGCCTCGCGGATATTGCCCAGGCTGATCCGCTTCATGTGCGGGCACAGGTTGCAAGGCTTGATGAATTCAACCTTCGGGTGATGCACGGAGATATTGTCGGCCAT
>JBBIQA010000084.1:7693-18694 GCA_037442565.1 Rhodospirillales bacterium
ACCACTTTCAGCGCGTTGCCGGAGGTGCAGCAGATATCGGACTCCGCCTTCACCGCGGCCGAGGTGTTCACATAGGTCACCACCGGCACCCCGGGATAGCGCTGGCGCAGCAGCCGGATGTCCTCCGCCGTGATCGATTCCGCCAGCGAGCAGCCGGCCCGGAGATCGGGGATCAGCACGGTCTTGCCGGGGTTCAGCAGCTTGGCGGTCTCGGCCATGAAATGCACGCCGGCCAGCACGATCACGTCGGCGTCCACCTTCATCGCCTCGCGCGCCAGCGCCAGGCTGTCACCGGTGATGTCCGCGACGCAGTGGAAGATCTCCGGCGTCTGGTAGTTATGCGCCAGGATCACGGCGTTGCGCTGCCGCTTCAGCGCCAGAATGGCCTCGATGTCCTCGGCGAACACCGGCCACTCGATCGACGGGATGAACTTCTTGACGCGATCATACAGCGGTGCGGTGCGGGTCAGCAGTTCGGTGGCGGACATGGCTTCCTCTGTGCTCGTTATGAGCATAATATGCGTGTGCCATTACTGGCGGTCAATAAGACCTTATGCTTGAATTGAGTATAAAAAAATCAACCGGCGCGGTTCGCCGCGCCGGTTGATGCATGTGGTCCGCGCTACAGGCCGGGCCTACAAGATCGTGGCCAGCTTGCTGCCGATCGGGCTGCCGAGCCCAGTGCAGGCGTCCCATCCACCAGAGGCCGAGAAGGTGCCGTTATCGCCCTGGCGGACATCGTTCAGGGCCGCCGGGTTCTGGTAGAGGACTGGGTTGATGAACCCGACCGCGCTGCCCTTCTTGGCGTTGATCCGCGCGATCAGGCCGGCCCAAAGCGGCGCCACCGCGCTGGTGCCGCCGATGACCATGTCATGCCCGTCCACCCGCACGTTGTAGCCGCTCTGCGGGTCGGCATCGCCGGCGATGTCGGGCACGCCCCGTTTGGGTAGCGGCATCGGGCCGCCATGGCTGTTGCTGACCTGCAGGCCCACCTGCCAGGACGGCAGATCGAAGAACGAGCTGATGCCGCCACCGCCGGCGCCGCCTTGCGCGCCGTCGTTCCAGACCGCCTCGCTGGTGATCGCCGTCGCGGCGGCCTGAACGCGGGTGCCGCCACAACCGGTGCAGTGCGGGCTGGACGCCGGGAAGTCCGCATGGTCATGGCCGTCATTCACGCCGTCGCTGGAGCCGTTGTCGCCGGACGCCGCAAGAACGGTCACACCCATGGTCGCGGCCGCCTGGAGGGCGCTGTCGAAGGCGATCATCGCCTGCGGCGTCCAGGCCGATTCCGGCCCGCCCCAGCTGATCGAGATCACCGACGGCCGGTTCACCGTGTCATGCGCGGCGGTGGTGACCGCATCCAGGAAGCCGGCATCGGTGTTGGGCGCGAAATACACCGCGATATGCGCGCCCGGCGCGATCGCGCCGGCCACCTCGATGTCCAGCATCACCTCGCCGTCCGGTCCGTTCGGATCCCCGGTGGCATGGTTGCGGCCATGGTCCACCGATACCGCCGTGACCTTCGGCTGCGTCAGACCAAGCGCATGGAAATAGGCGCGGATGTCCGACGTGCGATAGCCGCCGCCGAGCTCGATAATGCCGATGCATTCGCCCTGCCCGTTGCCGGCCGGGAAGTCGTACAGCGTCGCGAGTTGGGTCGGCGTGAACGAGGTCGAGCTCGAGGCCTCGGCCGCCGCGTGCCAGTTCACATTACCGGGCGCCTGGCGGCTGCGAAAATGCGGCCGGGCGATCGGACGGTTGTCGAGGCCGAGCACCGCCTCGACCTTGCCGGCCAGCTGGTCGGGAAGATGCACGGGCCCGGTCCGCCCCCGATACGAGCCGCCATGGTACTCAAACTGCTGCAAATCGACGCCGAAAGCCGCGTTGAACTGCGCCACCGTGCCGGACAGGATCACGGTTCGCCGCCCCGCATTCTCCTGCACCACGGCCAAGCCATGCGCCCCGGCAAAGGCCTTCACGGCGGCAACGTCCGCCGGATCCGCTCCGTGCCTGGCGGCGAAATCTTCCCGCCGCATATGGCCCACGCTCCTGTCGCCGGCGGCCAGCTTGCCGAGATGCGTCGTCAGCTTGTCGTTGTCGCGACGGCGAACCAGCATGGTGACCTCGAGGCGCTCCGTGGGGTCCGCCTTGCCTACCGATTGTGCGCCTGGCAGCGGTTGGCGTTCGCTGCCGGATAGCGGGCTATTGGCCATGATCAGGGTTTCCTTCCGAGGTTTCTCTGTCGTGCTTGTCGATTGTCCTTCACGTCAGGGCGCGGTGCCCGCTGTCCTTCACGTCAGGGCGCGGTGCCCGCGCGGGGCCTGCAAGGCGGGATCGTCGCCGGCTTGCGATGCCGGATGATGTCGCTGACGGATCAGAGTGGTTAGGCGCCTGCCCGAATACAACGCCGCGCCGGTCGTCGGGGGCATTCGCCGAGCCGAACCGGATACAAGAATTCGTGATGACAGCCGAAACGATCGGCGAGCGCTCAAACGCCCCGCGACAGCGGTAGCTTGGTGCCGGCGATGGCGCGCTCCACCTGCACCTCGCGGCGGAAGCGAAACAGCTTGGCCGGCCGCCCACCGGTCTCCGCGGTGGTCTCGCCGGTTTCCTCCACCAGTTCCTGCTGGTCGATCAACCGGCGGAAATTCTGCTTGTGCAACCTCATGCCGGCCAGGGCCTCCACCGTGCGCTGAAGTTGCAGCAGCGTGAAGCGGGGCGGCATCAGTTCGAAAACCACCGGGCGATACTTGATCTTGGCGCGCAGCCGGGCGATGGCGGTGGCCAGGATGCGGCGGTGGTCGTGCAGCATCGGCTCGCCCGGCACCGGCATCGATGCATCGATCCCGAAAGCGGACGCCTCGGCGACCAGATCCGCCTCGTACAGCAGCTCATAGCGCTGCAGCACCAGTTCTTCATTCCAAGCCCGGCCGTTCAGGCCGAAATTGACATCCGCCCGCTGCCGCCGATCGCGCCTTGTCGCCGCATCCTCCGCCGTCTCCACCCAGCGGCGTAGGCAGGGTCCAATCCGGCCGGAAACCATCGCCGCGCCTGCGCCGCGATGGTCCTCCCAGGGGAAATAATCATACCATCCCTCCCAGCTCACCGCTTCCGCCGGGTCCGTGCGCGCTTCCCGCGTCAGCCCCAGATAGCTGATGGCGATCACCTGACGCTCGGTCCCGTCCGCAGTCCGGTCGCGGTCCGCGAAGGTGTAGAGCTGCTCCAGATAGCCGAGCCGGTGATGCGTCTGCTGCTCCACCCAATGGCGCACGCCCTCCTGCAAGGACCGGTGGGTGCCGGCGAACGGTCCGGACGGCAGGCTGCGCCCGCCCTGGATGGTCAGGATACGCGGCGCGCCATCGGTAACCGCCACGACCACGGCGATGAGTTCCACCGCCAGCGCCGTAGCCGGCGCCGTTTGGGCCGATGGCGCGCGCGCCATGCCTCAGGCCGCTTTCACGCCGAGCCGCCCCGCCATCTCCTGGATGAACTGCCAGGCCACCCGCCCGGACCGGCCGCCGCGCGTGACCGACCATTCCACCGCGGCCGCATGCAGGTCCTCCTGGCCGATCGGCAGGTGCATCGCGCGGGCGTAGCCGTCGATCATCGCGAAGAAAGTCGGCTGGTCGCAGTTGTGGAAGCCGATCCAGAGCCCGAAACGGTCCGACAGCGAGATCTTCTCGTGCACCGCTTCGTCCGGGTTGATCGCGCTGGAGCGCTCGTTCTCCACCATGTCGCGCGGCATCAGATGGCGCCGATTGGAGGTGGCGTAGAACAGCACGTTGTCCGGCCGCCCCTCGATCCCGCCATCCAGCACCGATTTGAGCGCCTTGTAGTCGGCGTCCTCCTTCTCGAACGACAGGTCGTCGCACAGGATCACGCAGCGCCGGCTCTCGCCGCGCAGCAGGTTCAGCAACTCGGGCAGGGTGCGGATGTCCTCGCGGTGGATCTCGATCAACGCCAGGCTGCCCGGCACCTCGGCATTCGCCACCGCATGCGCCGCCTTCACCAGGGAAGACTTGCCCATCCCGCGCGAGCCCCAAAGCATGGCGTTGTTGGCCGGCAGTCCACGGGCAAAGCGCAGCGTGTTCTCCAACAGAATCTTCTTCTGATGTTCCACGCCTTGCAGCAACGAAATGTCCACCCGCGAGATCTTGCGCACCGGCGCCAGATGCGCCGGGCTCGGATGCCACACGAAGGCATCGGCACCCGCCAGGTCCAGTTTCGGGGCAGGCGGGGGGGCCAGCCGCTCCAGCGCCTCGGCGATACGGGTGACGAGGTCGATCATCGGCTGGTTCATGCGAGGTCTCTGTATTCAGGGATAACGTGACTTGGGGGGAAACTTGACGGGAAGGGAGCGGAAACTATGGTCCGCGCCGGATAACCGCAACCAGGATTGCGCCGTCATGCGCGCGCGATCCGTTCAGGAATGAAAAAATGCTGATCTCTACCGCCTACGCCCAGGATCTAACGGCCATGATGGGCGGGGCAACGCAGTTTCTGCCGCTGGTCCTGATCTTCGGCGTCTTCTACTTCCTGCTGATCCGCCCGCAGCAGCAGCGCGCCAAGGAAATGAAGGCGATGCTGCTCGCCCTCAAGCGCGGCGACCGCGTGGTCACCGGCGGCGGCATCCTCGGCACCGTCCAGAAGGTCAAGGAAGGCTCGAACGAGGTCGAAGTCGAACTGGCCCCGAACCTGCGCGTGACCGTGCTGCGCGACACCATCAGCTCCGTGCTGAAGCCGACGGCCGCGAACGACTCCAAGCCGGCCTGAGGGCAGGAAGCAAGGCCAGGGGCGCTGCCCCTGGACCCCGCCAAAGGCAAGCCTTTGGAATCCATCCATTTGTTTGGGCGTGATAAGGGGGGCTACCGACACCTCGAAAGGTCCCGGTAGCCCCCCTTATCACGCCCAAACCAGTAGCGGGTTCTAAGGGCTAGCCCTTAGCGGGGGTCGAGGGGGCAGCGCCCCCTCGCCTTGCTTCCTGCGATCAGCCAGCCTTCAGCGCGGCTTCGGCGTATTCGTAGTTGGCGATCTTATCCAGCCAGTTCGTCACGTAGTCGGGCCGGCGGTTGCGGAAATCCAGGTAGTAGCTGTGCTCCCACACATCGAGGCCGAGCAGCGCCTTGCCCTCGCCGGTGGCGAGCGGGTTGGAGCCGTTCGGGGTCTTGGTCACCTTCAGCTTGCCGTCCGGGGCCAGCACCAGCCAGGCCCAGCCGGAGCCGAACTGCGTGGTGGCGGCCGCCTTGAAGGCGTCCTTGAACTGCGCCACGCCGCCGAGGTCGGAGACGATCTTGGCTTCCAGCGCGCCCGGGATGGCGCCGCCCTTCGGCGACATGTTTTCCCAGAACAGGATGTGGTTCCAATGCTGGCCGGCATTGTTGAACACCGGCGCCATGTCCGGCTTGTTGTAGGAAAGCTTCACGATTTCCTCCAGCGACTTGCCGGCCAGCGCCGGGTTGCTGGCGACGAAGCCGTTCAGCGCGGTGACATAGGCCTGGTGATGCTTGCCGTGATGCAGGTCGAGGGTTTCCTCGCACATGCCCTGCGCCGCGAGGGCGGTCTTGGCATAGGGAAGCGTGGGGAGTTCAAAGGCCATGGGACAGTCTCCGGTTTGAATGTGAAGCCCATTCAGGAAGCGCGATCTGGGTGGGGCCAGCCTGGCCGCCCATCCTTCGAGATGGCCACCCTTGCTATGGGCAGCCCGGACGTGCGTCAAGCCAACGGACAACACGCTTGCATGACGATTGGTTTCACGCCACCTCCCGCCGATGTCTGATGCCCTGATCGCGTTCGTCCGCCGCCACGACCCGGACCGCTTCCTCACCGCCCTGTTCGCCCCGCCGGCCAAGCGCGCCGCCCTGCTGGCGTTGTACGCCTTCAACCATGAACTCGCCCGCGCCCGCGAGGCGGTCACCGAGCCGGCCCTGGCGATGATCCGCCTGCAATGGTGGCGAGAGGTGGTGGAGGGCACGGACAAGCGCCACGAGGTCGCCACCCCGCTGGCCGCCGCCATCCGCGCCGGTGCGCTCGCGGCGGATGACCTGCTCGCGCTGATCGACGCGCGGGAGATCGAGGCCGAGCCTGCCATCCCCACGCTGCAAGCCTGGCGCGACTATGTCGGTGGCACGGCCGGTGGCCTGGCCGTCGCCGCCGGGCGCCTGCTGGGCGGGCCGGAGCCCGAGCGCTTGCGCCCATTGGGCGCCGCCTACGGCGTGGCCGGCCTGCTGCGCAGCGTGCCCGCGCTGGCGCGCCAGGGCCGCTGCCTGCTGCCGGAAGACCGCCTCGCCGCGCAGGGGATCCCGGCGGAGGCGGTGGTGCTGCACCCGCAGGCGGCGGAGCCGGTACTGGCGGAACTGCTGGCCGAGGGCAGGGGGCTGCTGAACCGGGGCAGGGGCCTCGACCTGCCGCGCGCCGCCATCGCCGCCGCGCTGCCGGCGGTCCTGGCGCGCCGTGATCTGGCCAGGCTCCATGCGGTCCGGTTTGCCGCGCTTCCGGTGGGCCGGGGCATCGGCGACCGGCTGGCGGTGTTTCGGGCGGCGGCTTGGGGCCGGCTCTGAACGGATCAGGGCCGTACGGGCGTAATGTTCGCCCGGCCACGATGTCTCCTGACCGGTAGAGGCTTCAACCCACCGGAGACAATCGCATGAGCGTCTTTCCACCGCGGCCGGCGTCCTATGACAAACGCGTCGCCCTGGTGCTGCAGGGCGGCGGGGCGCTCGGCAGCTATCAGGCCGGGGTCTACGAGACATTGTCCACGTCGGAATATCTGCCGGACTGGATCGCCGGTATTTCCATCGGCGCCATCAACGCCGCCATCATCGCCGGCAACGCCCCGGAGCAACGCGTGCGGCGGCTGCATGAATTCTGGGAAGGCGTCACGACCGCGAAGTCGCTCTGGCCGGCGCTGCCATGCGCTTCGCCGGTCGACCGGCTGGGGCTCAGCGCGCTGAGCGCCGCTCTGTTCGGCCAGCCTGGCTTCTTTGCCCCTCGCGCCCCGATGGAATGGCTGGCCGGGCCGGGCCCCGTGAGTTTTTATGACACATCCGCATTGAAATCCACGCTGGAGGCGCTGGTGGATTTCGATCGGATCAACGCGCGCGAAATGCGTTTCAGCGTCGGTGCGGTGAACGTCCGCACCGGCAATTTTGCCTATTTCGACAATGCCGAGATCGCCATCCGCGCGGAACATGTCATGGCCAGCGGCGCCCTGCCGCCGGGCTTCCCGCCGGTGGAGATCGACGGGGAACTGTATTGGGATGGCGGACTGGTATCCAACACGCCGCTGCAATACGTGATCGACTACTACCCGCGCGACAGCCGTCTGACCTTTCAGGTCGACCTGTTCCCCGCCTCCGGCGCCGCCCCCACCAACGTCGACGAGGTGGGCGAGCGCGACAAGGACATCCGCTATTCCAGCAGGACCCGGGCGGCCACGGACAAGATGCGTCTGACCCATGACCTGCGCCACAACATCAACGCGCTGTGGGACAGGCTGCCGGCGGAACTGCGGGAAACACCGGAGGCGAGGTATCTCTACGGGTTCAGCTGCGTCACGACCATGGACATCGCTACGCTGATCTACCGCCCCACGGAACGGCAGGGCAACGCCAAGGATTTCGCCTTCGGGCGGGAGGTGATGCTGCGGCGCTGGAACCAGGGGCGCGACGATGCGCGGATCACCCTGGAGGCGTCCCCCTGGCTGGCGCCCATGGCGCGGATCGAGGGCGCGCGCAGCTTCGACGTCCTGCTGGACCGGTCGCAACAGGCCCTTGCGACCGGCTAGAGCCTGATGATTTCAGGTAGAAAAATCATCAGGCTCTAAGTTTTTGATTTAACGATCATGTTTATGCGTTCGGGTGAAGTAACCCAAACGCATCATGATCCAGCGTCTGTGCGTCGCAGGCGGAATCGCCGGCCGGATTTAACTCCCGGCCGGGCGCCAAATTCACTTTCTAAATAGTTGAATAAGGCGACTGAACACCGCTAGAACCACCAGCCCGATGGCGGCCGGTTCCGGCACGGGCGACAAATCCCCGCGATCCCATCCCCAGGCGGAGGCGCCGTCGGTCATTGCGCCAACTCCAGTTCCGGACGTGTGGGCGCCGTCCGCTCCGTACCGCCGAAATGCCCGGTGACGAACAGCTGCCGGGCCAGCCGGCGAACCGTATCCAGGCTCGGCCAGGTCGTCCCGTCCAGTTCCTCCACGCGCAGGTTCAGCGCGACGAACCGGTAGCCGCTGTTCAGCCGAACCGCGGCACCGACAAAGTTTCCATTTATATCAATGATATGGGATTGCAACATGATCGTTCTCATCCGCCCGCTCACGGGGCCGACGCCTTTCAAGGAAGAAGGAATGGGGTGGGTTCGGGCATCAGCCTTCGCCGCGACAACACAACATTGCCCGCCACATTCGATCCCGCGCGCTCAATTCCGGTCGGCCATCCCGTCGGAATACGAAAGATGCCGTGCGCATCCGCCACTCTCCATGTGATTGTCCATCTTAGACGATCAGGACACGTGGATAGTGGGATTAAAACGCACTGATGTCAATGTGAATTTCGTGGAAATGGAATTATTCACGATGAATGATCGTTGATAATGGCTCCGGCTACGCCCGCTTGCGCGTTCTCTGCGGCTTTACCGCCCCCACCAGCGGCGCCAAGAACCGCCCTGTATGGCTATCCGGTGTCGCCGCGATCTCCTCCGGCGTTCCCGCGGCCACGATCCGCCCGCCTCCGGCGCCGCCCTCCGGTCCAAGGTCCAAAATCCAGTCGGCGGTCTTGATCACCTCCAGGTTATGCTCGATCACCACGATCGAGTTGCCCTGGTCCACCAGGGCGTGCAGCACTTCCAGCAGCTTGCGCACATCCTCGAAATGCAGCCCGGTCGTCGGCTCGTCCAGGATGTAGAGCGTCCGCCCCGTCGCCCGCCGCGCCAGTTCCTTCGATAGCTTGATCCGCTGCGCCTCGCCGCCCGACAGCGTGGTGGCCTGCTGGCCCAGAGAGATATACCCCAGCCCCACCTGCTGCAGGATCTTCAGCCGGTCATGGATGCGGCTCTGCGCCGAGAAATACGGCACCGCCTCGTCCACCGTCATCGCCAGCACTTCGGCGATCGATTTGTCGCGGAACTTTATTTCCAGCGTCTCGCGGTTATAGCGCCGGCCCTTGCAGACGTCGCAGGTCACATAGACGTCCGGCAGGAAGTGCATCTCGATCTTGAGTACCCCGTCGCCCTGGCACGCCTCGCACCGCCCGCCCTTCACGTTGAAGCTGAACCGGCCGGGCTTGTAGCCGCGGGCCCGTGATTCCGGCAGTTCGGCGAACCAGTCCCGGATCGGCGCGAACAGGTCCGTGTAGGTCGCCGGATTGGACCGCGGCGTGCGTCCGATCGGCGACTGGTCGA
Organism: Rhodospirillales bacterium; assembly: GCA_037442565.1. Taxonomy (GTDB): domain Bacteria; phylum Pseudomonadota; class Alphaproteobacteria; order Acetobacterales; family Acetobacteraceae; genus PALSA-911. Next base: position 17,099 of record JBBIQA010000084.1, read on the forward strand.
TGTCGATGATCTTGTCGAGCAGTTCCATCCCCTCGATGCGGTCATGCGGCGCCGGCACCTCGCCCGACCCCATCAACCGCCGCGATGCTGCCTTGTATAGCGTATCCACCACCAGCGTGGATTTGCCGCCGCCGGAAACCCCGGTCACGCAGGTGAACACCCCGAGCGGAAACCCGGCATCCACGCCTTTCAGGTTGTTCCCACGCGCGCCGATCACCTTCAGCATCCGGGACTTCTGGATCGGCCGGCGCAACGCCGGCACCTCGATCCGCCGCCGCCCGGACAGATAATCCCCGGTCAGGGACGCCGGATTGGCCGCCACCTCGGCCGGTGTGCCCTGTGCCACCACGTGCCCGCCGTTCACCCCCGCGAGCGGCCCCATGTCGATCAGATGATCGGCCGCGCGGATCGCGTCCTCGTCATGCTCCACCACCAGCACGGTGTTGCCGAGATCGCGCAGCCGCCGCAGCGTGCCCAGCAGCCGCTCGTTGTCGCGCTGGTGCAGCCCGATCGACGGCTCGTCCAGCACATACAGCACGCCCGTCAGCCCCGAGCCGATCTGGCTCGCCAGCCGGATGCGCTGGCTCTCCCCGCCCGACAGCGTCGCGGACCCGCGCGCCAGGGTCAGGTAGTCGAGCCCCACATCCACCAGGAACCGCAGCCGGTCGCCGATCTCGCGCAGAATCCGCCGCGCGATCTCCTGGCGCTGCGGCGTCATCGTCTCGATCACCCCGGCAAACCACTCGAACGCCGCATCGATCGAGAATTCAGAGGCTTCGGCGATATTCTTGCCGCCGATCCGCACCGCCAGCGCCTCCGGCTTCAGCCTTGCGCCATTGCACACGGAACACGGCTTATCCGCTTGATAGCGCGACAATTCCTCGCGCACCCAGGCGCTGTCCGTCTCGTCCAGCCGCCGCTGCAGGTTCTTGATCACGCCCTCAAAGGGCTTGGTGACGGTATAGGACCGCACGCCGTCCTTGTAGGTGAACGCAACCGGCACGGACCCCGTCCCGAACAGGATCGCCTGGCGCACCTCCTCCGGCAGGTCTTCCCAGGCGGTGCGCGTCGTCACCTTGAAGTGCCGCGCCAGGCTTTGCAGCGTCTGGTCGTAATACGGGCTCTGCGCCCCGGTCCAGGGCGCCACCGCCCCGCCCGCCAGGGTCGTCCGGCCGTTCGGCACCACCATGTCCGGATCGAAGAACGACTCCAACCCCAGCCCGTCACAAGCCGGGCAGGCCCCATGCGGCGAGTTGAAGCTGAACAGCCTGGGCTCGATTTCCTCAATCGTGAACCCGCTCACCGGACACGCGAACCGGGAGGAAAACACGGTTCTTTCAGCATTTTCTGCGTTTTCGGCATAGACAATGCCGTCTGACAGCGCCAACGCGGTTTCAAAACTGTCGGCCAGCCGCGGCGCGATGCCTTCGCGCACCACCACCCGGTCCACCACCGCCTCGATCTCGTGCTTGATCTTGCGGTTCAGCGCCGGCACCTCGCCGATTTCGTACAGGGTGCCGTCCACCTTCGCCCGGGTGAACCCGCGCCGCTGCAACTCCGCCAGTTCCTTGCGGTATTCGCCCTTGCGGTCGCGCA
>JBBIQA010000085.1:0-18579 GCA_037442565.1 Rhodospirillales bacterium
GCGTCATCAGCCCAGGCACGGCATCGCCGCGCTGTGCCCATGGATCGGTCGGCGGATCCTTGTCGTCGAACATGCCGAACGGGGCGATCGCCGCCAGCCGGCGCACCGCGCCCGGCCAGATCGCCGCGACCTCCATCGCCATCGCCGCGCCGACCGAGCTGCCGGCGAGGTCCGCGCCGATCAGGTCCGCCCTGGTCAGGGTCTGGTGCACCGCGAGCACCCAGTCCAGGTGGTTGTCCAGCGCCGTATGCCCGCGATCGCCACCGGGAAAGCCGGGCAGGGAGGGAACGATCACCGTGCGGCTCTCGGCCAGCCGGTCCAGGAACGGCACCCAGCGCGGCAGCCCGCCGAAGCCGGCGAGAAAGCCGATCCTCGGGCCGCTTCCCTTGCGCCAGACACGCGTCGGGAAGCCGTTGATGTCAACGGTGAGCGTTTCGGGTTCAGTCACGATCTACTCCAGGCTGTTGCGATGGCCGGCGATAGGGAGGTGGGATGGTCGGGATTGCGATATTTTCCTGCCCGGCGGGCTTGCCCCGCGCTGTCGTCCCCCGTGCCTTGCCTACCGGCTAGTATTGGAGTCATGCTTTCGGTACGTCAATCGAGCCGGACCAGGCCGTTGCTGCCGCTGTCGCGGTGCCGGTCATGGCTTGCAAATCACCGCAACGGAACGAACCAGGGATCGCAGGATTATGGACGCGCACGACACCGGCTGGCAGCGAGCGACTACCGACCACGTGGCCGCCGCGCGCGCGCTTGTGCCCCTGCTGGAAGCCGCCGGACCGCGCATCGACGCGACCAACGAGCTGCCGGCGGACGTGGTCGACGCGATGCACGCGGCCGGGATGTTCCGCCTGCTGCTGCCGCGCTCGTTCGGCGGCGCCGAGCTCGATCCCGCCACCTACGTGCAATGCGTGGAAGCGATCGCCAGCGGCGACGGCGCCACCGCCTGGTGCATGAACCAGGGCTCCGGCTGCTCGATGTCGGCGGCCTATCTGGAGCCGGAATGGGCCGCGCATGTCTTCGCCGACCGCCGCGCCGTGCTGGCCTGGGGCCAGGGGCCGGGGGCGAAGGCGATCCGCGCCGAGGGCGGCTGGCGGGTCACCGGCAAATGGAACTTCGCCAGCGGCAGCCGCCACAGCACCTGGCTCGGCGGCCATTGCCCGACCTTCGAGGCGGACGGCACGCCGATCAAGCGCCCGGACGGCAAGCCCTGGGACGCGACGATGCTGTTCCGCCGCGAAGACGCCGTGATCACCGACACCTGGGACGTGATGGGCCTGCGCGGCACCGGCAGCGACACCTATGCCGTGACCGACCGGTTCATCCCCGACCATCTGACACTGACGCGCGACCTGGAGTCGGAACGGCGCCATCCCGGCCTGCTGTACCGCTTCAGCACCATGAACCTATATGCCGCCGGCTTCGCCGGCGTGGCGATGGGCCTGGCGCGCGCCACGCTGGATGCCTTCGTCAAGCTGGCCCGGGAAAAGACCCCGGCGCTGACCCAGTCGGCGCTGCGCGACAGCCAGGTGATCCAGCATCAGCTCGCCTATAACAAGGCCAAGCTGAACGCCGCCCGGCTGCAGTTGCTGAAGGCGTTGGAAGACGCGCAGGAAGCGCTCGTCACCGCCACGTCACTGCCGCTGGAGCACCGCGCGGCGATCCGCCTCGCCTCCACCTTCGCCATTCACCAGTCACGCGAAGTGGTCGATTTCGCCTATCACGAGGCCGGCGCCACCGCGATCTTCAAGAGTAATCCGTTCGAGCGCCGCTTCCGCGATGTCCACACGGTCTGCCAGCAGGTGCAGGGCCGCTCCAGCCACTTCGAAACGGTCGGCCAGTACTATCTCGGCGTCCCGTTCAGCGAGCGCTGGCTGTAAGACAGCGGCCGCTGCCCTGCGCCTCGCCTATTGCTGGGACTGACTCTGGGACTGATTCTGGGATTGGTCCTCGGACTGGCCTAATTCACGCACGGCCACGTCCACTTTCAGGCTCTCGCCGCCGGCGCCGCGCCGCACCCCTCGGATCGGCGCGGCGGACGCGGCATCCAGCCCGGCGCCGAGGCGCACGTAATATTCCGTCGGACACAGGCAATTCGCGGCGTCGAAGCCGACCCAGCCGATATCCTCCACCAGCGCCTCGGCCCAGGCATGATGCGCCGGCGCGTCCGAGCCATCCTCCAGCAGCAAATAGCCGGTGACGTAGCGCGCGGGAATGCCCAGGCTGCGGGCAGCGGTGATGAAGATATGGGCGTGGTCCTGGCAGACGCCGCGCCCTTCCAGGAAGGCCGCGGCCGCCGTCGTGTGGGCGTCCGTGCTGTCGCCCTCATAGGCGACGCGCTCATGCACCGCCTCCATCAGCGCGTGCAACGTGGACAGCCGGTCGGCTTTGCGGACCGTCTCGGCAAGGGCCTCGATTTCCGGGCTCAGCGCCGTGACCGGGCTGACGCGCAGGAACGCCGCCGCCGCCACCGCCTCCCCGGTCCAGCCGACGACACCGCCGGTGTCCGTGGTCTCCACCTCCCCCTCGGCGACAACCCGCACCAGGCTGAGATCGCCCGGCGCCGACACCAGGTCCACCCGGTTGCCGAAGCCGTCGGTATAGGAACACGCGCCCGCATAGCCCGGCGCCTCGATCTTCCAGGACAGCAGGGTCTGGCCCTTGACCGGCGCCGGGGTCAGCCGCAGCGCCTGCACCGTCGGGGCGGGCGGGCCGTCGTAGCTGTATTCGCTGATATGGGTGATCGCGATGCGCATGAAGGATCGTATCCGCCTGGAGAGCGAGAAACTCGCTGCTCAGTTGAAGTAATAATCCGCCGCCAGCGCATCCGCGGTGGACGCGGTTCGGTTCAGGAACTCGGTCAGGAATTCGTGCAGGCCCATGCGGAAGATCGCCGGGACGCCGCAGGCGCGCAGCTTGGCGCTGGTTTCGCGCGACAAGGCCAGGCAGGTCGCGCCGCCGCCGGTCATCTCCGACAGGGCGATCAGGGAACGATCCATCCAATCCTGGCAGAACCGCAGGCTGCGCGGCATCTCCGGGCGCAGGATCAGGAAATCCGCGACATTCGATGGCCGGTAGCGGTCCTTGTAGACATAGCGGTAGGAGCGGTGCGCGGAGACCGATCGCAGGATGGTTTCCCATTGATGGATGCTGCGCTCGCCACCGGCGGCCTCGTTGGTCGGCAGCAGCACGTTGTATTTCACGTCCAGGATGCGGGTGGTGTTGTCGGAGCGTTCGATGAACGCGCCGAGTTGGCAGAAATGATAGCCCTCGTCGCGCAACAGGGTGCCGAGCAGCGCGCCGCGGAACAGCGCCGAGCGCTCGCGCACCCAGTCCAGCAGTTCCGGCAGCCGGCCGGGGCCGAGATCGTTGGGTTTGAAAGTGCCGAATTCGATCCAGGTGGAATTCAGCGCCTCCCACACCTCGCGCGTGAGCGCGGTGCGCACGGAACGCCCGTTATGGCGTGCCGCCTCCAGGCAGGACGCCACCGAGGACGGGTTGTTGCGGTCGAACAGCAGGAATTTCTGCACCGTATCGGCCGTCAGCTTGGAGGTTCCCTTGCGGAACATGTCGAGGCACCCTGCCGCGGCCAGGGTCGATTGCCAGTCCTCGCGATAGCCGGAACCGACATCGGGCGTGAGGGAGATGCGATGCCCGACTTCCGTCAGCCGGGCGATATTCTCCGCCCGCTCCATGTAGCGCGACATCCAGAACAGGTTGGAGGCAGTGCGGCCCAGCATCGTCAGTCCTCCAGCACCCAGGTGTCCTTGGTTCCGCCGCCCTGGCTGGAATTGACCACCAGAGACCCGCGTTTCATCGCCACCCGGGTCAATCCCCCGGGCGTCACGCGCACCTTGTCGCCCACCAGCACGAACGGGCGCAGGTCGACATGCCGCGGCGCCACCCCTTCCGGACAGAACGCCGGGCAGGTGGACAGCGCCAGCGTCGGCTGGGCGATGTAGTTGGCCGGCCGCGCCTTGATCCGCTCGGCGAAGTCGTTGCGTTCGGTACGGCTTGCATGCGGGCCGATCAGCATCCCGTAGCCGCCGGAGCCGTGCACCTCCTTCACCACCAGATCGTGCAGGTTGTTCAGCACATAGGCACGCTCCTCGTCGATCGAGCAGCGGAACGTCTGCACGTTTTCCAGGATCGGCTTTTCGCCGGTATAGAACTTCACGATGTCCGGCACATAGGCATAGACCGCCTTATCGTCGGCGATGCCGGTGCCCGGCGCGTTGACGATGGTGACCTTGCCGGCGCGATACAGGTCGAACAGCCCGGGCACCCCCAGCAGCGAGTCCGGCCGGAAATTCAGCGGATCGAGGAAGGCGTCGTCCAGCCGGCGATACAGCACGTGCAGCCGCTCCTTGCCGCGGATGGTGCGCATGTACAGGGCGCCGTCCTCCACGATCAGGTCGCTGCCCTGCACCAGTTCCACCCCCATCTGGTCGGCGAGGAAGGCGTGCTCGAAATAGGCCGAGTTGAACACGCCCGGCGTCAGCACCGCGATGCGCGGATCGCCGTCGCAGTCGCGCGGCGGCACGCTGGCCAGGGTTTCGCGCAGCAATTCAGGATAGCGTTCCACCGGCGCCACCCGGTGGGCAGCGAACAGTTCGGGGAACAGATGCATCATCGCTTCGCGGTTTTCCAGCATGTAGGACACGCCCGATGGGGTGCGCAGGTTGTCCTCCAGCACGAAAAAGCCGTTTTCCCCGGCACGCACGATGTCGGTGCCGATGATATGGGCATAGACGTTGCCGGGCGGGTCGAACCCCATCATTTCCGGCAGGAACGCATCGTTCTGGTTGACCATCTCGGACGGGATCTTGCCGGCCCGGACGATCTCCTGGCGGTGATAGATATCGTACAGGAAGGCGTTCAGCGCCCGCACCCGCTGCTCGATCCCGCGTTCCAGGAAGCGCCATTCGGCGGCGGAGATGATGCGCGGGATCAGGTCGAACGGAATGACCCGCTCATTCGCCTCCGCCGCGCCGTAGACGGCGAAAGTGATGCCCAGCCGGCGGAAAATGGCATCCGCCTCCTGCTGCTTCTGGCGAAACGAAGCGCGCGACTGCGAGCCCAGCCATTTCACCAGTTCGCCATAGGCCGCTCGCGGGGTGCCATCCAGACCCAGCATTTCATCGAAGAACGCCGACTGCCCGTCCGACGTGTAGGCCTGGGGTTTCAGCACGGTACGGCGTCTCCAATCGGCGGGATCATCGGCCTGCGGCTAGACTAGCCGCATTGTTGGATTTGCATAGCAAGAAACATGCCTGGCTGCCCCGAATTGTGTGGCTGCTCTACCCTGTCAGCGATTCTCGGGTGCATGCGCGGGTAGGTAGATCTGCAGCGGTCTTTGATCTACTTTTGGGCGATGTTCGAGCATCTGTCTTCCCTGGGTTTCCAGGTCGAATTTCATTCGCACGCCGAGGCGATCCTTGGGTGGATGTTCCGCATCGCCTTCTGCCAGTCCGGCCAAACCTGCGCGAAAGATGTGGTTTGAATCTGAATGATGCTAACTACTATAAAATCCGTAAAAAGTACCTACTCGAGCTTCGCGGAGGCTTGTCGGTACGTCCCTCTGCCAAGAAAATCCAAAAAACCCTTGTCGCGAAGAACCTGTAACTGCTGACGTATTTTCTCTTTGATGTGCTGGTTCGATGGATACAAAGCTTTCAAATCAGCTTCAAATTGGTAAATGTCCTTAATTTGGAAGGTTTTCTTATTCATCGCATCGATACATTTCATCACATTTAAAAGCCACCCCTTGGCGCGGTCGTTCTTCTGATCACGAAGGAAAAGCGTCGCCCGCCATTTTGCGAGCACCTCATTTTTGGGTTCGATATAGCCGTTCTTCACCAGAGAAATTCGCCCGGCACGGGGAATGCCTATTAATGAGATATTGCACCCAACCCATCCAGCGCGGCGTGCCAGTGGAGAAAGTGGCTTTCTTTCCTCAATCAAGTCAGGCGTGAAAAAATGTTTAGGTATAACCACCAGATTGATCACAATTAGCCGAATAGGATCGTACTGAAGCAGAAGAAGGTTAGGGTTATCGTTCCCCCTTAGCTTTTCTATCATCGTTCGGTAAGCACCATCAACTATTTTAGAGCCGAATGTCTTTGATTGACTCTTCAATTCATATTCTTCTTTGCAAGTAAAACAGAAAAAATCGGCAGCTGGATTATTGTTTTGACGTCGATCAACATCAGGTCTTCCACAATTTGGGCAATAAGTCTGAGCATCTACCCAATGTTCGCTCATGACTCTAATTTTTTGAGTGGTGCTCTTATAAGGCTCAGCAAGTGATGAATTGAATGACAAATCCATTTCTTAATTTTTCCGTCACTGAACCTGAACTCACAAGTCAGAAATAACGAATGCTCGTCTCTGCTCGAGCTCTGCCGAAAGAAGGGTGAAAATAGCCCGCAACTTGCGCCCCGTCTTTATCCCCGTTACCACTAAAGGTTGTATCTCCGTCTGGAAGGTCTCTTTTCCGACCGCTCCACTTTGCCTTACCGCTATCGCAACCCCAGCCCGCGCGCGATGATCCCGCGCAGGATCTCCCGCGTGCCGCCCTGGATGGAGAAGCGCGGCGCGTGCATCATCGTGCGCGACAGCACCGATACATAGGCGTCCAGCGCCCCCAGTTCCGGCTCGGACGGGAACAGCAGCCGCGCCACCTCCGGCACCTCCTGGTCGAATTTGGTGCCGACATCCTTCACCACCGCGGCTTCCATGTTGGGGTTCTCGTCGCGTTCCAGCATCCCCGCCACCGACAGCGACATGCGCCGCAAGGTCGCCAGATGCGCCGTCAATCGCCCGATCGCCGCGGCGACCGAGGGTTCCGGATCAGGCCCCGCCAGGCGCACGAGTTCCACCAGCAGGCGGAAGGTGATCAGAAACCGTTCAGGCCCGCTGCGTTCGAAGGCAAGTTCGCTGGTGACCTGCTTCCAGCCATTGCCCTCCTGTCCCAGCAGCCGGTCGGACGGCACGAACAAATCGGTCAGGAACACTTCGTTGAAGTGATGCTCGCCCAGCATGTTGAACACCGGGCGCACCTCGATGCCAGGCGATTTCATGTCCACCAGGAACTGGGTGGCGCCGGCCTTGCGGTCGATCTCCTGATCCGCGCCCGCAAGCCGGCAGAACAGGATCATGTATGTCGCGCGATGGGCGTTGGAGGTCCACAGCTTGGTGCCGTTGACGATGTAGCCGCCCTGCACCTTGGTCGCCCGCGTCGTGGTGCCGGCGAGGTCGGAGCCGGAATTGGGTTCGCTCATGCCGATGCAGAAATACATCTTGCCGGCGGCGATCTTCGGCAGGAAGTAATCCTGCTGTTCCGGGGTGCCGAAACGCAGGATGTTCGGCCCGCTCTGCCGGTCTGCCACCCAATGGGCTCCCACCGGCGCGCCGGCGGCGAGCATTTCCTCCAGCACCACGTAGCGTTCCAACGCGCTGCGCTCGTGCCCGCCCCATCGCTTCGGCCAGGTCATCGCCACCCAGCCCTTTTGTGCCATCTTCTCGCTGAATTCCGGGCTGTAGCCCATCGGCATCGGCTGCATCAGGTCGCGGTGGTCGGCGATGAAATCGCGCACCTCCTCGCGCAGCAACTCGGCCTGCGGCGGCAGCCGCACGGGATCGAAGCGGAAGGCCTGGACGGTCATGAGTAACTCTCCCCTTTGAGACGGGCGCTTCTTGGACGGGCGGGTTGTTCCCGCCGCGGCGGCTGCCCCGCAGCGTAGGCAACCCTAGGGCAGCAGCACAATCGAGCCCGTGGTCTTGCGGTCCTCCAGGTCCCGGTTGGCCTGTGCCCCCTCGCGCAACGGATAGGTGTGGTTCACCTGCACCTTCACCTTGCCCGACAGCACCGCCTCGAACGTATCGGCCGCCACCGCGAGCAGGTCGTCCCGCGTCGACACGAAGGTCTGCAAGGTGCCGCCGCGCACCGCGAGCGATTTCGGATTGAGCACCTGCAGGTCGAACGGTGGCACCGGGCCGGAGGCGCGGCCGAAGCTGACCACCTGGCCGCGCGGCGCCAGGCAGTCGATGGATTTCACCAGCGTGTCCCGCCCGACGCCGTCATAGACCACCGGCACGCCGCGCCCGCCGGTAATGTCCAGCACCCGGGCCACGAAATCCTCCCGCGTGTAGAGAATGGTGTGGCTGTAGCCATGCGCCCGCGCCAGCGCCGCCTTCGCCTCGGTGGACACGGTGCCGATCACGGTCGCGCCCAGGGCGGCGGCCCATTGCCCCAGGAACAGCCCGATCCCGCCGGCCGCGGCATGGCACAGGATGGTTTCGCCGGCCTGCACCCGGTGCAGCTGGCGGATCAGGTACTGCACCGTCATGCCCTGCAGCATGGTCGCGGCGGCGGTTTTGTCGTCGATCCCGTCCGGCAGCTTCACCAGCCGCTCGGCGGCGATCACCCGGCGTTCCGAATATGCGCCAGACACCGGCGCATAGGCCACCCGATCCCCCACCGCGACCTCGGTCACACCCGGCCCGACCGCCTCCACCACGCCGGCGCCCTCGCGCCCGGGGATATGCGGCAACGACGGCGCGGCCCCGCGGCGAAAGACCACATCGACAAAATTCACCCCGATCGCCGTGTGGCGCAGCAACGCCTCGCCGGGGCCGGGCAGCGGAACCGCCACCTTTTCCCAGATCAGTTCCTCCGGTCCGCCATAGCGATGAATGCGCAGCGCGTGGCTCATGGATCATCCCTTGCCGATTTTTATGCGAAACAGAGTGGCAGAGACCGTCGGCCGGCTCAAATCGGGCGCGCGGCGCATGGCTTCCCCGGCGCCGATTGTGTCTGTAAGCCGGTATCGACGCGAAACCGCCGGCTGGCTGTCCGGCAACACACCATCAGTCAGGGGGAAAAGCCGACATGAAACTGTTCGACATCACCGGCAAGGTCGCCATCGTCACCGGCGGCAATGGCGGCATCGGCCTCGGCATGGCCCGGGGCATGGCCTCGATCGGCGCCTCCATCGTCGTGGCCGGGCGCAATGCGGACAAGGCGAAAGCCGCGCTGGAGACGCTGCGCGGCATGGGCGCGCGGGCCGAGTTCGTGCCAGTGGACGTGACGAAACAGGACCAGTGCATCCGCATGGTCGCCGATGCGATCGCCGCCTTTGGCCGGGTCGATATCCTGGTCAACAACGCCGGGATGTCGATCCGCAAGCGGCCCGAGGACCTCACCGAGGCCGAATGGCACGCGGTGATGGACACCAATCTGACCAGCGCGTTCCTCTGCTCCAAGGCGGTCTACGAGCCGATGAAACGATCGGGCGGCGGCAAGATCATCAATATCGGCTCGATGATGTCGATCTTCGGCACCGCCTATGCCTCGCCCTACGCCTCCAGCAAGGGCGGCATCGTGCAGATGAGCCGGTCCTTCGCCTCGGCCTGGGCGCGCGACAACATCCAGGTGAACGCCGTGCTGCCCGGCTGGATCGATACCGACCTGACGCAGAACGCCCGGCGCCAGGTGGACGGGCTGTACGAAAACGTGCTGAACCGCACGCCGACCGGCCGCTGGGGCGTGCCGGACGACATGGCCGGCATCGCCGCCTTCCTCGCCTCCCCGGCCTCGGATTTCGTCACCGGCGCGGCCATTCCGGTCGATGGCGGCTTTTCGATGCAGGGGTAGCCCGGACCTGAGGCCCGGACATGGACAAGGCCAGGGGCGCGCGCCCCTGGCCTTTGTTCCGCGCGGTCCGGATCGGTGCCGGCTTCAGTCCGGGCCGCCCTCGGGGCTGATCCCGTCGATGCCGATCACGTGGCCGGTCAGCTTGACCAGGGCCTTGTTCAGCACCGCCCATTCCTGCTTGTTCAGCCCGTCGGCCAGCGAGCTTTCCAGCTCCTTCGCCAGCGGCACCACGCCGTTATGCACGCCCACGCCCTTGCGGGTCAGGCTCAGCAGCCGTCCGCGGCCGTCATTCGGGTCCTGTGCCTGCTTCAGCAGCCCGCGGGTCACCAGGCTGGCCGCCGCGCGGCTGACCTTCACCTTGTCCATCGCCGTCATTTCACCGACGGCGCTGGGAGAGATCGTGCCCAGGCGGCCGACCACGGCCAGCACCCGCCATTCGGGGATGGTCAGCCCGAAGGCCTGGGAATAGCGATGCGCGAACATGCGCGAGACGCGGTTCGCGGCCACCGACAGGCGGTAGGGCAGGAACTCCTCCAGCCGGAAATCCGGCAGGGCGGGGCCAGCGGCTTCTTCGGTAGTCCTTGACTTACGTTTCATCAGAAAACATCCTTATAGAGACAACAGACAACTTCGTCCGGCGGTGACCCGAGGAATACATCCGAACAGCACACCCAAATCGAGGAATTTGGGCGCAAGCGACCCCAGAGGGTCCATAGGCGGATCAATAGGCGGACCACCAGGCAACGACCATACTTGGTAGGTCAGACAGTGGTATCAAGACGCAGCCGATTCGTCATTGTATCGCAATCAGAAGCGCTAGGATAGCATGAAACCGATATGGTTGCAGCAGATCTAAGGAATGATGAATGACCGCGCAGGCGACAAGCAACGGCATGCCGAGGGAAGGGAGCTTCGATCTGCGCAGCCTCCCACCGGGATTCCACCGCGATCCCTATCCGTTCTATCGCAAGTTGCGCGCCGAAAGCCCCGTGCTCGCGATGCCGGACGGCTCCTATTTCCTGACCCGGCATGCCGACCTGGTGGCCGTATATCGCAATGCCGCCGTTTTCAGTTCCGACAAGAAGCGGGAATTTCTGCCAAAATACGGCGATACCCCGCTGTTCCGCCATCACACCACCAGTCTCGTCTTCAACGATCCACCGCTGCACACGCGGGTTCGCAGGCTGATCATGGGCGCGCTGACGCTGCGCGCCATCGCCGGCATGGAGGCGGGGCTGGTCGCGCTCGTGGACCGGCTGCTGGACGCGGCGCAGGAGAAGGGCGGTTTCGATCTGATCGAGGACTTCGCCGCCGCCATCCCGGTCGAGGTCATCGGCAACCTGCTCGGCGTGCCGCAGGCCGACCGGGCGCCGCTGCGTGGTTGGTCGCTCGCCATCCTCGGCGCGCTTGAGCCTTCGCTCAGCCCGGAACAGATGGCCAAGGGCAACCGGGCGGTCAGCGAGTTCCTCGACTACCTGCGTCAACTGGTGGGCGAACGCCGCCGCCGGCCCGGCGATCCGGCGCAGGACGTGCTCACCCGGCTGATCCAGGGAGATGGGGAGGGCGAAACCCTCAGTGAGGACGAACTGCTGCACAACTGCATCTTCATTCTCAATGCCGGGCATGAAACGACCACCAACCTGATCGGCAACGCGCTGGCGACCCTGCTGGACTGGCCGGACCAGCGGGCCAGGCTGCTCGCCGAGCCGGACATGCTGCGTACCGCGGTGGAGGAGTTCCTACGCTTCGAAAGTTCCAACCAGCTCGGGAACCGGATCACCACCCAGGCAACCGAAATCGGCGGCGTGGCGATGCCGGCGGGCACACCGGTCACGCTGTGCATCGGCGCCGCCAACCGCGATCCGGACGTCTTCGCCAACCCCGACCGGCTGGACCTGTCGCGCGATCCCAATCGTCATCTGGCGTTTGGTTTCGGCGCGCATCAATGCGCCGGGCTTTCGCTGGCCCGGCTCGAAGGCCGCATCGCGATCGGGCGTTTCCTCGAACGCTTTCCGCGCTACCATGCGGCCGGAGCGCCGGTGCGCGGCGGTCGCGCCCGGTTTCGCGGTTTCCTGTCCCTTCCAGTGAGGTCCTCATGAACGTCCAGATGGTTACCGACAAGACCGCCTATCTTTCGGGCTTCGGCAATGAGTTCGCCACCGAGGCGCTGCCCGGCGCCCTGCCGGTGGGACAGAACTCGCCCCAGCGCCCGCCCTACGGCCTGTATGCCGAGGGCATCACCGGCACCGCCTTCACCGTGCCGCGCGACCGCAACCAGCGGGCCTGGCTCTATCGCATCCGCCCCTCGGCCCGCCACCCGGCCTACCGGCGCATCGACAACGGCCAGCTGTGCACGAAACTGGCTCCACCCAGCCCCAACCGGCTGCGCTGGGACCCGCTGGCGATGCCCGACGCCCCGACCGATTTCGTCGCCGGCCTGTTCACCCTGCTCGCCAACCACCCGGCGCCGGATGCCGGCGTGTCCGTGCATATCTACCGCGCCAACCGCGACATGGAGCGGGTTTTCTGGAACGCCGACGGCGAAATGCTGATCGTGCCGCAGCAGGGCGGCCTCGACATCACCACCGAACTGGGCCGGCTGCGCGTCGCCCCCGGGGAGATCGCCGTCATCCCGCGCGGTATCCGCTTCCGTGTCCGGCTGCCGGACGGGTCCGCGCGCGGCTATATCTGCGAAAACCACGGCGCCATCCTGCGCCTGCCCGATCTCGGCCCCATCGGCTCGAACGGCCTGGCCAACGCGCGCGACTTCCTCTCCCCGGTCGCGGCCTACGAGGACCGCGACGAGCCGGTGGAGATCGTGCAGAAGTTCCACGGCAATCTCTGGGCCACCACGCTGGATCATTCGCCGTTCGATGTGGTTGCCTGGCATGGCAACTACGCGCCGTACAAATACGACCTGGCGCGCTTCAACGTGATCAACACGGTCAGCTTCGACCATCCCGATCCGTCGATCTCCACCGTGCTGACCTCGCCCACCGACACGCCTGGCCTGGCGAACATCGACTTCGTCATCTTCGCGCCGCGCTGGATGGTGGCCGAGCACACGTTCCGCCCGCCCTGGTTCCACCGCAACGTGATGAACGAGTTCGTCGCCCTGGTGCAGGGCGTCTATGACGGCAAATCCGGCGGCTTCGCGCCCGGCGGCGCCAGCCTGCACACGCAAATGAGCGCGCATGGCCCGGACGCGGCGGTCTACGAGCGTGCCAGCGCGGAGACCCTGGCGCCGTTCAAGCTCGACAATACGCTGGCCTTCATGTTCGAGACGAGCCAGCGGCTGCTGCCGACGGAACTCGCCCTCGGCCTGAGCGAACGGCAGCCGGCCTATGACAGCGTGTGGGACGGCCTGCAGAAGAAATTCAACGGCCAGATCTGATGAATACCGACGAAACCCACGACCCCGCCCGGCAAAGCTGGGTGGCCTCGGCCAATGGCCACCCGGATTTCCCGATCCAGAACCTGCCCCTCGGCGTGTTCAGTACCCAGGAGGGGGGAGCGCGCGGCGGCGTGGCGATCGGGGATGCCATCTTCGACATCGAAGCGGCGCTGGAAGCCGGGCTGTTCACCGGCCTGGCACGGGAAGCGGCGCAAGCCGCTTCCGGCCGCACGCTGAACCCGCTGCTCGGAGCCGGCGCGCCCGCCCGCCAGGCACTGCGCCGGCGCATCTCCGCCCTGCTCGATGCCAATGGCCGGGAAAAGGACGCGGCGATGGCGGCCGGGCTGGTGCACGACGCCTCCACCTGCGACCTGCATCTGCCGGCCCGCATAGGCGATTATACGGATTTCTTCGCCGGCATCAGCCATGCGATGAATGGCGGCAAGCTGAACCGGCCGGACAACCCGTTGATGCCGAACTATAAATACGTCCCCGTCGCCTATCACAGCCGGGCTTCCTCGGTCCGCGTCTCCGGCGGCGAGATCCGCCGCCCGAACGGCCAGCGCAAGCCTCCCGGGCAGGAGGAGCCCGATTTCGGCCCCTGCCGCAACCTCGATTACGAACTGGAACTCGGCGTCTGGATCAGCGAGGGCAACCGCCTCGGCGAGCCGATCCCGATGCGCGACGCGGCTGCCCACATCGCCGGCTTCTGCCTGCTGAACGACTGGTCCGCGCGCGACATCCAGACCTGGGAATCCGCCCCGCTCGGCCCGTTCCTGGCGAAGAGCTTTTCCACCTCCGTCTCGCCCTGGATCGTCACCGCCGAGGCGATCGCTCCATTTCGCAAGCCGCAGGCCTCGCGCCCCGCGGGCGATCCCCGGCCCTTGCCGCATCTGTGGGACGACACCGACCAGGCCCAGGGCGCGCTCGATATCGACCTCACCGCCCTGATCCTGACCCCGGCGATGCGCGATGCCGGCCTCGCACCGGTGCCGCTCACGCAATCGAACGCACGCGACCTGTATTGGACCGTGGCGCAGATGGTCGCCCACCACGCCAGCAATGGCTGCAACCTGAACCCCGGCGACCTGTTCGGCAGCGGCACCATCTCCGGCGTCGAGCCGTCCAGCTTCGGCAGTCTGCTGGAAATCTCGCAGGCCGGCCGGCAGGCGATCACCCTGCCGAACGGCGAAACCCGCCGCTATCTGGAAGACGGGGACGAGATCGTCCTGCGCGCCCAGGCCAGCGCGCCGGGCTTCGTGTCCATCGGCTTCGGCGAATGCCGCGGCCGTATCGCCCCCGCCCCCGCGTACCCCTAGGAACGACAGGAACCGTCCCGATGCCGACCTCCCCGATCCCGCGCCGAAGCCTCGCCGCCGGCCTGGCGGCAACCTCGCTGCTGCCCTTCGCCGCCCGGGCGCAGGACGCGGGAGCCGTCAAGATCGGTGTCCTCACTGACGCGTCCGGCCCGTACGCCGATAGCGGCGGGCCGGGCTCCCTGCTGGCCGCCCGCATGGCGGCGGCGGAATTCGGCGGCACCGTGCTTGGCAAAAAGATCGAGATCCTGCTCGGCGACACTCAGAACAAGCCGGACGTCGCCGGCAGCCTGGCGCGGCAATGGTACGACACCAACGGCGTGGATGCGATCACCGACCTGCCGGTCACGCCGGTCGCCGCCGCCGTGCTGCAGGTGGCGAAGGAAAAAAGCCGCACGGTGATGATCACCGCCGCCGCGGTGACCGAATTCACCTCCAAGCTCTGCACCCCCACCAGCACCCATTGGGCCGACGACACCCACGCGCTGACCTATGGCACCGCGGCGGAAGTGGTGAAGCAGGGCGGCAAAAGCTGGTTCTTCATCACCGTCGACTTCACCTTCGGCAAGGCCCTGGAAGCCTCGGCCAAATCGGTGATCGAGGCGCATGGCGGCAAGGTGCTGGGTTCCGCCTATTTCCCGATCGGCAACGCCGATTTCTCTTCCCAGCTGGTACAGGCGCAGAATTCCGGCGCCGAGGTCATCGGCCTGGCGGCGGTCGGCAACGACCAGGTCAACGCCATCAAGCAGGCGGCCGAATTCGGCCTGACGCGCACCGGCAAGCAGCGGCTGGCCGGCTTCCTGGTCTACATCACCGACATCCACGCCCTCGGCCTGCCGGCAACGCAGGGCCTGACGCTGACGAGCGGCTTCTACTGGGACCAGAACGCCGCCGCGCGCGCCTTCGCCAAGCCGTTCAGCGCCTCGCGCAACGCCATGCCGACGAAGAACCAGGCCTCGATCTACGCCGCCACGTTGCATTTCCTGAAGGCAATGGCACAGGCGGGAACCCGCGACGCCATCGCGGTGAACAAGGCGATGCGCGCCCTGCCGGTCGATTACCTCGGCCGCCCCGGCAGCATCCGCCAGGACGGCCGGGTACTCTATGATCTCACGCTATACCGGGTGAAAACGCCGGAGCAGAGCAAGGGTCCGTGGGACTACTACACCCCGATCGGCACGATCCCGGCCGCGGAGGCCTTCCTGCCGATGGTGCCTGCCTGCGCCACCTGAGGCAAATTCAGTCGCCGGAGATGGTCGTCCCGCGGTTGGCGATCATCCCGAGCAGCTCGCGCCGCGTGGAAGGATCGTCGCGGAAGGCGCCGAGCATCCGGCTGGTCACCATCGTCACGCCGGGCTTATGGATGCCGCGCGTGGTCATGCACTGGTGGGCGGCCTCGATCACCACGGCCACGCCGCGCGGCTCCAGCACCTGCTGGATGGTGTTGGCGATCTGGGCGGTGAGTTTTTCCTGGATTTGCAGCCGCTTGGCATAGGCTTCCACCACCCTCGCAAGCTTGCTGATACCGACCACGCGGCGGTGCGGCAGATAGGCGACATGGGCGCGGCCGATGATCGGCACCATGTGGTGCTCGCAGTGGCTCTCCAGCCGGATGTCGCGCAGCAGCACGATCTCGTCGTAGCCGTCGGTTTCCTCGAAGGTCCGCTCCAGCAGCCCGACCGGATCGACCTCGTAGCCGGCGAAGAATTCCTCATAGGAACGCACGACGCGCGAAGGCGTGTCGACCAGGCCTTCGCGGGTGGGATCGTCGCCGGCCCATTGCAGCAGCGTGCGCACGGCGGCCTCGGCCTCTTCACGAGTGGGACGCGAGGCGGCAGCGCGTGGCGCGGTATGCGTAATGACGTTCACCGGGGTTCCTCCATCTTGGCCAAGCCAGAAAAATCAGGTTCGGCCGCTGCCGGTGACCTTTCTACTTCCCGGTATATTGTGCCCCATAACTGAGCCCGCAAGTCAGGTATGGGTCATTATCGGGTCGGTTCGGCGGATCCTGCGATGGCGAGGCATGTCAGTGCACTCGGCCGCCCTGGTGTGGACTGTCCAGGCTGAAGGCGGGAATGGCGACATCGAAGCTCTCGCCGGTGTCCGGCGCGATCATGTGATAGACACCAACCATGAAGCCGGATGGCGTCTCGAGCGGCGTGCCGGAGGTGTATTCGAAGCTCGCCCCCGGCTCGAGCAGCGGCTGCTCGCCCACCACGCCCGGCCCGTGCACCCGCTGGGTGCGGCCCCGCGCATCGGTGATCTCCCAGGTTCGGCGCAGCAGCTTCACCGGCTCCCGCCCGCCATTCTGGATCCGGATGCGATAGGCCCAGACATAACGGCCGTCCTCCGGCTTCGACTGGTCCTCCAGGTAGAAGGATCGGACGGTAACGGTCACGTCGTGGGTCGTCAGGGAATAGTCTTCGCTCATCACAAAAGGATACTTGCCGTTTGCCCCGGCGGATTCAAGTCGAACCCGCCTGTGGCTGGGTAGGAAGCAAGGCCAGGGGCTCTGCCCCCCTGCTTCCCATTTGGACCCCGCCAAGGGCTCGCCCTTAGAACCCCATACTGGTTTGGGAGTGCAAGGAGGGCCTACCCGGGCCTCGCAAGGTCACGGTTGGCCCTCCTTGCACTCCCAAACAATGTCATGTTTCCAAAGGCGAGCCTTTGGCGGGGGTCCAGGGGGCAGAGCCCCCTGGCCTTGCTTCCTGTCACGCCAAAGCGCGGGCCAGGTCCTCCTGGATGTCGCGTACGTCCTCCAGCCCGACCGACAGGCGCACCACGCCGTCGGTGATGCCGAGCCGGGCGCGCTCGTCCTCGCCGATGCGCATATGCGTGGTGGTGGCGGGGTGGGTGGCGAGGGATTTGGCATCGCCGAGATTGTTGGAGATCGAAATCAGCCGGAAGCCGTTCATCACCTTGAACGCCGCTTCCTTGCCGCCCTTCACCTCGAACGTCACCAGGGTTCCGCCGGCGCTCATCTGCGCCATCGCCAGCGCGGTCTGCGGATGATCCGCGCGGGACGGATACCACACCCGGGCGATCCCCGGCTGCCCGGCCAGGAAATCGGCGACGATCGCGGCGTTGCGGCAGGCGGCATCCACGCGCAGCGCCAGCGTCTCCAGCCCCTTCAGCAGCGTCCAGGCGTTGAACGGCGACAGGGTGGGCCCGGTGTTGCGCACGAACGGGGTCAGCACCTCGTTGATCCACTTCTCATGCCCCAGCACCGCGCCGCCCATCACCCGGCCCTGGCCGTCCATGTGCTTGGTGCAGGAATAGACCACCACGTCGGCGCCGAATTTCATCGGCTGCTGCAGCAGCGGCGTGGCGAACACATTGTCCACCACGACCAGTGCCCCGGCGGCGTGCGCCAGGTCGCAGACCGCGCGCAGATCGACGATCTCCAGCATCGGGTTGGAGGGGGTTTCGAGCAGCACCAGGTCCGCCGGCGTGGACAGGGCCGTCCGCCACTGGGCGAGGTCGGCGCCATCGACGAATTGCGTGGTGATGCCGTAGCGCGGCAACAGGGTGGAGACGATCCAGTGGCAGGACCCGAACAGCGCGCGCGAGGCCACCACCCGGTCCCCTGCCTTCAGGTGCGACAGCATGGACGCATGCACCGCGGCCATGCCGGTGGCGGTCACGCGGCAGGCCGGCGCGCCCTCAAGCTCCGCCAGGCGCTGCTCGAGCATCGCGACGGTCGGGTTGCCGAAGCGGGAATACTGGTAGTGCTGCACGGTGCCGGCGAAGGTTCCCTCCGCCTGCTCGGCACTGTCGTAGACGAAGCCGGAGGTCAGGAACATCGCCTCGGACGTTTCGCCATGCTGGCTGCGCACGGTGCCGCCATGCACCAGCCGGGTGGCGCTGCGGAACTGGATCGGTGTGTCGGTCATGTGGTTTGGGCCCCTATCGATTTGGCCCGACCTCTGAGCAGCGGATTACGGGGAAAGCCGACGCAG
The DNA here is from genome assembly GCA_037442565.1 of Rhodospirillales bacterium. Taxonomy (GTDB): domain Bacteria; phylum Pseudomonadota; class Alphaproteobacteria; order Acetobacterales; family Acetobacteraceae; genus PALSA-911. The sequence continues at coordinate 18,328 of JBBIQA010000085.1, forward strand.
GGGCATCGGCAACGCATTCCGCTGGCCTCTTTAGCGCGCTTGTTTCACCTCGCCGCAATCCGGCCGGACAAATCACGAGGGGCGGAAACATCCGCCGGCGCAGAACCTACGGCCGGGCGGATTGCGCCGTCAACCCGGTCTTCGTATAAACGCGCTCCGCCGGGTCTTGTTACGGCGCGCTCCGCCGCGACGGCATGCGCGGGTGTAGTTCAATGGTAGAACGGCAGCTTCCCAAGCTGCATACGAGGGTTC
>JBBIQA010000086.1:0-10347 GCA_037442565.1 Rhodospirillales bacterium
GTTCCTCCATCATCTACCGGCTTGGCATTTCCCTCGCGGTCGGCCTGATGGTCGGCACGGAGCGGCACTGGCGTGAGCGGGCCGAGCCACCGGGCAGCCGTACCGCGGGCATCCGGACTTTCGGGCTGAGCGGGCTGCTGGGCGGCATTTCGGCGGCGCTCGGCGTAGCCATGGGGAGCGGAGCAATAGGCGGCGGAGTAACGGGGGGCGGCGCGGCGCAAGACGGGCAGCTGGGCTGGCCGGCGGCGTTGCTGATCGGGCTGGTGTTCCTCGGGTTCAGTGCCGGCTCGCTGATCTTCCGCCTGCGCGAGGCGATCGCGGAGAAATCGTTCAGCGTGACGAGCCTGGTGGCGAGCCAGGCAACCTTCCTGCTCGGGGCGATGGCGGTGTGCGGCGATCCGGGTGTCGTGGCCGCCGCGGCGGTGGCGATGGTCGCGGTGCTGGCCGCCAGGGAGGACCTGCACGGTTTCGTGTCCGGCCTGACCTGGCCGGAGCTGCGTTCCGCGGTGTTGCTGCTGTCGATGACGCTGATCGTGCTGCCGCTGGTTCCGGACCGGCCGCTTGCCGCGCTCGCGGGGGTTAACCCGGCGGGGATCTGGAAGCTGGCGGTCGTGCTGGCCTCGGTTTCCTATGGCGGCTACGTCGCCGTGCGGCTGCTCGGCAGCGCATCGGGGTTGCTGGTCTCCGGCGCCGTGACCGGCCTGATCTCCTCGACGGCGGCGACGATCGCCAATGCGCGGCAGGCGCGCACGCAGATTGCGGCAAGACCGGTGCTTGCCGCGGCGGCCCTGGTGGCGGGCGCGGTTTCCCTGGTGCGCACCGGGGTGTTTGCCTGGGGCATCGCGCCGTCGATGGGCCGGCACCTGCTGCCGGCGCTGGCCATTGCCGCACTGTTCCAGGCGGCGGTGGGATTTCTCCTGACCTGGCGGCATCGGGCGCTGAGCCAGCATGGCGACCGCGCGCAGCCGGCCAACCCGTTCGAGATTTCCGCCGTGCTGCAGATCGCCGGCCTGCTGGGGCTGGTGGAATTCCTGGCCAAAGCGGCGGCGGGCCGGCTTGGCTCGGCGGCGGTGTTCGGCATCGCGGCGCTTTCCGGCCTGGTGGATGTGGACGCGGTCACCTTGTCGATGGGCAGCCTGGTGCCGGAGACGCTCAGCGTGCGGGTGGCCGCCTCGGCGATCGTTATCGCGGTCGCGGCCAATACGCTGGGCAAGACGGTCTATGCCATTTCGCTGGGGGGGTTCGCCTTCGGCCTGCGCTACGGGTTGCCCGCGATCGTGTCGCTGCTGTTCGGTGCTGGCGTTCTCTGGCTGGGCACGCCGGCCCTATGAAACCGGTCCACTGAAAAGCGTGTTCGGCCGGCCGAGTTGCGGGCCAACAGGGCAGCGGCGCCGGCGCCGAGCCTGGCGCGCCGTCCAAGCCGACGAGGGTCGGTCATGCTGCTTTCCGTTTCGCCTTTCAGAAGGGTTCGATCAGCCGCTTGCGCCGGTCGCGCGGCGATGGCGGCGGCGAGGTGGCCAGGGTGTTGAGCAGCACCGCGCGCGTGTCGGCGGGGTCGATCACGTCGTCGTACTGAAACCGTGCCGCGGCCTCCAGCGAGGTGTTGGCCCGCTTGAGCTCCGCCGTTAGCCGTGCGTGCATCGATGCCCGCGCGGCCTCGTCGGGCTCCGCGTCCAGTTCCCGGCGGTAGATGATGTTGACCGCGCCTTCCAGACCCATGCCACCGAACTCGGCCGTCGGCCAGGCGACGAGAATCGATGGATGCAACGGCCGCGATCCCATGACGTAGTAGCCAAGGCCGTAGGCCTTGCGCAGCACCACGGTCATCACCGGAATGTCGGCGTTGGCGAGCGCGGTCAGGATGCGCGCGCTGCGGCGAACCAGGCCGGTCTTCTCGACCTCCGGCCCCACCATCAGGCCCGGCGTGTCGCACAGCACGAGCAGAGGCAGGTCGAACGCATCGCAGACCTGAATGAAGTGCGCCGCCTTGTCGGACGCCGGCCCGTCGATCGCGCCGGCGCGGACCATCGGCTGGTTGGCGATCACGCCCACCGCGCGCCCGCCGATGCGGATCAGCGCCGTGACCATCGAGCGGCCATAGCCGGCCTTCAGTTCCATCACGCTGTCGCGGTCGGCGAGCTGCGAGACCACCCGGCGCACGTCGTAGGCGCGGCGCGGGTTGGGCGGCACGATGTCGCGCAGCGCCGCCTGGTCGGCGGCCTCCCCCGGTGCGGCGGGGGGACCGAAATAGCCGAGATACTGCCTGGCCATTGCTACCGCCTCGGCACAGTCATCCACCAGCAGATCGATCACGCCGGAAGCGGCATGAACCGCGGCCGGCCCGATTTCCTCCGGCGTCAGTTTCAGGCCCAGCGCCGCCTCGACCAGCGGCGGCCCGGCCATGCCCATGGTGGAGCTTCGGAGCGCGATCAGCGCGTCGCACATCCCGGCAAGGTTCGCCTGCCCGGCGAAGGCCCGGCCGGGCAGAATGCCGACGGTCGGCACCAGCCCCGACAATCGCGCGAAGACCACGAAGGTGTCGGACGGCCCGCGCCCCTCCACGCGCATGTCGTGCGGCCTGGCGCCGCCGCCGTCCAGCCAGCAGACCACGGGCAGACGATGCGCCTCGGCGTGGGCGAACATGCGGGCGGTCTTGGCGTGGTTCACCGCGCTCTGGGTGCCGGCGTAGACGGTGTAGTCGTATCCGACGAAATCGATCGGCCGGCCATCGACCCGCCCGGTGCCCATCACCACGCCGTCCGCCGCGCCGGCCATGCCCGGCACCGCGGGGCGGGCCAGGCCGCCATATTCGACAAAGCTGCCGGCATCCAGTAGGGCCGCCACGGCTTCGCGCACCGTCCACCGGCCGCGCCCGTGCTGGCGTTCCACCGCCGCCACCCGGGCATCATCCTGCAGCGCGGCGCGGGCCCGCAGCACCTGTTCCAGCAACGGATCGGGTTCGCCGGTCATGCCAGGCGCTCGCGCTTGAACCGCAGCCCCGACGACAGTCCGTCCCAGGTATCGGGCGTGCGTCCCTCGGCCCGCAGCCGGTGCTTCTCGACCTTCTGCGTTGGGGTTTTCGGCAGTTCGTCGACGAAACGGACGTAGCGCGGCACCATGAAATGCGGCAGCCGCGGGCGCAGGAATTCGACCAGCGCGGTCGCGTTGAGCGCCTGCTCGGGAACCAGGGCGGCGATGGCCATCACCTCGTCCTCGCCGAATTCGCTCTGCACCCCGACCACGGCCGCCTCGCGCACGGCGGGATGCGCCAGGATCTCCCGCTCCACCTCGAAGGAGGAAATATTCTCGCCGCGCCGGCGGATCGCATCCTTCAGCCGGTCGACGAAGTAGAACGTCCCGTCGGCGTCCATCCGGAAGGCGTCGCCGGTATGGAACCAGCCGTTGCGCCAGGCGCGCGCCGTGGCCTCGGGATTGCGGTGATAGCCGGCGTTCATCGCCCATGGCATGTCGGTCCGCACGATCAGCTCGCCGACGCTTCCAGGGGCAAGTTCGCAGTCGTTCTCATCGACCACCCGCGCCTGCACGCCGGCCCGAAGTTCGCCGCAGCTGCCGGCCTTGGCCGGGTTCGGCCCGGAGAAGATCGGGCACGACACCTCGGTCATGTTGAAGGTGGTGTAGACATCCACCCCGAAGCGCTCGATGAACATCGCGGCATCGTCGGCCAGCGGCACCATCGTGACGGCGCGCAGGCCATGACCGCGATCGCCGGCCGATGCCGGCTGCTTCATCAGGAAGGGCGTCATCGCGCCGAGCAGCGTCAGCACGGTCGTGCCGGTCGCGCGTATCGTCTGCCAGAATGTCTGCGTGCGGAATGAATCCACCACCGCGACCGAGGCGCCCTTGACCAGCATCCGGTAGACCGCGCCAGTGCCGCCGGCATGGAACAGCGGCAGGTTTGCCATGCCGCGATCGGCCTCGGTCACGAAATGGAACGCCATGGAGGTCGACCACAGGTGCAGATAGGAAGACAGCACGCCTTTCGACGGTCCCGTCGTGCCGGAGGTGTAGATCACGCTCTGCAGATCCCATGGCGCGATCGGCCGGTCCGGGTCGGCGGGATCGCCATCCGTCCCGCTCAGCACGGCGGCGTCGATCGTCTCGAACGCCAGGCTGGCGTTGGCCGGCCCGACCACGATGCCCCGACGGAGCGCGCCCGCCGGCAGCGCGGCGAGCCGATCCGCCAGGCCGCCATGCAGAACGATCAGCGACGCCCCTGAATCCGCGACGACATGCGCCAGCAACGCGCCCCGATAGGCCGTGTTGACCGGCACATAGACCGCCCCGATGTAGTTCAGCGCGAACCACACGGTCACCGCGTCCGGCCCGTTCGGCAGCCAGGACAGGACCAGTTCGCCCTGGCGCACGCCCAATCGTTGCAGCGCGGCGGCGGCACGGCGCACCCGGGCGTGCAGCTCGCCATAGGTCCAGCTCTCGCCGCCTTCGAACACGGCGAACACCTTGCCGGGACGCTCCGCGGCGTGCCGGTCCAGGATCGCGCGAAGCACGCAGCGATCGACGGCCGGCATCTTCGGATCGAGGTGCATCGGCGTCCTCAAACAGGAATGATGGAACGGAATTTCGGCGGCAGGTGGTTGTCGCGCCGTGCCGGCGTGCGATCCAGGATGTCGATCAAATGGCGGCGCGTGTCGCGCGGATCGATCACGTCGTCGACGCCGAACCCCTCCGCCGCGCGCAGCGGATCGACCCTGGCGCGGATGCCGTCGATGATCGCCTGGCGTGCCGCGGCGGGATCCGGGGCGTGTTCGAATTTCCGGCGATAGGCGACATCCACCGACCCCTCGATCGACATGGCGCAGATCTCCGCGGTCGGCCACGCCAGGCAGGCGTCGGCGCCGAAGCTGCGGCCGCCGCACATGGCGAAATAGCCAAAGCCGTAGCCCTTGCGCAGAACGACCGAAATTCGCGGCACGGTGGCATGGCCGAGCTCGTGCACCAGCTTGGCGCTGCGCCGGCCCAGCATGCTGCGCTCGGCCGACGAGCCGATCGAGAAGCCCGGCACGTCGACCAGGTAGACCAGCGGCAGTCCGAACGCATCGCACATCGCGACGAAATGGGCACCCTTCTCGCAGGCCGGCGCATCCAGCATGCCGCCCAGCCGTTGCGGCTGGTTGGCGATGAAACCGACCGGGCGGCCGGCGAGGCGGCCGAAGCCGGTCACCAGATTGGCGGCGAAGCGGGGCTTGATCTCGAACAGGCTGTCATGGTCGGCGATGGCGGCGATGACGCGGCGCACGTCATAGCCCTTGCGCGTGTTAGCCGGCACGATGTCGAGCAGCGCCTCCTCCCGCCGGTCCGGCGGATCGTCCGTCGGCAGCACCGGCAGGGCGCAGCGGGCGTTGCTCGGCAGATACGACAGGAAGCGGCGAACGGCCGCCAGCGCCGCCTCCTCGCTGTCGCAGGCGAGATCGGCGAGACCCTGCCGGCCGGCCTGGATGTCCGCGCCGCCCATCTCCTGCGCGTCGAAATCCTCGCCGATGCCGGCCTTGACAAGGGCCGGGCCGGCCAGCCCCATGGTGGACTGGCCACGCACCATGACGACGAAATCCGCCATCCCGGCATAGTTCGTCGGGCCGGCGAAGCCGGCGCCGAGCATGGCCGCCACCATCGGCACCCAGCCGGACATCCGCGCGACATCGTGGAACATCGGGTTGGCGTTGGCGAAATGCCGTGAATCCTGGCCGTCCTGAATACGATGACCGCCGCCATCGAGCAGCAGAACCAGCGGCAGGCCCTGCTGCAGCGCCTGTGCCACGGCGCGTCGCAGCTTGGCGCTGCCCAGCACGCCGCTGCTGCCGCCGAACACCGTGAAATCCTGCGCCGCGACGACCGCCCAGCGCCCGTCGATGCGGGCCGTGCCGGTGATCATGCCGTCCGCGGGCGCGCGCTCCCCCAGTACCTCGTCGCGCACCAGTCCGCCCATCTCGGTAAACGTGCCGGCATCGCACAGCAGCGCCAGGCGTTCCCGCGCGGTGAAGGCGGCGCGCTTGCGCTGGCGCGCGACCGCCTCCGGCCGGCTGTCGTCCAGCAACGCGCGCCGGGCCGCCTCCACCGCCGCCAGACGCTCGCGGCTGTCGGCGTCAACCGCAATGCGACGGGCCGCTCCATCGCCAGCCCGTGCTTCGCTCGACCGCGCGTCACCAAGGCTCGTCATGTCGTTTCCTTCCGCAGCACGCGCTCGAACAGCGCGATCAGATCCAGTTCCGCCACGCGCAGCCGCTTCTCGTCGTCGTCCGTCAAAAACTGGACCGCAACGCCGCGAACCGACGCGAATATCATGGCGGCGTACCGATCCGGATCGATCGCCGGGTCCGCCTCTCCCAGCGCCTGGGCGTCGGCGATCGCGCCGGCAAATCCGGCATGGAAGGTTCGGCCGAGCGCCGCCATGCGCGGCCGCAGCCCGGGGATCATTCCGCCGGCATCGGCATACAGGTGATGCAGGGCACGCGTCGCCTCCGGCCCCCCGACCGCGCCATCGAGATGCTGGGAAATGCGGGCGGCGATCTCGGCCATGCCACGCCTGCCCTGCAGCCGCTCGGCGAGCCGGCGGTGAAACCATACTTCGATCTGCAGCACGACGGCCTCGAGGAATCGCAGCTTGCTGCCGAACCGTTCCGCCGGCAGCCCGCGGCTGTAGCCGGCCGCCTCGCCGATCTGGGCCAGGCTGGTGCCGCCGGTGCCTTGCGCCGCGATCAGCTTGATACCGGCGGCGATCAGGCGCCGGTCGGATTCCGCGCGCCGCGCCTCCTGCGTCAGCCGCGCGGGACGGTGCATCGTGGGGACAGGGGCCATGGCGGAGGACATGTTACTTGCTCGTTGACCAGCAAGTGCTACCATGCGTTCAGACGGCCGGCAATCGGGCGATAAAAAGCGTCGGGGAAGAAATGGATCTGGACATCATCCCGAGTGGGCTTGCGGCCGGCAGCCTGTATGCGCTGGTCGCGGTCGGCTTCAATATCCTGTATCGCCCGACCAACGTGTTCAATTTCGCCCAGGGCGATCTGGTGATGCTCGGCGCCATGACGGGCGCGAGCGGGATGGCCGCGGGGCTGCCCTGGTTCGCCGCCCTGCTCGGCGCGGCCGCTCTGGTCGGGCTCATCGGCCTGGCCGAGAACGTGGTGGCCGTGGCGCCGGTCGTGCGCCGCTCGTCGGTCAGCCACGCCTGGATCATATCGACACTCGCCTATTCGCTGATCATCGACAACCTGGTCGGCCATGTCTGGGGACCCGACCCGATCCGCGTCGATCCGCCCTGGCCGTTCTCGGTCACCAGTTTCATGGTCGGCGGCATGCGGACCAGTTCGTATCAACTGGGACTGATCGTGCTGACCGGCGTAATGATCCTGGCGATCGAGCAGTTCTACCGCACGCGCGCCGGCAAGGCGGTGCGCGCCGTGGCCGAGGACCGCGACGCCGCCCTGCTGCGCGGCATCGACCCCGATGCGCTCAGCCGATGGTCGTTCTTCCTCGGCGCCGGCTTCGCCGCGATGACCGGCCTGCTGGCCGCGCCGACGATGTATGCCTCCACCCAGCTCGGCCCGTCGCTGCTGGTGAAGGGATTCGAGGCGGCGGCGGTCGGCGGCATCGGCAACAACCGTGGCGCGCTGATCGCCGGCTGGATCCTCGGCCTGGCCGAGGCGTTCGGCGGCTCGGTGCTGTCGCCCGGCTATCAGGCGGCCTCCACCTTCGTCCTGCTGCTGGTGATCCTGCTGATCCAGCCGCGCGGGCTGTTCGGTGCGCCGGAGATGCGCAGTGTCTGAGCCCTTCGTCGCCGCGCCGCGCCAGTCCGTTCGCGCGTCCGGATGGCTGACCGTCGCGGCGGCGGTGGGGCTCGTGCTGGTCTTTCCGATCGTTGCGCACAGCGACTACCGGCTGTATCTCGGCACCCAGGTGGCGATCTATCTGCTGGTCGCGATGGGCCTCAATCTGCTCAGCGGCTATGCCGGCCAGCCGTCGCTCTGTCATGGCGCGCTGCTGGCCGTCGGCGGCTATGTCACCGCGCTCGCCACGACCGATCACGGCTGGAGCTTCTGGCCGGCGGCACTGGCCAGCATGGGACTGACGGCAGCCGCCGGGGCATTGATCGCGCTCCCGGCGTTCCGGGTCTCCGCCTGGTATTTCGCCCTCATCACCCTGGCCTTCGCCGATGTGGTCGGCGGCATGCTGGTCGAGTGGGGCGGTCTGACCCATTCCTTCGACGGCGTCGTCGGCATCCCGATGCCGTCCCTGCTCGGCCACACGCTGTCGGCCGGCGAATTGTTCTGGCTGGTCTCGGCGGTGGACATCGCCTGCTTTCTGATGATCGCCAACCTGATCCGCGGCCGCTTCGGCCGTGGCTTCGTGGCGCTGCGCGACAACGAACACGCAGCGCGCGCCAGCGGTATCTCGCTGATCGGGCTGAAGATGTTCGCCTTTGTCGTCAGCGCCGCCATCACCGGCCTCGCCGGGGCGTTCTATGCCGTGCAGAAGACCGTGATCACGCCGGATGATTTCACGCCGGACGTGTCGATCTTCTTCCTCGTCGTCGTCGTGCTGGGCGGCAGCGGCCGCCTGTGGGGCCCATTGATCGGCACGCTCGCGTTCTTCGTGGTGCCCGAACTGCTGACCAGCCTGCAATCCTGGCGCCTGCTGATCTACGGTATTGTGCTGCTCGCGCTCATGCTTTTCGCCCCCCATGGGCTGGAGGGCACGTTGCGGTCCGGATGGCGCAAGCTGATCCGGCCCCGCGACGCGCTTCCGGCAACCGCGCCGCAGGCCATAGCCGCCCCAGTCGGCGAGGCTGGCCGGAACGGCATGGCGGTAACAATCACCGGCCTGGTGAAGCGGTTCGGAGGGGTCACGGCACTGGACAACATCGATCTCCAGATCGAGGCGGGGAGCGTTCACGCCATCGTCGGGCCGAACGGTTCCGGCAAGACCACGATGCTGAACATGATCTGCGGCTTCTTCAAACCGGACGAGGGCTCGATCCGGCTGGACGCCACGGACGTCGTCGGCCGCGCCACCGCCCGCATCGCCCGGCTGGGCGTCGGGCGCACGTTCCAGACACCGAAGCTGCTGCCGGAATTGACCGCCACCGCCAACGCGATGCTCGGCGCCTATGCCGCCGAGCGCGCCAGCACCGTGGAGGTGGCGATCTGGGCACCCCGCGCCGCCCGGGAACATGCGTCGCTGTCGGCCCGGGCGCGCTATTTCCTCGGCTTCGTCGGTCTCGGCGACCGGGTGAACGAGCCGGCCGGCGAGCTTCCGCACGGCCAGCAGCGCCTGGCCGAGATCGCCCGCGCCCTGATGGGCCAGCCACGGCTGCTGCTGCTCGACGAACCTGCCGCCGGGCTATCGCTGTCGGAGATCGACCGCCTGGGCGCCCTGATCCGATCGATCGCCGGCCTCGGGGTCACCGTCGTCATCGTCGAGCATCACCTCGACCTGGTCGCCGATATCTGCCGCCGCGTCAGCGTGCTGGACCGCGGGCGCGTGCTGGCCGAGGGCACGCCCGATGACGTGTTCCGCGATCCCGCAGTGGTCAGCGCCTATATGGGCGTCCGGCCACTCACCGACGCACAGGTGCCGGCATGACGGCGCGGCTCCAGGTCGAGGCGATCGATGTCGGCTACGGCCATGTGGGTGTGCTGCAGCAGGTCAGCGTCGATATTCCCGCCGGCAGCATCGTTGCCCTGGTCGGCAGCAATGGCGCCGGCAAGAGCACCCTGCTGCGCGCCATCTCCGGCCTGCTGAAGCCGAGCCGTGGCCGCATCGTGCTCGACGGCGCCGACATCGCCGGCCTGCGCCCGGACCGCATCGTGGATGCCGGCGTGCTGCATGTCGCCGAGGGACGCCGGCTTTTCCGCCAGCAGAGCGTGGCCGACAACCTGGAACTCGGCCTGTATGGATCCCGCCTCGGCCGCGCCGGCGAGGACGAACGCTACCGGCTGGTGTTCGACCTTTTCCCGATCCTCGGCGAGCGCCGGCAATCGCGCGCCGGCGTGCTGTCGGGCGGCCAGCAGCAGATGCTGGCGATCGCCCAGGCGTTGATGCGCGATCCGCGGGTGCTGATGCTCGACGAGCCCTCGCTCGGCCTGGCGCCGGTCATCGTCGACCAGGTGCTCGACGTGATCGTCCGTCTGCGCGCCGCCGGCACCACCATCGTGCTGGTCGAGCAGATGGTGGAACGCGCCCTGGAAATCGCCGACTATGCCTACGTGTTGCAGAATGGCCGGATCGCCGGTCACGGTCCGGCGGCCACGCTGGCGGCCAGCGACCTCGTCAAGAATGCCTATATCGGCACGGGACATAGTTAGGGGAGAAACG
>JBBIQA010000086.1:10447-18418 GCA_037442565.1 Rhodospirillales bacterium
CCGGCCAAGGAACCCGCCATCATGCGCAAGCTGCAGGATGCGGGCGTCAATCTCATCTGCGGCCCGACCGGTTCGTCCCAGTCGCTGTCAGCCTTGGCCGTGGGTCGCAGCGCGAATATCGTTCAGGCCGTCTATGCCAACGCCGCCGAGGTGGGCGACGGCACGAAATACCCGACGAACTTCCAGTTCTGCTTCAACACCGTACAGGAAGCGAACACCGTCCTCGGCTATATGATCAACAAGCTCGGCATCAAGAAGATCGGCATCCTGCAGGAGAGCACAGCGTTCGGCGAGCAGGCCACCGCCGCCTCTCGCACCGTGCTGGACCAGGCCGGTCTGAAGCCCACGGATGTGCAGGTCTATCCGCTTACCGCGCCGGATCTGACGCCCTACATCGCCAATCTGCGCAAGTCCGGCGCGGAAGGCATCGTGATGTGGACCGCCAACACGCCGCAGGCGGCCGCGGTTTTCAACGCGTTGTCGTCGCAGCAATGGTTTCCGCCGATCTGCGGCCATAACGGCCTGATGTCGGCCTCGCTGCTAAAGCTGGTGCCGGAAGAGGCGCTGAAGAACGTCTATTCGGTCCATTTCCGTAGCCTGTCGTTCACCGCAACCGAAAACCCAGGCCCGGCGCAGCAGGCATTCGCCACGAAGCTGCACGCCTATCCAGAGGCGGAGGATGGCGCGGCCGCGGTGGCGGCGGCGCCATATTATGATTTTCTGCATTTGCTGAAGCAGACCATCGAGGCCGAAAAGAGCTTCGATCCGCAGAACATCCGCCGCGCGCTGGATAGTACGACCAACTATTCGGGCCTGCTGGGCACCTACAGCTTCACGCCGTCGCATCACACCGGCCTATCGGCCGATGCGTTGTGCATGGCGACTGTCCTGTCGCTGAAGGACAAGCGGTCGCAGTGGTGCTTTCGCGAGCGCGCGCCGTAGAACGGTGGATGGCCCGCCGCGGGGTCAGTTCTTGTGCTCGCGCTGCTCCTCCTTGACGAGTATGGCGAGTAGCCGGTTCTGCCGTTCCAACAGGGCGATCAGATGCTTGCAGCAATCGTCGCCGATGCCGCCGCCAGGGGTGCCGCCACCGGGCGGCCGCAGCCAGCCCTCGACATATTTGGACAGGACCGCCTCTCGGGTCACCGGTTCATGGTCGTGGCTGCGGCCGGTCGCTCGGAAGGTGAACACATAGCTGCCGGCAACCGCCGTATGGGTGAACAGGGCGGCGTATTCCCCATCATCGGCGGCGCCGTCCTGGTGCGCGCCATCATCGTGCAGGGTCATGGACCAGGTCTGGCCGCCGGGTGCCACCGCCTGGACCGTGACGACGCAGCCCAGCACCGGCAGGCCGGCTTCGCTGACCATGCCGGTCAGCAGGATCGGGTCGCCGACCTGCACCGGGTTGGGCGTGACGTAGGGCTGCAGGCGGAAATTCGAACCGGCGCCGATCGCGATACCGTATTCGATCGGGTTCTTCGTCTCCTTGCAGTCGGAGGGACGGAAACCGAGGCGCTTATCGTCCCCCCGATGCGGGTTGCCGGTGCAGGCCAGTCCGTCGTGGCGGATGACGACTTTCCATCGCCCCGCATAGCGGTCCGGCTCCTTGGGTGGCAGCCGGAAATCCAGGAAGCGCGACGTATTGGTGAAACCGCTACGTAGCTGGAACCCTGGCGGGAGCAGGTTGGCGTCGATGATTTCTCCCTTTGGACTTTCGAGGAAGAACGGCAGGCGGATGCCCTTCAGGTCGTACATGACCACCATGGCGCCCATGTCGCCGCGCAGCAGGTCGAATTCGATGATCTGGGTCTGGCCGGGATAGATCACGTAATCGGGGTCGGAGATCGTCGCGAAGTCGACCATATCCATGTAGATCTGGGTGAAATACTTCATCAGCTGGAAGGCGAGCTTCGGCTGGGTCGGGTCGGCCACCAGGTATTGTCCGCCCGCGCCGCTGGACAGTGTTGCCAACTGGTTGAGATCGATGTCCTGGCCGGTGCCCACACCCACGGCGAATACCTTGACATCGCTGGGCGGAGCGAAGGGGTGGGTAGCCACCGTGGCCGGCGGAGGCGTGGGGTTCAGCGCCTGAATGCCGGTCACTGTGTAGAATAGGCCATCGTCCGGATTGAGATAGGCGGTGTTATCCATGCCGTCGGTCAGCACGATCAGCGTCTTTTTCAGCACCGGCGGCACTGGGCCGACGCGTGGGACCTGGAACTGCTTCAGCCCGGTCATCGCACCGGCGGCGATGGCCGTATTGCCGCCAGGCGCCAGGTTGGTTGCGTTGATCTGACCGGCGATGGTCGCCTGATTCCCCGATGTCACCGCCTGCATCGGCTCGTAATTGTCGGCCGTGGTGCTGAAGCGGGTGACCCCCAGCCGGTTGCCGAGGTCGGGCGGGATGAGTTGGGCCAACAGCTGCCCGGCCTGCACCACCGCGCCGGTCTTGTTGCCGCCGCCGGGGATCGCGTCACCCATGCTGCCGGACTTGTCGAACACCGCTGCCACATCGACCACGTTGCCGGCGACGATGTTGGCCGAAAGCGTCAGGGGGAAATTGGGCGGCGCCAGGGGATCGTTGTGGTTGCCGATGGTGAGGGTGGCGTTGACCGCGCCGAGCGGATGCGCGGGATCGGCGAAGAGCGCGACTGCCACCAGAACCTCCCCCGGCCCGGCTGCGCCGCCGCACGGATGCACCGGCAGCACGGGCGGATAGGTGTGCGCGGGGAAATCCACGTCGGTGATGGAATTCGACGATTTCAGGATACCGAACAGCGCCGCGTCCGGCCCTGACAGGGTGGCGGTGAAGGTCAGCGGTCCATCCCCGGTGTTGGTGACCGTGATGAAACGCACGGTACGATAGCCCTGGCCCAGATCCCCGAAGGCAAAGGCCGGAACCGGGTTGGCCGGCACACCGATGGTGGCGTTCGGGATGCATCCTTCGCCTTGCAGGGTGATTGTCTTGGTGACGCCCGCCGCGGGGGGCATTCCGGTGACGCTGATCGTCTGGGTCGCAGCGCCTTCCGCCGTCGGTGTGAAGGTCACGGAGATCGGCTGCGACAGGCCGCAGCCTAACGTGCCGGCGACGCCGGTCCATTGGAAGGGCGAGCCGGCCGGAGGCGGGCTGACGCTGAAATTGATCGGCACATCGCCGGTGTTGGTGATCGTGACGGTTTTGGCCGGCGTCGTGGTGCCAACCGGGATATGGCCGAAATCGGTCGGGGTGGGCGTGAAGGTGAAGGCCGGCACCGCGTCCACGGCTTTGCCCGAGCATACCAGCTTGTCATCGCCCTTGGCCGGGGTCCGGGTGATCGGCAGGTTGACGTTGTTGAAGCTGCCGACGGCCCCAGGAGCGAAAGTGACGCTGACGGTCACGCTGTGACCGGGGTCGATGTCGATCGGGAATGCCGGGGCCGGCGTGGTCAGGCTGTACGGACCCGACGCGCCGATCGCGTTCACGGTTATGCAGTCCTTGCCGTTATTCTTGAGGGTGAAGACCTTGGTGGATGGCGGCTGCGGGCAGCCGCCGACCTTGACGTCGGGGAAGGTCTGCGGGCCTGGCAGCACCTGCAACTGGCCCTCGGGGATGGGACAGGGGCCGCCGATGATCGTGCCGCCATCCTTGATCTGGACCGCCGTGCCTGTAGCCTCGCCGATGAGCTGTCCCGTGGGCGAATAGGGGCCGGGGCCCGCGCAGATCAGCTTGCCGTTGTCGCTTCGGAATATCCCGAGACCCGAGACGACACCGAACCCGGGCGACCCGGTGGACGCACCAACCATGCAGGCGGTTCCGGAATTCGCACTGAATTGCAAAAACGGCAGCGAATTCGTGCTGTCCGCCGAGACAAAGAGCAGCTGAACCGCGGTTATGCTCGGCGCGGTAAAATCGATGATCGACAGGAACCGGTTGCCGAGGCCCGGGCCATTGTCGGTCTGCAACACGGCCAGGAAGTTCCCGGTGCCGAAGAATTGATGCCGGACGGTCTGATTGGCGACAGGCGTTATGAACATCGTTCCGTTCGGACCGGCGATGGTCAGTGTACCGGCGCTATAGGAGACGGATCGCCCCGGTTTCGACTCGTTGAAATTGTTCCAGATGCCCTGGCTGGAGTTGAAGAAAAGGCCCGCCTGGATGGCGATCGGCGTGCATGCCATGGACACGTACTCCCTTTAATGAGCGCAGCGAACACTGCCATGTAATGGCTGCCGGGGCTTGATTGCCACGGATCTGTTCTCGTTGTCCCAAGGCATCACAATCATTTTTCGTAAGGAACGCAAGGAACTCTTTTCGCGACCGCATGAATGTTTGTTCATGTCTGGATATATGTCCGATCGCCATGACCGCTCCAGGTTTGTCGGCAACCGTCTGCAGGCTCGGGGGCTCCCGCCCAGCGCTTGTCTGAGAAATCTCCCAAGCAGCCTGGGTCGGCATGGAACATGATCCGCGCTGCCAGGCGCATGGCTCATGCCTTATCCCCCAGTTTGGGCTTTCCGTTTAAGCGGGGGCCTATATCCGATCAGATGGCGCCATCTGATCGAACATTGGTCGGGTATATGGGAACGGGCGCCTGACCTCCGCAGATCTCCCCCGGGAAGCACGTTCCAGGCGGTAAGACGAGCGGCGTTGACCGGAACGCCCTTGCCCGACTTGCCGTCCATCGGACCCTCCGAGTATTCGTTATTTCCGATTGGAAATGGCGTCGCGCGAATTGGGCGTCCATCCCGGCAAGGTTCGCAGCGGCTTTTCTACTCGGTGGTGGCCGGCCGGTCCGGCTTCAGGTCGATCAGTGGCGTGCCGTCGAGACAATCGAGGCCACGGACATGCAGGGTTGTGCCCTCAATCGCGATCAGTTCCACGACCGAGGACGCGATCGGGTTGGGACGCACCGGCGAGCGAAGCGCGAACGTCCCGGTGGTTACTCCCGTCCGCAGGGGGGTCTGCAGCACCAGGTCACGCCGCGCCTGGTGCATCCAATAGAGAACCTGCACGCGCTTGTGCCCGGCCAGATCGGTCAGGCCCTCGCGCCAACGATCGTCGACGACGATCGAGCAAACCGGGCCGTCTATGCTGCCTCGCTTGGGGCAATCCTGGCGGGTTCGCCACGGCGTCTGGATCTTGCCGATGAAATAGACGCCGGCATCCGTTGCCGCCGGCAGGGCAACCGCGATCTCGCCCGGGCGCAGATCGGTTTCTGACTTGGAGTTTGACATAGCGCGACGATGCCAGGGAAACCCAGAAAAAGTCCAGCCGGGGAGGATGCGACTGGCGAGCTTGTGGGTGATGCCGAAATTGCGGGGGCTGCGTGGTCGGTGCCAAAGCCGACAAGGCGGTATAAGCATCGGCGCCTGGCGTTGCGATATTTCCGCCCGGAACGAACGATGTTGACGGCGCCGCAACAGCCCGGCTCGTGAGGGCAAGCCGTGACAGCATGATCCGAAAGGGCACCTAAAGGAGACAACGATCCGTTGCGCTAGGCCAGTGGTGCACCGTTGCACCTAGCTGTACACTGGCGGTCGTGCCGGTGGCCTGATTGCGGGCGGAAGGCTTCATGATCGCGGCTTCTGTAAAGGCGATAGTGGTTGCTTGATAGCGCAGGCGCGATTGAGCGCTAGCAAGTGTTTGCGTGCCGCCAGCGCTGTATCCATCTCGATCGCACGATATCGCTCAATTACCGCCCGGCCAGCATCGGTAAGTACTGCCCCGCCACCGCCGCTGCCACCCGCCGCGGTTTGCACGACCGGCGTGCCGATACTGGAATTGAGATCCTCCACCAGTTGCCATGTCCGCTTGTAGGACATGCGCAAGGCTCGTCCCGCCGCCGAAATGGAACCGGATCGGCCGATCTCCTCCAATACGGCGACTTTGCCGGGGCCGATCCTGGCCCCGGACGCAAGGTCGATCCGGATACTCAATCGATCACTGGTCGTGACCGACGCCTCTGACTTCGGTATGCGCTTCCCCATGGGGATAAAGACAACCATGCCGGGCCGCTTCGGATCAATGTTCATCGCGCCAGGATCCGATCTGGGACGCTTCCATCGCCGATCGCCCGGCCAGTTGCCATTAGCTCGGGGCGGCGGCTCTGTCTCGTCATGCGGGCAATCGCCTCGGCACTTGTGGTCGATATGTATGATGGGATATATCGTTCTCGCCAGGGAGCACAGTATGCTTGCGCGCCTTTACATCCTTCCGGCCCTGCTGTGGCCCGCGACATCGGGCGCGACCGAGGTCGTTGACGCCACCGGTCGCACGGTATTGGTGCCAGACGGGATTACACATGCGCTGCACCGGGAAGGCCGTGCAGGGATCCTGGCTCAGCTCGCCTCGGCTCTGTTGGCCATGCTGACGGACCGCACGAAGCGATGCGCATCCTTGCGTCGTCTATACCCGGGGCGCCGACGGTCTCAGCATCGCCGCAGCCAGTACCGAGGTGACGGATGCCTTTACCCGAGTGGGATTGCAGGTCCTTGCGCCCGACGGCCAAGGCCCTTCCCGACAGGCAAGCAGCGAGGCGATCCGCACGCGCGACACCGGCATCCTGATCTTCGCAGAACCCGCCATGCGTGACGCGATCGCGCCGGCGCCAGCCTGGCAAACGGTGCGCGCGGTGCGCGACGGGCACGTGTTCTTTGCCCCCACCCAGCCTTTCGGCTGGCTGGAGGAACCGCCCTCGCTCAACCGCGTGCTCGGCCTCGCCTGGCCCGCCGGCGCCGATCCGGCGACGCTGGCTCCGCTGTTCAACGCCGTGGTCTACGGCCGCGTGCAGAGCCCCGCCCAAGCCGACGCAATCCTTGTCGGCGCCCGTCCGATCCAGCCTTGAACCCCAACGCCCCCGAAAGGTATTCCGCATGCGGATTCTGTTGTTCCTCTGTGTCCTGCTCCTGCCCCTCGCGGCGCGTGCCCAGGAGCTGACCTTTTTTGCCGCTGCCAGCCTGACCGACGCGCTGAAGGACGTCGCTGCGCTCTGGGTTCAGCAGGGACATGCCGCGCCGCGCCTGTCGTTTGGAGCCAGTTCGACGCTGGCAAGACAGATCGAGCAAGGTGCGCCGGTGAACCTGTTTGCCTCTGCGGATCAGAAATGGATGGACTACCTGGCAGAAAAGAACCTGATCACGGCGGACACCCGCAAGGACCTGCTCGGCAACGACCTCGTCCTGGTCGTCCCCGCCGATAAGCCCGTGCATATTGTCATTGGCCCCGGCGTTGATCTTGCCGCCTTGCTCGGCCCGAACGGGCGTATCGCCACAGGCGATCCCGCGCATGTGCCGGTCGGCATCTACGCCGAGCAGGCGCTGAGGAAACTCGGATTGTGGGACAGTATTTCCCCGCGTCTGGCGCGCACCGATGACGTGCGGTCCGCGTTGCTGCTGGTGGAGCGCGGAGAGGCGCCCGCGGCGATCGTCTACGCCACCGACGCCGCGATATCGAAGCAAGTGACGATCGCCGGTGTTTTCCCGGCCAGCAGCCACGATCCGGTGGTCTACCCGTTCGCGGTGACCAAGGCGGGGGATACGCCCGAAGCGCGCGCCCTGTTGGCGTTCCTGGCGGGCCCGCAGGCCCAGGCTGTGTTCGTGCGGCGCGGCTTCAAGGTCGAATAGGCCGCACCTTCCGCCGGACGAGTGGAAAGCCCGTTGCCGGTGGCACAGCCGATGATGCGGGCGCCCCGCTGTCACGTGTAACGCCTGACGCCCTCATACGGCTGGTGCTGGCCCAAGACCGGCTGGTTCTGGCGGGCTGATCCAGCCGACCTCGATCAAAGTGGTTATGGCCAAAGGCTGACCGAACTATGATGCGCTCCATCGCTGTATCCGGTCGGCTATGGCAATAGAGAAGACGAAGCCGCCGCCGCGAAGGTAGAGAGGTGGTGCCGCCCTTTATTTTACGCGCCGCGACGGCACGGGCACGCACCACAACTCTCAATCTTTCCGCATGCGCCCTACGCCGCCTTCAGCACCCGTGCACCGTTG
>JBBIQA010000087.1:0-18138 GCA_037442565.1 Rhodospirillales bacterium
GTATCGGTCTGGCCGGTCTCGGTCTGATCCGCCGTCGCAAGATTGGCTGATACAACGCGACGGAACGTGCCCAGGGCGGCGTCTTCGGACGCCGCCAGCGTTTCCAGGCGGCGATCCGCCTGCCCCGTCGCCGGGGAAGCGGCCGGCCGCGCCGCGTCGGCCTGCAATTCTCTTGACGGTGATTGTCGCTCCTGGCCGTGCCATCCCGCCATGCGTACATAAACAAGCCGATGAAAACGCCCATCCTCATCCCTCCATCCGTGCGCGGAAAGCCGTCATCGGGCCGGGTGCGGCAGCGCCGAGCGGGGAGCGCGAGATGTTCCGTCCTGACAAGCTGATGGCGGCGAGAAAGACGGCGGCCGGCCGCTATCCGCAACGGGGGCCTTGGTACACGTTCGTGCAACGTGGCACGCGCTGGCGGGATGGTGCATCGGTGCTGACCTTCGGTCGGAACCGCTGGTTGATTGCTCTCGCAACCACATTCGCGCTGCTGTGCTCCCTCGTGGCCCCTTGTATCGGGGTGTTCTCTCCCAGCCTGAACTGGGATTCCCTGGCCTATGTCGGCATCATCAAGTCCTGGTCATTGCCCGATCCGGCCGACTTTCAGGCCGCCGCCTACAAGGATGTGCGAACCTTTGCCGAAGCCGTGCGGCCGGGTGCGTACGGGAAGCTGATCGCCGACAGTGACTACCGTCGCATTGTCGCGGCAGACCCGGTTGCATTCTCGGACCAATTGCCATTTTACCGGATCCGCCCGCTCTATGTCTGGGTGGTCGGGGCGGTATCCGCGTTCACCCCGACGATCGCATCAGCCGGCGCGGCTGTGTCGGTGCTGAGCGCATTGGCGATCAACCTGCTGATTGTGGGCATTGCTTTCCGCCGGCTGGGTGTCTGGGCCGGCGCCGGCACCGTTGCGGTGGTGGGACTGTCGCCCCTGCTGACCGACCTTGCGCAGAAATCGACCCCCGACGGCCTTTTTGTCCTGCTCGTGGCGGTGGGCGTCGCGCTTCTGGGAAAACGGCGGGACATGGCCGGCGTGCTGGTTCTGGTCGCGTCCACGGCAGTGCGTTCCGAGGCGATGCTGTTGAATGCGCTGCTGGCTTTGGCGCTGCTCGCCGAGCGTTTTGCGGGGTCACGGAAATCGAGCTCGCTCCCATCCGCCATCCTGTTCTTTGGCTCGATCGCCGTCGGCCAGACCATTGCCCGCCTGGCGGGAGCCTATGGCTTTCGGGTGCTGTACTCAGCCACATTCATCGGCTTTGCGCCCCATCCGGCCGAGCTGGCGGCCACTTCGATCCCGCTTTCCGTCATCCTTGGCGCCTGGAAATCAGGGATTGTGGAGGGCTTGGCCAATGCGGGCCTTTGGGCCGTGCTGGCCGAGGCCGTGCTGATGGCATTCGCACTGTCCCGCTACCACGACAGACTGCCCGAACGCCCAACGTTTCTCGCAATCGGAATGTATGCCTATACCCTGGCGCGTCTCGTTCTGTACCCAGCGCATGACCTTCGCCTGAACGCGCCGGTATTCGTCGGCATGGCCATCCTGTTGATCCATGTCGCCCGGCCGCGGCACTTGCCGGGCTATTGGGGACAACGGGTGTGGGAGCGGAGCGTGATCGGAAATCCGGGTTGATATTCGGCCGCACCGGGGCATCGCGTGCAACCCAACCCGTCTCATTCGCCTGAACCAGCGCAGAGGGGCGTGACAGACCGTTTCCTGGCCTGCGTCCGGTCATGCGGCGATCAAGGCCGGGTACCGTCCTGGTTCGTGCCTTTGTGGGCGCTTGCGCTGCTCGGCCTGATTCTGCCTCCCCTGTCGGCCGAATTGCCGCCGTTGCTGGACTATCCCGCACATCTCGCGCGCATTCAGATAATCTGGGCTCTGTTGCACGGAACCGGCTTTGCCGGGACCTACCGGTTCAATCCTGTGATCGTGCCCAATCTTGCGATGGATGCCGTGGTCCTTGGCCTGATGTATCTCGGCCTCGGGGTCGAGACCGCGGGACGCGTGTTCCTCGTGGTCACGGCGGTATTGGCGGGGACGGGGGCCGCGGCCTTGCATGCCGCATCGTTCCGCCGCCTTTCGCCTTGGCCCGTTGCCGGCGCCGGGTTCATATATTGCGGCTATTTTCTCTATGGGTTCGTCAATTTCTATTTCGGCCTCGGTTTGCTGCTGTGGGCAGCCGCCTTCTGGCGATGGCAGGCTGCTGAAAGGCCTCGCGTTGCCGCTGCGGGCCTGGCTGTTCTGGCCGGCCTTGCATTTTGTTCGCACCTTCTCGCATGGCTGATTCTGGTCGGGCTGATCCTTGCGTCGGAGGCTTCCTTATGGCTCGCGTCGCGCCGGCAAACTTCCGTCCGCCGCCTGATCCTCGCGAGCGTTGCCGGGCTTTGGCCGATGCTGCTGTTGCTGAAGGCGCCCTTGCTCGCCGGGGGGGCAGCGCCGGGGTGGGCCATGATCCTGCCGCAGTTCACACTCGCGGCGCTGTGGGCGCGGCTTGCCGGCGTGGAGCAGGGCTTGCAGGGCTACGCAACATGGGTCGACCGGGGCTCGCTGGCGGTGATGGCGCTGATCGCCGCGTCCGCGCTGGGGCTCGGCCGGCTGCGGGTGGATTGGCGCATGCTGCTGCCGGTCGGCGGCCTGGCGCTGGTCTATCTGCTGGTGCCGGATGGATGGTTCGGAACGACCTATCTGCCGCAGCGCCTTCCGGCGGTCCTGCTGCTGCTGGGCCTTTCCGCGACGGATATCGTCACGGCCCATCGGCGCGGCCAGTACCGGATCGTGGCACTCATCGGCCTGATCCTGCTGGTTCGCGGTGGTGTGGTCGAGGCGGCCTGGATCTCGGCGCAGGATCGTATGCGGCCGGTGCTCGATGCGCTGCTCGCTCTGCCAGGCGATGCAAGGGTCTATTCGATCGTGGCCTATGAGGGGGATTTCGGCCCGATGGTCCGGCCGCCGTTACGCACGCTGCCGTCCTATGCGCTGATCCGGCGCGGTATCATAACCAGCGAGGTATTCGCCATTCCGACGCAGAACCTGATTGAGCCGCAGCCCGGTGCGGTGCCGACGCCGCCCCCGCCGTACCGTGCCGACAGATCCGGACTATCCGTGACGGCCTCTCCGTTCCCGCCAGCGATGCGAAACTACTATACGTACGCTCTCGTCTTGAACCCGGCGCTCTGGCCTGCCCCGCCGCCGGACGGTACGCAGACGCTCGCGCAGGGCCCCGGCTATGCGCTGTACCGCCTTCCGATCAGGCATGCGCCTCCGGCGGACGTCATCGCTCCGGGCCGTCACTAGAGTCTGTCAGGGCTTCATTGAAGCCCTGACAGACTCTAGCTCATTGTTTTCGCGTCTGTTTATCCGTCTTCGGCGATTCCGCCTGCGCCGGATAGACGCTAAGGCGAGTATCGGCCGCCTCAATGCCCGCCGGCTGCCGCCACAGCCGGCCGCGCGAGGAAGAAGGTCAGCGGCACCGCCAGGAAGAACGACAGCGCCATCAGCAGAAACACGTCGTTGTAGGTCAGGGTCAGCGCTTCCCGCTGCACCAACAAGGATATTCGTTTCAGTGCCGCCAGATGCGCTTCGCCTTCCTTTGCCGCGGTCAGGGCATGGGTGATGCCGTTCATCACCTTCATCGCCCCCGGCCGTGCCCAGTTCACCTGTTCCTGCAGATGCAGCGTGTGCACCGCGTCGCGCGTCGTGGCGACGGTATTGATCAGCGCCAGACCGATCGCGCCGCCAAGGTTGCGCATCAGGTTATAGAGCCCGGAGGCGTTCTTCAGCGCCGCCGGCGCCAGGGTGCCGAGCGCCACCTGCGTCACCGGCAGCATGATGAACATCATGGAAAACCCGCGCAGCATCTGCGGCAGCAGCATCTCCCAGAAGGCGGACTGGCTGGTCAGGTGGCCGAGCCACCATAGCGAGATACCGAACATCGTCAGCCCGAAGGCGAGCAGACGGCGCAGATCCACGATTTTGGCCAGCTTGCCGACGATGGGCGCGCTGATGAACATGGTCATGCCGACCACGAACATGGTCTGGCCGATCTCCAGGCTGTCGTAGCCGCGCACCTGCCCGAGAAACAGCGGCGTGACGTAGACTGATCCGTACAGCCCGAGGCCCAGCACCAGGCTGAACAGGCAGCCGGCGGCGAAGTTGGCGTTGCGGAAGGCGCGCAATTCCACCAGCGGGTCGCGCCGGGTCAGCATCCGCCAGAAGAACAAGCCCCCGGCGATGACGGCGAGCACGGTGAACAGGCGGATCAGGTCGTCCTCGAACCAGTCGTTCCGGCTGCCCTCTTCCAGCACGTATTCCGTCGAGCCCAGGAACGTCGCCATCAGCGCCAGACCGACGACATCGAAGCGCTTCAGCAGGCTCCAATCCGGCTTGTCGATGTCGAGGAATGTCCAGACGCTGGCGGAAATCGCCAGGCCCACGGGCACGTTGATGAGGAACAGCCAGTGCCAGGAGAACTGCTCGGTCAGCCAGCCGCCGAGCGTCGGGCCGATGGTCGGCGCCATCGTCGCGGTCAGGCCGATCAGCACGGTGACCGGCCCCCGCCTGGCGCCCGGGAACAGCAGGAAGGAGGTGGCGAAGACCGTGGGTATCATCGCGCCGCCGATGAAGCCCTGCAGCGCCCGAAACACGACCATCGGGCCAAGGCCGGTGGCGAAGGCGCACAGGAACGAGAACAGCGTGAACCCGAGCGAACTGATCGTGAACAGCACCCGCGTGGACAGCAGCCGCGAAAGCCAGCCCGACAGCGGGATCATCACGATCTCGGCGATCAGGTAGCTGGTCTGCACCCAGGCGACCTCGTCGGAACTGGCCGACAGCCCGGCCTGCACCTCCCGGATGGAGGCGCTGACGATCTGGATGTCCAGGATCGCCATGAACATGCCCACCACCATGGACATGAATCCCAGCCATTGCCGCCAGTCCAGCTTGTCGTCCGCGGCGGCCATCGACTACTGGTCCAGGCCGAGCGTGGCGGCTGCGGCCCCGAAGAAGCCGAGGCGCTGCGCATCATGCCCGCGCGTATCCACCTCGGCGGTGACGGACAGGCCGGCGCGCAGCCAGCCGGCGCGGTCGGCGTCGGCGGGGTCGATGACGATCTTCACCGGCACGCGCTGCACGACTTTGGTGAAGTTGCCGGTGGCATTCTCCGGCGGCAGCAGGGAGAACAGCGCCCCGGTCGCCGGCGCCAGGCTGTTTCGCCGCCATGGCGTGCTTCCTGTGCTCCGAGCAGGCCGGCTACGTCACCGGCACCGCCATCAACGTCGACGGGGGGGCGTCGCCGGTGGTTTAGGGAAGAACGGCCAGGGGTTCTGCCCCGATCCCGGCGTCAGGTGCGGATGCCGAGGATCGCGTAGAGCGGGCAGAAGCTGACAAAGGCAGTCGCCAGCGGGACAAGGCCGATCAGCCCGATCCATCGCAGATTCCCATCCGCGAACACAAGAAGCGACAGCAGCGCCAATCCGATCAGAATACGGATCACACGGTCGATTGTTCCAACATTCTTCGTCACGATATTTTGGCTCCAGGCAAGTTGCCCATGCGGCGGTGCCGCGCGGGTGGCGGGCTCAGGGGTTCAGGTGGCCGCGCCCGCGGCTTTGGCGCGGTACTGGTCGTAGGCCTCTAGCGCCTGGGCCGCGTACATCACGGACGGACCTGCGCCCATGTAGATCGCCATGCCCATGGTCTCCATGACCTCGTCGCGGCTGGCACCCTGGCGGACGGCGGCTTCGGCATGGAAGGCGATGCAGGCATCGCAGCGCACGGCGACCGAGATGCCCAGTGCGATCAGTTCCTTCATCTTGCCGTCCAGCGCCTTCGGCTCCAGCGCGGCGCGCGCCATGGCCGAGAAGCTCTTCATCACATCCGGCGCGCCGGTGCGCAATTCCTTGAGCGGTGCCAACAGGCCCGCCGCCAGTCCCGGCCAATCCTCGTGCATCTTGGTCTCCCGCCATGTGCTATGAAGCGCAGTCTACGGCGGCCTCGGTCAGGCGGACTTGATCCACGTCAAATCGCCCATACGGGCGGCACGGTTCAGAAGCGCCACAGCCAGCGCGGGGTCCGCTGCGCGTAGGCCTGCCACTCGGCGCCGAATTTGGCCGCGAGATGCGCTTCCTCCCTGCGGATCGCGAGCATGGCAACCAGTTGGGCCGCAATGATCGCGGCCGCCACCAACCAGGCATTTGCGAACGCCAGACCCGCCCCGCCGAGCAGCAGGGTGTTGCCGAGATAGATGGGGTTCCGCGACAGGGAGAAGGGGCCGTTGGTAACCAGTGCGGTCGCTGCCCGATGCGGCAGGATGTTGGCCCGCCCGCGATGCATCGTGACCATCGCGGCGATGTCCAGGCCAAGCCCCGCGAGCATCACGGCGATGCCGAAGCCGCGGGCGATCTGGCCGTTCAGCAGACCGGCTCCGAGAGGGTAGACGCGTCCGAGCCCGAAGGCCGCAACGGCGGCACAGCCATACAGGATCGGTGGCCAGGGCAGGACGTTCGGTTTTTCGGTCCAGTTTCGCATACGCGTCATGACCGCCGGATTTTCAGGTCTTCCCGGATGGGGTTCCGATCGAAACCGATCGGAACCCTCTCCGGCATGTCCGCCGGCCATGGCTCAGGCAAGCAATGCCTGAACATGGACCAGCGGGTTCGCGATCAGTAAGGCATGCCGCCGCCGGCGCCGCCGGCCGGAGGCGTGGTCTCAACGCGGTCGGCGATCATCGCTTCCGTGGTGATCAGCAGCGAGGCCACCGATGCAGCGTTCTGCAGGGCAGCGCGGACCACCTTGGTCGGGTCGATGATGCCGGACTTCACCATGTTGGTGTAGGTGCCGCTCTGGGCATCGAAGCCCCAGTTGTAGTCGTCCTTTTCCAGCACCTTGCCGGAAATGACCGCGCCATCTTCGCCGGCGTTCTCGGCGATCTGGCGCAGCGGGCTCAGGGCCGCCTTGCGGACGATCTCGATCCCAACGCGCTGGTCGTCGTTCTCACCCTTCAGCTTGGCGAGAACCAGGCTGGCGCGCGCGAGGGCGACGCCGCCGCCGGGCACGATGCCTTCCTCAACGGCCGCACGGGTGGCGTGCAGCGCGTCGTCCACGCGATCCTTGCGCTCCTTCACCTCGACCTCGCTCGAGCCGCCCACGCGGATCACGGCAACGCCGCCGGCGAGCTTCGCCAGGCGTTCCTGCAGCTTCTCCCGGTCGTAGTCGCTCGTGGTCTCCTCGATCTGCGCGCGGATCTGGGCGACGCGGCCGGTGATGTCGGCCTTCTTGCCGGCGCCGTTGATGATCGTGGTGTTTTCCTTCTCGATCAGCACCTTCTTGGCGGTGCCGAGCATCGCCAGCGTGACGGTCTCGAGCTTGATGCCGAGGTCGTCGCTGATCACCTGGCCACCGGTCAGGACCGCGAGGTCTTCCAGCATCGCCTTGCGGCGATCGCCGAAGCCCGGCGCCTTCACGGCGGCGACCTTCAGGCCACCGCGCAGCTTGTTCACCACCAGGGTGGCCAGGGCTTCGCCCTCGACATCCTCGGCGATGATCAGCAGCGGACGGCCGGACTGCACGACGGCTTCCAGCAACGGCAGCAGCGGCTGCAGGCCGGAGAGCTTCTTCTCATGGATCAGGATGTACGGCTGATCCAGGTCCACCACCATCTTCTCGGCATTGGTGATGAAGTACGGGGACATGTAGCCGCGATCGAACTGCATGCCCTCGACGACGTCGAGCTCGGTGTCGATGCCCTTGGCTTCCTCGACCGTGATCACGCCCTCGTTGCCGACCTTCTGCATCGCCTGGGCGATCATCTTGCCGATTTCTTCTTCGCCGTTGGCGGAGATCGTGCCGACCTGGGCGGTTTCCGCCTGGGTGGTGATCTTCTTCGAGCGCTTGGCCAATTCCTCGACCAGGGCGATCACGGCCTTGTCCACGCCGCGCTTCAGGTCCATCGGGTTGATGCCGGCGGCAACCGCCTTCAGGCCTTCATGCACGATGGCGTTGGCGAGCACGATCGCGGTGGTGGTGCCGTCGCCCGCGACGTCGTTGGTCTTGCTGGCGACTTCGCGCACGAGCTGGGCGCCCATGTTCTCGAACTTGTCGGAGAGCTCGATCTCCTTGGCGACGCTGACGCCGTCCTTGGTGATGCGCGGCGCGCCGTAGCTCTTGTCGAGCACGACATTGCGGCCCTTCGGGCCGAGCGTCACCATCACCGCGTTGGCCAGTGTCTCGACACCGGTCAGCATGCGTCCGCGGGCATCGGTCCCGAAACGTACGTCTTTGGCAGCCATTCTATGTATTCCTAAATTTTCAATCGTTTATCGAATAGTCGCGGCCGGGAGGCTCAGGCGGCTTTGCCCTTGGCGGCCGGCTTGGCGGCGGGTACGCCCTCGATGATGCCCATGATGTCGCTCTCCTTCATGATCAGGAGCTCCTCGCCATCGAGCTTCACCTCGGTGCCGGACCACTTGCCGAACAGGATGCGGTCGCCGGCCTTCACGTCGAGGGCGACGACCTGGCCCATTTCATTGCGGGCTCCGGCGCCGACGGCGATGATCTCGCCTTCCATCGGCTTTTCCTGGGCGGTGTCGGGAATGATGATGCCGCCGCGGGTCTTTTCCTCGGCGTTCAGCCGGCGAACGACGACGCGGTCGTGCAGTGGACGAAATTTCATGGACTGGTTCCTGATCTTCGGAAAACGCGCCCGTCGCCGCGATGGCGACGCGCGATTGTCGTTATTCGTCTTCCGGAGCGGGGGTCTTAGCACTCTCCACCTGAGAGTGCCAGCGATTGCTTGGCGAGGGCCGAAATAACTCTGTGCGGCTCTGTCGGGCGAGCCTTACTCGGCGGCCTGGGCGGCGGATGGCCGGCGGACGCGCAGGCGGCGGATGCGGCGGGCATCGGCGTCCAGCACCCGGAACTCGATGCCGGAGGCGTGGCTGATCACCTCCCCGCGCGCGGGCACACGTCCGGCCAGGGTGAAGACCAGGCCGCCGACGGTGTCGATATCGGCGTCGCGCTCGTCTTCCGAAAGAACCGAGCCCACGCGCTTCTCGAAATCCTCGACCGGCATGCGGGCGTTGATGTCCAGCGAGCCGTCCGGGCGCTCGGTCACCATCGGGCCGGCGACTTCGTCATGCTCGTCGGAGATATCGCCGGTGATGGTCTCCACCAGGTCCTCGATCGTCACCAGCCCATCGATGCCGCCGTATTCATCCACGACCAGCGCGAGGTGCATGCGCGCCTGGCGCATCTGCAGCAGCAGGTCAAGCACCGGAACCTGCGGCGCCACCATCAGCGGCTTGCGCAGGACGGCTTCGAGCGAAAACGCCTCCGGCCGGCCGACAAAAGCGAACACGTCCTTGATGTGGACCATGCCGACGATCTCATCGAGGCCCTCGCGGTAGACCGGCAGGCGGGAATGGCCCTCCGCGCGGATCTGCTCCAGCGCCTGCTCCAGCGTCACGTCCACGCTCATGGCGATGATGTCGGCGCGCGGCACCATCACGTCGTCCGCGGTGGTTTCGCGCAGCCGCAGCACGTTGGCGATCAATGCGCGTTCCTGGCGGTCGAGTTCCGGCAGCTCGCCCGGCGCCTGCGTGGCGTCGGCCGCTTCCTGCACCAGTTCGGCGATGGAATCGCGCACGCTCAGTTCCACCCCGCGCTTGCCGAGCAGGGTGCGGATGCGTGGCCAGAGCATCTGGTTCGGGTTCCCGCTCATGCGCGTTTCCCCCTCATGTTCGCTTCCAGGGATTGGGCACGCGCAGGCGGTGCAGGATGCGGGCCTCCGCCATTTCCATACGGCGGGCGTCGCCCGCGTTGATATGGTCGTGGCCGGCCAAATGCAGCGCGCCATGCACCACCAGATGCGCCAGGTGATGCGCCGGGCGGCGGCCGGCGGCGGCGGCCTCGCGGCGGATCGTGCCGAGGGCGAGGATCACCTCGCCGCCCATCCCCGGCGACGGCGGGTCGTAGGTCAGCACATTGGTCGGCTTGTTCTTTTCCCGATCGCGGCTGTTGAGCAGCTGGACGACCCGGTCGGACGCCAGAACGATCGACGCGGTTGTTCCGGCAGCCTGGGCGGCGCGGCCGGCGATGGCGGCCGCCCCGGGCACGAACCGGCGCCAGGCCGGTTCGGCGATGGTGATAATGCTGATCCCCGCTGGACGAGCCCCCACCGAAATGGGCTTTGTCCTGGCGGGGCTGCGACTAGAGTCCGGGTCCATTTAGCTGTTGTTTCCCTCGAATTTTCGGTCCGTGCCCGCTCTGCCCGCCTCGCGGCGCGCATCGCCCTCGGCTTCCGCCCGTTGCTCATAGGCCTCGACGATGCGCCCGACCAGCGGATGGCGCACCACGTCGCGCCGGTCGAAGCGCACCACGCCGATCCCGGGCACGCCTTCCAGCGTGTCCAACGCATCGCGCAGGCCCGACCGCGTGCCGGCGGGAAGGTCGATCTGGCTCAGGTCGCCGGCGATCACCATGCGGGTGCCCTCGCCCATGCGGGTGAGGAACATCTTCATCTGCACCGCGGTGGTGTTCTGCGCCTCGTCCAGGATGGCATAGCAATGCGCCAGGGTGCGGCCGCGCATGAAGGCCAGCGGCGCCACCTCGATCTCGCCATTGGCCATGCGCTTGTCGAGCTGGCCGCCGGGCAGCAGGTCGTTCAGCGCGTCATAGAGCGGGCGCAGATAGGGATCGACCTTTTC
The DNA here is from genome assembly GCA_037442565.1 of Rhodospirillales bacterium. Classification (GTDB taxonomy): domain Bacteria; phylum Pseudomonadota; class Alphaproteobacteria; order Acetobacterales; family Acetobacteraceae; genus PALSA-911. The sequence continues at coordinate 10,708 of JBBIQA010000087.1, forward strand.
CTTGAGGTCGCCGGGCAGGAAGCCGAGCCGCTCACCGGCTTCCACCGCCGGGCGGGACAGCACGATGCGGTCGACCTTGCCGGCCTGCAGCATGGCAACCGCCTGGGCCACCGCGAGATAGGTCTTGCCGGTGCCGGCGGGTCCGACGCCGAACACCATCTCGTGCGCCGTCAGCGCCTCCATGTACACGGCCTGGCCCGGGCTGCGCGGGCCGACCGCGCCGCGGCGGGTGCGGATCGCCGGCAGGTCCGACAGCGGCAGCCTCGGGTCGTTGTCGATGTCCGACAGCTTGATCGCCGCCTCCACCTCCGGCCGACCGATGCTCTCGCCCCGCTCCAGCCGCCGCCACAGGCCTTGCAGCGTGGTCTGCGCCGCCTCCACCCGGCCGGGCTCGCCGGCGATGGCCACGCGATTGCCGCGGCACGACATGCGCACTCCGAGCGCCTGCTCGATGCGGACCAGGTGACGATCATGGTCCCCGAGCAGCATCGGCAGCAGGGTGTTGTTGCTGAACTGGAGGGTGACGGCCCGGTTGGTAGCCGGATTGGCGCTGGCGGTGCCGTCGGCGGGAGGCGCGGTTGGGACGGACAGATGGGTCAAGCGGTGGCTCTCTCCTGGTAAAAGGTTCCCGATAGCGAGTTGGCGTGGCCGGTGACGATCCGCACGGCGATTTCCGTGCCGATCAGGCTCTCGGAGCCGATGAGGTGCACCGGCTGGAGATACGGGGACCGTCCGCCGATCTGGCCGGGCTTGCGGCCGGGACCGGTGACGAGAACCGGGAGCGTCAGGTCCGCGCAGGCTGCGTTGAACGCGGCCTGCTGTTCGCGCAGCAGCGCCTGCAATGCCTGCAGCCGGCGGTCCTTTTCTGCCTCCGGCACCTGCAACGGCGCGCCGGAAGCGGGGGTGCCGGGGCGGGGGGAGTATTTGAAGCTGAAGGCCTGGGCGAACCGCACCTGGCGGATCAGATCCAGGGTCGCCTCGAAATCCGCCTCGGTCTCGCCGGGATGGCCGACGATGAAATCGGACGACAGCGCCATGTCCGGCCGCGCCGCGCGCAGCCGCTCGACGATGCGCAGATAGTCGGCGGCGGTGTGCCTGCGGTTCATCGCCGCCAGCATGCGGTCGGAGCCCGATTGCACGGGCAGGTGCAGGAACGGCATCAGTGCCGGGACCTCGCCATGGGCGGCGATGAGGTCGTCATCCATGTCGCGGGGATGGGACGTGGTGTAGCGCAGGCGCAACAGGCCGGGGATCCGGGCGAGCTCGCGCAGCAGGCGGCCGAGTCCCCAGTCGGTCCCGTCCGGCGCCTCGCCGTGCCAGGCATTCACGTTCTGGCCGAGCAGGGTGATCTCCCGCGAGCCCTGCGCCACCAGGCGGCGGGCCTCCGCCAGCACCGCGGCGGCGGGGCGGCTGGCCTCGGCGCCGCGGGTGTAGGGCACCACGCAGAACGAGCAGAATTTGTCGCAGCCTTCCTGGATGGTGAGGAACGCGGTGACGCCCTGGGGCGCGGCGGCCTCCGGCAGGAAGTCGAATTTCTGTTCGGCGGGGAAATCGGTCTCGATCACCGCGCCGCCGGCCCGCGCCGCCTGGGCCACCATTTCCGGCAGGCGGTGATAGGTCTGCGGACCGAGCACGATGTCCACATAGGGCGCCCGGGCGAGGATTTCCGCGCCTTCCGCCTGCGCCACGCAACCGGCGACGGCGAGGATCATCTTCCCCCCGGCCGCCTCGCGTTCGAGTTTCAGCAGGCGAAGCCGGCCCAATTCGGAAAACACCTTCTCCGCCGCCTTGTCGCGGATGTGGCAGGTGTTCAGGATCACCATGTCGGCCTGGTCCGGCGCGTCGGTCGGCGCGTAGCCGAGCGGGGCGAGCACGTCCTCCATTCGCAGGCTGTCATACACATTCATCTGGCAACCCCAGGTGATCATGTGCAGACGCTTGTTCATACGGATTGGGTGGCTGGCCGCCGGAACCGTGTTTTTGTCTGTCTCGAAAACCGTCATCAACCGAACTCCGCCTCACCCGGCCGGACCAATCCGGAGCGGGAGAGCGGAGAAATCGTTGGCATCCAGGCTTGGGTCAAGTTCAATGGCGTTCTACGGCCTCCCACCATGCCGATATTCTGGCAGATAGGGACGGCACCGTGTCAATAAAAGCCGGCGGAATCGAAGATGAAAGTACCGAGGCAGCCCTTTGATCCGGGCGTCAGGCGAAGGCAGGCTGGCTGTCCTCGATGGCGGCATCCGGGCCGGGCGCCAGGATCGGCCGCGCCGGGCGGTTCTGCCGCAGCGTGGCGGCGCCGTCGGCGCAGGCCTTCCAGACCGCGTGCGCCAGTTCCTTACGGTTGGCGAAATGTGCCGGATCGAGCGGCGCGTGCAGCAGCACGGTGCAGCGCATGCCCCGGTGCTGGCCGATCTGCCAGAAATGCGAGGCGATATCCATGTCGCCATACCAGGAGAACAACGGCCGATTGGCTCGCCCGGTCGGCAGCCCGCCGAGCCGGTCATAGACGATCGACACCGGCTGCACGATCGGCCGGCGCTCGCCCTCGGTGATGGCGAAGAAGGCCGAACGGAAGGGCAGCACCCGCGCGCCGTCGGATGTGGTGCCCTCGGGGAACAGCAGCAGGTTGTCGCCGGCGGCCAGGCGCTCGGTCATGTCATTGCGTTCCCGCCCGGTGGAACCGCGCGAGCGGCTGACGAACACCGAGCGCCCCAGCTTGGCGATGGTGCTGATCACCGGCCAGGTGCCGACCTGGTCCTTGGCGATGAAGCAGGCGTCGAGCTGGCCGCCGAGCACGGGAATGTCGAGCCAGGAGGAATGGTTGGACACGAACACCACGGCGCGGCCGTCCTTCCGGCGCGCCTTCTCGCCGATCACCCGCACCTTGATGCCCATCAGCCAGGCGAACGTCGCCCAGTAGCAGCGGGCGAAATGCACCTTGGCGTTGCCCGGCAGCAGCAGGCAGACCGATTGGATCAGGATGGAAATCAGCGTCCAGAGCAGCACGCTGACCATGCGGCGGATCACCCGGGCGCGGCGGATGAGACGGCGCCCGGAACGCACCCGCACCAGTTCCCAGTCAGCGGGCTGGCTGGGGCCGCCCGGATCGCCCGCCCCGGGAACGAGCAGCGGCCTCTTGGGGGCGAACCGGCGCAGGGGACTGGCGGAAGGGTTCATGCAAATTGCATTAACTCTCAGAACGTGACCGGACAATGATGCATATGTGAAGCTTCGGCGAACTCGTGTTTTGGCAGGGTTTCCGCAGCTTTCAGGCGCCGATTTTCGCCTCGATGCTGTCCCAGATCGCCTTCTCCAGATGCACCCCGTCGAATCGCGCCACCTCCTGCAGGCCGGTGGGGGAGGTGACGTTGATCTCCGTCAGCCAGTCGCCGATCACGTCGATGCCGACAAAGATCAGTCCCTGCTCGCGCAGGGTGGGCCCGATCGCCGCGCAGATCTCGCGCTCGCGGGCAGTCAGCTGGGTTTTCTCCGGCCGGCCGCCGACATGCATGTTGGATCGAGCCTCGCCCGACGCCGGCACGCGGTTGATCGCGCCCATCGCCTCGCCGTCCACCAGGATGATGCGCTTGTCGCCGTTGCGCACCGCCGGTTCGTAGCGCTGGAACATCAGCGGCTCGCGGGAACGGGAAAAATGCATCTCCAGCAGCGAGGAAAAATTCTCGTCGTCGGGCTTTATGCGGAACACGCCGGCGCCGCCGTTGCCGAACAGCGGCTTGACGATGATGTCCTTGTGCTCGGCGCGAAAGCTCCGCATCGCCTCGATGTCCCAGCTGATCATCGTCGGCGGCATCAAATCCGGGAAATGCGTCACCAGCAGCTTTTCCGGCGCGTTGCGCACGGATGCCGGGTCGTTCACCACCAGCGTGCGCGGGTGGATGTGCTCCAGCAGATGCGTGGCGGTGATGTAGGCCATGTCGAAGGGCGGGTCCTGGCGCATCAGGATCGTGTCCATCGTGCCGAGATCGACCACCTGGGTCTCGCCGAAGCTGAAATGAGCGCCGAGCACGCGCTGCACCCGCACCGGCCGGGCCCGCGCGAACAGCCGCTCCTCGCGCCTGGCGCCGGGGCTGGCCGCGCCCTCGCGCAGCCACATGTTGCGAACCTCGTAATGCCACAGCTCATGGCCGCGCGCCTGAGCCTCCAGCATCAGAACGAAACTCGAATCGCCCTCGATGCCGATGGTCTCCATCGGGTCCATCTGAACCGCAACCTTCAACTGTCGAGCCATGTCGTTCCCCTTCGCCGTTTTGGGTTCGGTCTACCAGGGGTGTCGGGGGAAGGGAAAGCACGGCCAGGGAAAGCACGGCCAGGGAAAGCACGGCCAGGGGCTCCGCCCCGGAGGTGCCAGGACAGGGCTTGCCCGGGATCATCGGTCGCCTGGCTGCGCCGGCGTTTTGGGTTTGCCATTGGCCCCGGTTATGAGCCGGGCCGAAATCGTCTAACCTGCGCCCGATCCACCGAGTCATTCGCGAAAATCCGGAGAAACGCGCCATGAGCACCACCCTGTCCGCCGCCGAGTTGGCGGTCACCGACCGCAACCTCGCCCTGGAGCTGGTCCGCGTGACCGAGGCGGCGGCACTCGCGGCTTCGCGCTGGATCGGCCTCGGCAAGAAGAACGACGCCGACGGCGCCGCGGTGGAAGCCATGCGCAAATCCTTCGACACCGTGCAGATCGACGGCACCGTCGTCATCGGCGAGGGCGAGATGGACGAGGCGCCGATGCTGTTCATCGGCGAGAAGGTCGGCCGCGGCGGCCCCGCCATGGACATCGCCGTCGATCCGCTGGAAGGCACCACCCTCACCGCCAAGGGCGGCCCGAACGCCATTGCCACCGTGGCACTGGCCGAGCGCGGCGGCTTCCTGCATGCCCCCGACATCTATATGGAAAAGATCGCCGTCGGCGGCGGCCTGCCGGAAGGCGTGGTCGATATCGACGCCCCGGTCGGCGAAAACCTGCGCAACCTGGCCCGCGCCAAGAAATGCGACGTCGCCGACCTGATGGCCTGCATCCTCGACCGCGACCGCCACAAGGAACTGATCGCCAAATGCCGCGAGGCCGGCGCGCGGATCATGCTGATCAGCGACGGCGACGTCGCCGGCGTCATCGCAACCGCCACCCCCGACAGCGAGGTGGACATCTATCTCGGCTCCGGCGGCGCGCCGGAGGGCGTGCTCGCCGCCGCCGCCCTGCGCTGCATCGGCGGGCAGATGCAGGGACGCCTGCTGTATGAAAACGACGAGCAGATCGCCCGTGCCCGCTCCATGGGCATCAACGACCCGAACCAGAAATACACCATCGCGGAAATGGCCAAGGGCGACGTGATGTTCGCCGCCACCGGCGTCACCTCCGGCGCCATGCTGCGCGGCGTGAAGCGCTTCGGCCACGGCGCCATCACCCATTCCATCGTCATGCGCAGCAAGTCGGGCACCGTCCGCTACATCGAGGGGCACCACAACTTCACCAAGAAGACCTGGACGCCCACCTAGGGACCGAGCGCTGACCGAGCTCGTCCTCGGCGTCGGCCGCAGCCTGAGCGGCCGGCGCTGGATCTGGCGCACCGGCGAGGACCGCGTCGCCCTCGGCATCGCCCAGCGCCTCGGCCTGCCGGAAATCGTCGGCCGGCTGCTCGCCGCCCGCCAGATCGGGATCGAGGACGCCGCCAATTTCCTCGACCCGACGCTGCGCGCCCTGCTGCCCGACCCCTCGGCGCTGACCGACATGGACGCCGCCGCCGAACGCCTGGCCCACGCCGTGCGCCACCACGAAACCGTCGGCGTGTTCGGCGACTACGACGTCGATGGTGCCGCCAGCTCCGCCCTGATGATCGGCCTGCTGCGCGCCCTCGGCTGCCCGGTCGTCTACCACGTGCCTGACCGCCTGACCGAGGGCTACGGCCCGAACGGCCCCGCCCTGCGCGCGCTGGTGGGGCAGGGGGCAAGGCTGATCGTCTGCGTCGACTGCGGCACCGCCGCGGCCGACGCCCTGGCCGTGGTGCACAACCAGGCCGACGTGATCGTGCTGGACCACCACAAGATCGAGGGCGCCCCCCCGCCGATCCGCGCCACCGTCAACCCGAACCGCCTGGACGACACGTCCGGCCTGGGCACGCTCTGCGCCGCCGCGGTGTCCTTCCTCACCGCCGTCGCGCTGATCCGCACCCTGCGCCGCCAGGGCTTCTTCCAGGTCCGCCGCGAGCCCGACCTGCTGGCCCTGCTCGACCTCGTGGCGCTCGCCACCGTCTGCGACGTCATGCCGCTCACCGGCCTGAACCGCGCCCTCGTCACCCAGGGCCTGAAGGTGATGGCCAGGCGCGCCCGGCCCGGCATTGCCGCCCTGCTGGACGTGGCCCAGGCGAAGGACCGTCCCACCGCCTTCACCTGCGGCTTCGCCCTCGGCCCCCGCATCAACGCCGCCGGCCGCATCAGCGAGGCCGATCTCGGCGTCCGCCTGCTGCTGTGCGAGGACGATGTCGAAGCCCGCTCGCTCGCCGCCACGCTGGACGCGGTGAACCGCCAGCGTCAGGAGGTCGAGCTTTCCATGCTGGAAACCGCGATGGCCGAGGCCGAACGCCAGTCCCAAGCCGGCCACCCGGCCCTGTTGGTCGCCGGCGCGGACTGGCATCCCGGCGTGGTCGGCATCGTCGCCGGGCGCATCAAGGAACGCTTCAACCGCCCGGCCTGCGTCGCCGCCGTCGCCGATGGCATCGCCAAGGGCTCCGGCCGCTCGGTCGGCGGCATCGACCTCGGCGGCGCGGTGATCGCCGCCCGCCAGCACGGATTGCTGCTCACCGGCGGCGGCCACGCCATGGCCGCCGGCTTCTCGCTGCGGGCCGACCGCCTGGGCGACTTCCACGCCTTCCTGGACGAACGCCTTGCCGCCGCCGCCGAACTGCCTGCCGCCGCCGACCTGGCCGTGGAAGCCACGCTGTCGGTTCCCGGCGCCACCACCGAACTCGCCCGCCAGCTGCAGCACCTCGCCCCCTTCGGCAACGGCAACGAGGAACCCGTCTTCGTCCTTCCCCGCGCCCGCGTTGTCCGCGCCGAGCGCATCGGCAAGGAAGGCAACACCATCCGCGCCTTCCTGGAAGGCGAGGGCGGCGGCCCCCGCCTGAAAGCCCTGATGTTCCGCGCCCGCGAAGGCGCCCTGTCCGACGCCCTGCTGAACCGCGACGGCCTGCCCCTGAACCTCGCCGGCCACCTGCGCGCGGAAGAATGGAACGGCCAGACCACCGCCGGCTTCTTCATCTCCGACGCCGCGCCCGCCTGAAGCCCCCCGCCTCCACCGCCCGTCTCCACCCCCCGGCTCCACCGCCCCGCGCCCGACCCCAGAGCTTGACCGCCAGCCCGCGTTCGGTTACCCAGCGCGACCCTCTTGTCCCGTTCGTCTAGAGGCCTAGGACACCGCCC
>JBBIQA010000088.1:0-17908 GCA_037442565.1 Rhodospirillales bacterium
TGGTTGGCTACTTCTCGCTCGGCGGCCTCGGCGTTAACATATTCTTCGTGCTTAGCGGCTACCTGATCTCAAGAATTATTTTCGATTACAAGCTCCGCGACGTCTCCATCGGGTCGGCAGCCGGCCAATTCTACTGGCGCCGGTTTCTTCGTTTAACCCCACCGCTATATCTGGCGATCGCCGTCACGGCGTTGCTCGGCATCGGCGGTATGCGAGCGGATTGGCTTTGGCACGCCAGCTATTTGACGAACTTTAAAATATATTTTCAAAAATCATGGGGGCCGGCCACGCATTTCTGGACCCTTGCCGTTGAAGAGCAGTTTTACCTGGTCTGGTTTTTTCTTTTGATCGTCACACCGCTTCGGCGCTCATTCTCGCTCATCGTGTCAGGAATAATCGCGGGATTCACCTTCAGGATCGCGACTTACGCGAGCGGAGACCTGTGGAGTTTCGTATTGCTGCCCTCCACCATCAGTTATTTTTGTGCCGGGGCATTCATAGCTTACGCGGAATCCCTCGATCGGGAGTTGGATGCTCGCCTGATCCGCCTTTTCAGCGGATGGAAAACGGTCGCGTTGGCATTCGGATCGGTTTTATTGTCCCTGTGTATTTCGGACTTATTTTGGCAAGAAGTTACCTATATCATCGCAAGTCTCTTCTTCTCATTCTGCCTTATAATTTCGGCGCGAAATGCGGCAAAGGCAAGATAGCTTCATTGGCTAAGCAATCCGATCCTGCGGCACATCGGGCGGATCAGCTATGGAATTTATGTATATCATTATTTCGTGCCCCAGTTTCTCATAAAATTTGGCATCGTGGCTGCATTCGGGCAAAGCGCCAGCGGTGGGGTAATTCTGTTCATGACGAAAGTCGCGATCACCTTGGCTGTGTCCGAATTGTCCTGGCGCTTGATCGAGCAGCCCATTTCCAGGCTTCGATCGCTTGTTCGAGCCGCACCTCCACTCAAAGCAATGTAAGCCGGGAGTGCCAGATTCGAGCGTGATATGAGGCTCTAATCCGATCCGAAGAACGTGCCCGGCGTCGCGCGTCCCTGCAGGACGGCCGGCCCGGACGCGTCGCTGCCGGTCCGGACCCCCGGAATAACCGCCGTCGCGTCCGGATTGCCCCGCGCCGGCGGCGGGGGGGGCGGAGCCAGGTTCATGCCGGGGGAGGGGCCGGTGATGCCAAAGTCGGCCGGGCTGGTGCCGCAGGCGCTCAGCGCCAGGGCGGCCACGCACAGCGCCACGATCAGCGGCGCTGTCAGGCGGATCCGGCGTCCGGCGGTCTGGTACATGCGGGCTTCCTCCATCGAGGCGCCATTCTGCCCGGTCTGACCCGCGCCGCCAAATGCCGCTTGCCTCTTGTTATCACGCAGGAGCGGGGCTAATCCCCCATCGCTTCGGCCCACCACCCTTCCGGGGCTCCGCCCAACCCGTCTTCCGCCCAGCCTGTCTTCCGCCCAGCCTGTCCTGCGCGGCCTGTCCCGTGCGTCCGGCCGCCGGTTCGAATTGCAAAAAGGTATTGTCTATGTTCTCCCGGCTGTTCGCGTTCATGTCAGCCGACATGGCCATCGATCTCGGCACCGCCAACACCCTGGTCTACGTCAAGGGACGCGGCATCGTGCTCGACGAGCCCTCCGTCGTCGCCATCGCCGAGGTGCGCGGCAAGAAGCAGGTGCTCGCGGTCGGCGAGGAGGCCAAGCAGATGCTCGGCCGCACCCCCGGCAACATCTCCGCCATCCGCCCCCTGCGCGACGGCGTGATCGCCGATTTCGAGGTGGCGGAGGAGATGATCAAGCATTTCATCCGCAAGGTGCACAACCGCCGCGGCTTCGCCTCGCCGCTCATCATCGTCTGCGTGCCGTCCGGCTCCACCGCGGTCGAGCGCCGGGCCATCCAGGAAAGTGCCGAGAGTGCGGGCGCGCGCAAGGTCCTGCTGATCGAGGAGCCGATGGCCGCCGCGATCGGCGCCGGCCTGCCGGTCACCGAGCCCTCGGGCTCGATGATCGTCGACATCGGCGGCGGCACCACGGAAGTGGCGGTGATCTCGCTCGGCGGCATCGTCTATTCCCGCAGCGTGCGCACCGGCGGCGACAAGATGGACGAGGCGATCATCAGCTACATCCGCCGCAACTTCAACCTGCTGATCGGCGAGTCCTCGGCCGAGCGGATCAAGATGGAGATCGGCGCTGCCGCCGCGCCGGAAGACGAGGGCGAAGGCCCGCTGCGCGAACTGAAGGGCCGCGACCTGATGAACGGCGTCCCGCGCGAGGTGCTGGTCAGCCAGCGCCAGATCGCGGAAAGCCTGTTCGAGCCGGTAAGCTCCATAGTCGAGGCGGTGAAGGTCGCCCTGGAGAACACGCCGCCCGAACTCGCCGCCGACATCGTCGACAAGGGCATCGTGCTGACCGGCGGCGGCGCCCTGCTGCACCGGCTGGACCAGGTGCTGCGCGAGGCGACCGGCCTGCCGGTGGTGGTGGCCGAGGACCCGCTGCAATGCGTGGCACTCGGCACCGGCCGCGCGCTGGAGGAGATCAAGCGCCTGCGCAATGTGCTGACCAGTATGTATTAGGGCCAGCTTGGACTAGCATCGGCCTGGCTGCTCCACGAGGACGATCGGCAGAATGATCCGGCTTTCCATCCCGGCCCGGCAGGCATTGGCGAAGCTGACGCTGCCGATGCTGGTCGTCGCGGCCTTCGCGCTGCTGCTGCTCGGCAAGGCCGATGCATTGCTCGCGGAGCGCGCGCGGATGGCCCTGGCCGATGCGATGGCGCCGATCTATTCCGTGCTGTCCGCGCCGATCGTGCGGGTGCGCACGGTGATCTCCGACTGGGACGAACTGCTGATCGCGCGCAGCGAGAATGTCCGCCTGCGCGACGAGAATGAACGGCTGCGGCGCTGGCAATCGGTCGCCCTGGCGCTGGACGCCGAGAACCAGCGGCTGCGCGCCAATCTCCACTGGATCCCCGATCCCGCCCCGGCCTTCGTGACCGCCCGCGTGGTGGCCGACGCCGGCGGCGTCTATGCTCGCGCCGTGTTGCTGGCGCTCGGCCCCAATCACGGCATCGCCAAGGGCCAGATCGCGCTGGATGAGCGCGGGCTGGTCGGAAGGGTGACGGAAGTGGGCGCCCGCACCGCCCGGGTACTGCTGCTGACCGACCTGAACAGCCGCATTCCGGTGATCCTGGAGACCAGCCGCTCGCGCGCGATCCTGGTGGGCACCAACGGCCCCCGGCCCCGGCTGATGTACTGGGCCGAGGGGGCGGTCCCCGCCGAGGGCGAGCGCGTGGTGACCAGCGCCGAGGCCGGCGCGTTCCCCGCCAACCTGCCCGTGGGCACCGTGCACTACAACGCCGCCAACGTGCCCGAGGTGGAACCGAGCGCCCGCCTGGATCGCCTGGAAGTGGTCCGCATCTTCGACTACGGCCTGCGCGGCATCGGCTCCCCGGAGGGGAGCGGAAAGTCTGGCGTCTCCCCGGAGGGGAGCGTAAAGCCTGCCGCCTCGCCGGAGGGGGGCGTGAAGCCGGTCTCCTCGCCGGAAGCGGCCGGCAAACCCGCCACCCCGCCGGCGGCAGCCGGCAAACCCGCCACCCCGCCGGCGGCAGCCGGCAAACCCGCCACCCAGCCGGCGGCGGCGGGCAAACCCGCGAAACCGGCCGAGGCGCGGCGGTGATGGCGCCGTTCGACCGTACCCCCGGCATCCGCCCCCGGCCCAGTCTGGGCCGTCGTCTGGACATGGCGGCGCGGGCGAGCTTCCCGGCCACCTGCACCGCGCTGCTGATGTTGCTTGCCGCCGTGCCGTTCGGCTTCGCCGGACAGGCGGCGCTGATCCCGGCGGTGGCGACGATCTCGGTCTATTTCTGGACCCTGTTCCGCCCGGCATCGATGCCGCCGGTGGTGGTGTTCCCGATCGGGCTCCTGCTCGACCTGCTCGGCTACCTGCCGATCGGCGTCGGCGTGATCTGCCTGCTGGCGGTGCACGGCTTTGCGCTGAGTTGGCAGCGCTTCCTGGTGCGGCAGAGCTTCGCGGTGATCTGGGTCGCCTTTTCCGCCTTCGCCGCGGCCAGCGCGGCGCTCGGCTGGGGGCTCACCTCGCTGATGGGCTTCCGCTTGCTGCCGGTCCGCTCGGCGATCTTCCAGGGCGTCGTCGCGATCGCGGTCTACCCCATGCTGGCGGTGCTGTTCAGCCGCGCCCACGGCTCCATCGCCGCCCCGGAACAGGCCTAGGGCATGTTCGGCTCAGGTAAAATCGCCGCCCCTGCTCTAGTCCTGGTTTTGGCGAGCATTTTCATCGGGTCATGTGAAGAACATGACCCGATAATGCTCTAGGGCATGTCCAGCATCATGCAGCAGGGTGTCGGATGAAGCGCGAGACCAAGCATACCGGCGTCTTTACCCGACGCGCGCTGTTCGTGATGGGCGCCCAGGTGGCGGCGCTCGGCGCACTCGGGGCACGGCTGTACCAGGTCCAGGTCGTGGACGGCGCGCGCTATTCCACGCTGGCGGACGAGAACCGCATCAGCGCCCGGCTGATCGCGCCGCCGCGCGGGCGCATCCTGGATCGGTTCGGCACCGTGCTCGGCGGCAACAAGATCAACTGGCGGGCCCTGCTGATCGCCGAGCAGACCGCCGATGTCAGCGGCACGCTGGAGAATTTCTCCCGCATCGTGCCGCTGGCCGAGCACGAGAAGGCGCGGATCGAACGGGACGTGCACCGCCACCGCCGCTTCATCCCGATCATGCTGCGTGAATTCCTGAGCTGGGACGACATGGCGAGCATCGAGGTGAACGCCCCGGACCTGCCGGGCATCCTGGTCGATGTCGGCACCACGAGGGTGTATCCGTTCAAGGAGGATTTCGCCCATCTGGTCGGCTATGTCGCCCCGCCCAACGAAAGCGACGTGGCCGAGGAGCCGATGCTGGCGCTGCCGGGCATCCGCGTCGGGCGGGCGGGGATGGAGAAGTTCCACGAGGTGACGCTGCGCGGCCGCGCCGGCGCGGTGCAGCTCGAGGTGAACGCGGTCGGCCGGGTGATCCGCGAGCTCGACCGCCAGGAAGGCACACGCGGCCGCGATGTCGGCCTGACGCTGGATGCCGGGCTGCAGCAGTTCGTGGTCCGCCGCCTGGGCGAGGAGAGCGCCTCGGCCGTGGTGCTGGATTGCCGCAACGGCGAAGTGATGGCGATGGTCTCCAACCCGTCCTTCGATCCGTCGCTGTTCAATTCGGGCGTATCCCAGGCGCAATGGGCGGAATGGACGCATAACCGCCGCGCCCCGCTGATCAGCAAGGCCTCGGCGGGTCTTTACGCGCCGGGCTCCACGTTCAAGATGTGCACGGCGCTGGCCGGGCTGAAGGCCGGCACGATCACCTCCGGCGACCGCATTAACTGTCCGGGATATCTCGATCTGGGCGACACGCGGTTTCACTGCTGGAGCAAGAATGGGCATGGCCCGCTCGATCTGCGCGGCGCGCTGAAGAATTCGTGCGACGTGTATTTCTACGAGGTGGCCCGGCGCACCGGCATCGACCCGATCGCGGCGATGGGCCATCGCCTCGGCCTGGCCACGGACCCGACCATCGATCTGCCGGGCGCGCGCGCCGGCCTGATCCCTACCCGGGCCTGGCAGCATGCGCGGGGCAAGGCCTGGAACATCGGCGATGCGATCGTCAGCGGCATCGGCCAGGGCTACATCCAGGTCAGCCCGCTGCAGCTGGCCACCTACACCGCCCGCGTGGCCACCGGCCGGGCGGTCGAGCCGCACCTGACCCGCAGCATCGGCGGCGTGATGCAGCCCGGCTCCAATCCGGACGACTGGTCGAGCGTGGGCCTGCCGGAGCGCGACCTGCATCTGGTCCGCGAGGGGATGTGGCAGGTGGTCAACGAGCCGGGGGGCACTGCCCCGATTGCCCGCCTGGGCGAGGGGCGCGCCCAGATGGCCGGCAAGACCGGGTCTTCCCAGGTCCGCCGCGTCTCCCGCGAGCTGCGCGAACACGGCGGGTTCAAGTCCGAGAACCTGCCCTGGGAATACCGCCCGCACGCGTTGTTCGTCGGCTTCGCGCCTTATGACGCGCCGCGCTATGCGGTTTCCGTGGTGGTCGAGCATGGCAATGCCGGCGCCCTCACGGCCGGGCCGGTTGCCCGCGACATCATGATCGAAACCCTGCGGCGCGACCCGGCCAACCGGACCGAGCCCCAGGGTGCGCGCGTAGCGGACAGAAGCTGATGATGCAGCGCCGGCTGATCCGCGAGGCGTCGTTCGACCTGACGGGCAAGCTCTGGCGGATCAGCTGGGGCTATGTGCTGCTGCTCTGCGCGCTCGCGGGGGTCGGGTATGTCGCGCTGTACAGCGCCGCCGGCGGCGCGCCCGAGCCCTATGCCACCAAGCACGCCCTGCGTTTCGCCTTCGGCCTGGTGTTGATGATCGGCATCGCGATGGTGGATATCCGCTTCATCGCCCGGCTTGCCTGGCCCTGCTATGCCGCCGGGGTGGGCCTGCTGCTGCTGGTGATGCGGATGGGCCATGTCGGCAAGGGCGCGCAGCGCTGGATCGAATTCGGCGGGTTGCAGCTGCAGCCGAGCGAGTTGATGAAGATCGCCCTGGTGCTGGCGCTGGCGGCCTGGTTTCACCGGGCATCCTGGGAGCGGATCGGCAATCCGCTGTTCCTGATCCCGCCGGTGATCGCCGTGCTCGTTCCGGTCGGCCTGATCCTGAAGGAGCCCAATCTGGGCACCGCGGTCATCACCCTGCTGGTCGGCGGCTCGGTGTTCTTCGCCGCCGGGGTGCGGCTGTGGAAGTTCCTGCTGGTCCTGCTGCCGCTGCCGCTCGCGGCCCATTTCGCCTTCGCCCATCTGCACGACTACCAGCGCGCGCGCATCGATACCTTCCTGAATCCCGAGGGCGATCCGCTGGGCGCGGGCTACAACATCATCCAGTCGAAGATCGCGCTGGGCTCCGGCGGGATGTGGGGCAAGGGCTTCCTGCAGGGCACCCAGGGCCATCTGAACTTCCTGCCGGAGAAGCAGACCGACTTCATCTTCACCATGATCGGCGAGGAGTTCGGCCTGATCGGCGGCCTGGCCATCATGGGCCTGCTGCTGCTGATCGTGCTGGGCGGCATGGCGATCGGGCTGAACTGCCGGCACCAGTTCGGGCGTCTGGTGGCGCTCGGCATCTCGTTCAACTTCTTCATGTACGTGTTCGTCAACATCGCCATGGTGATGGGCGCCATCCCCGTCGGCGGCGTGCCGTTGCCGCTGGTGTCGCATGGCGGGTCGGCGATGCTGACAGTGATGGCCGGCTTCGGCATCCTGATGTCCGTGCACGTCCACCGCGACGTCGAGTTCGGCAACAGGAACGACGATCTGTAGCCCCGTGAAGCTGCCCCCCCGGCTGCTGGCTGCCTATCGGGCGACGTCCTATCGCGCGTCCGGCCTGGAGGTGCGGATCGGCCGGCGTGTGAAGGGGCTGGCGAGGCCGGCGGTTTTCCTGACTGCCTGGAACCCGCGCTCAAGGCGGATGCCGCTCGCCTGGAATTTGCGCGCCCGCCTGGCCGGATGCGCGGAAATTCGAGAAGGCGAGGGGGTGCTGCGCGGCTGGCGCGAGGAGATGCTGCTGGCCGAGGTTGCCCCACGCCGTGCCGCGGTACTGGCCCGCCGCTTCCGCCAGCACGCGATCGTCGTCACCATGCCAGGAAGGCCTGCAAGACTGGTCTTGCTCTAACGGATGCGGGTCTGGGCGCGCCGCGCCCAGCGGGTCCAGGGCAGAGCCCTGGCTTTAGCTTGCCTTCGTCGGAATCTGATTGAACGCCATCCCCTTGTCCGCCCGGATGTCCGCCGGCAGCCCCAGAACCCGCTCGGCGATGATATTCCGGAGAATCTCGTCCGTGCCGCCCTCGATCCGCACCGCCGGGGAGCGCAGCAGGATCGCCTGGAACCGCGCCGCCGCCTCGGCCAGCGCGGGATCGGCCAGGATGCCCGCCTCGCCCTGCAGATCCAGCGCCGCCATGGCGATTTCCTGCAGCATGGAGCCGGACACCAGCTTGCCGATGGAGTTCTCCGGCCCGGGCAGTTCGCCCTTGGATAGCGCCGAAATGGCGCGGTAGGAGGTGTATTTCAGCCCGCTGGCGCGCGCCGCCCAGGTCGCCAGCCGGGAGCGCACCGCCCGGTCCTGCACCGCCGGCCGCCCGTCGATTTCCATGCGGGTGCAGAAATCGAGCATTTCCGGAAAGCCGGTGACGGCGCGGGCGCCGATCGAAGCGCGCTCGTTCATCAGCGTGGTCAACGACACCTTCCAGCCCTGGCCGACGGCGCCGAGGCGCTGGCTGTCGGGAATGCGGACATCGGTGAAGAACACCTCGTTGAAGTCGGACTGGCCGTTGGCCTGCTTGATCGGGCGGATCTCGATGCCGGGTGAGCGCATGTCCAGGAAGAACATGGTCAGGCCGGCGTGCTTGGGCACGTTCGGGTCGGTGCGCAGGATCAGCAGCCCCCAGTCCGCCAGATGGGCGACGCTGGTCCAGATCTTCTGGCCATTGACGATCCAGTCCCCACCATCGCGTTCGGCCCGCGTGCGCAGGCCGGCGACGTCCGACCCGCCGGAGGGTTCGGAGAACAGCTGGCACCAGTTCTCCTCCCCGGCGGCGAGCCTGGGCAACAGCCGGCGCTTCTGCTCCTCGCTGGCCCAGGCCATGACGGTGGGGCCGCACATGCCGTGGCCGATGCCGAACAGGGCGGAGAGCTTGCCGTAGACGCCTTCCTCCTGCTGCCAGATCACCCGCTCGATCGGCGTGGCGCCGCGGCCGCCGTATTCCACCGGCCAGTGCAGGCAGGCCCATCTGGCGTCGTATTTCTGCTTCTGCCAGGCGCGCGACGCCGCGATGGCGTCGACACTTTTCAGCTGCAGGCGGCCGAACGGCGCGTCCTCCAGTTCCTGGCGTAAATGTTTGGGGGCGTTGGCGTCCAGCCAGCTTCGCACTTCCTGGCGGAACGCGGCTTCCTCTGCGCTGTCATCGAAGTTCATGTCCCGTGTCCCCGTTCAGGCCGCGTTTTTCTTCATCAGGCTGTCCACCAGCCGGTCTTCCCAGGTCGACGGACCGCCGAGCGACAGTGCCAGCAGATTGGAGCGTCGGTAGTACAGATGGCAGTCGAACTGCCAGGTGAACCCCATGCCGCCATGCACCTGGATGTTGTTCCTGGCGCAGAGCTGGAAGGCCTGGGTGGCGCTGACCCGCGCGGTGGCGGCCGCCTCGGCCAGTTCGGCATCGTTGGTCGACAGCGCCCAGGCGGCCCAGTAGGCGTTGGAGCGGGCCAGCGCACCGGCGACGTACATGTCGGCCAGCATGTGCTTGATCGCCTGGAACGAGCCGATCTGGCGCCCGAAGGCGAAGCGCTCCAGCGCATAGTCGCGCGCCATCTCCAGCGCCCGGTCGGCGCCGCCGAGCTGTTCGAAGGCAATCAGCACGGCGGCGCGGTTCAGCACGTCATCGATGATGCGCGCGCCGTCACGTGCCGCGCCGAGCGGCTCGGCAGGGGCGGCGTCGAAACGGATCGTGGCGTGGTCCCGCGTGGGGTCGATGGTGGCGATGGTTTCCCGCGTGACGCCCGGCCCGGCGAGATCGACGAGGTACAGGCTCAGCCCGTCATCGGCGCGGGCGGCGACGACGGCGAAATCGGCGATGCCGCCGTCGGGCACCGGGGTCTTGGTGCCGGAGAGACGGCTGGAACCGACCTGGGTTTCGATCGCGCGGGGCGTGACGGCGCCGGCGCGCTCGGCATAGGCGAAGGTGCCGATTTTTTCCCCGGAGGCCAGCTTCGGCAGATATTGGCGCTTCTGCGCGTCGCTGCCCGCGGCCATCAGCAGTTCCGCGGCAAGGTAGATCGACGAGGACACCGGCACCGCGGCCAGCGAGCGGCCGAGCTCCTCGGCGATCACGCATTGCTCCAGATGGCCGATGCCGAGGCCGCCATATTCCTCGGGAATGGCGGTGCCGAGCCAGCCGAGCTCCGCCATGCCGCGCCAGACGGCGGCATCGAAGCGCGCCTGGCCTTCCAGTACGGCACGCACGGCGGCGGGGGGGCTCCGGTCGGCGAAGAACCGGCGGGCCTGCTCCTTGAGCTGCTTCTGGTCTTCTGAGAAGTCGAGGTTCATGGTTCCGTCCCCAAGGGTCTGGCCTTGCGCCTACCGATGGGTAGGTTTTCGCACCATCCCGCCAGGCTGTGCAAGGCGCGGGTGCACTAGGAGCGCGGGCGATTCAGTTGCGATACGGTTTCGCTTGGCCCGGCCTGGTGGTCTGTCCTATGGCTGCCGGCTAATGGCTGGCGGAACAACGAAGCAACGAGGTCTCGCGATGGGTATGCCACGCCCGGTTCTGATGTTGCTGGTCGCATTGGCGCTGCCCGGCGGATGGAGCCCGCCAGCCCGGGCCGACGACGCCGCTCCGGCCCTGCAGCTGGAGACCCTGCCGCCCGGCAGCGTCGTCAGCGTGCTCGGCCAGCGCGTGTTCGACGCCGGCGGCGACGAGATCGGCCTGCTGGTCGATGTGCTGGTGACCCCGAACGGCCTGCCGAAGGCCGCGGTCATCGATGTCGGCGGCTTCATGGGCGTCGGCACGCGGCGGGTGGCGGTCGCCTGGAGCCTGCTGCGCTTCAGCAGCAAGGACGGCGATGTCCGCATCACCGAGGACCTGACCCAGGACGAAACGGCGGCCGCGCCGGAATACCGCGGCACGGACGGGATCGATATCGTTGCCGGGCGGCAAAAGGCGAAGCCCTGATGGTGCCAGGCCTGGGCTCCGGCAATCGGGCCAGCCGGCTGGAGCCGGACCGCGGGCTCGATATGCTGAACCTGCTGCTGGCGGGATCCGGCTCGGCCTACGGCGCGTTCATCCCGGTCTATCTGGCCAGCCATGCCTGGACACAGACGCATATCGGCATGGTGCTGACCGTGGGCACGGTGGTTTCCATGCTGTGCCAGGTGCCGGCCGGGATGATCGTGGATGCGCTGGGCAGCCGACGGCGGCGGATCCTGGCCGCCGCCATCCTGGCGAGCTGCGTCACGCCGCTGCTGTTCGCCTGGCTGCCCCGGAACCTGCCGATTTTGGTGGCGATGGTGCTGCAGGCCATGGCCGGCAGCCTGCTGAGCCCGGCGATCGCCGCCGTCAGCCTGGCGGTGACCGGCCGCGAGCGCTTCGGCGAGCGGCTCGGCCGGAACTCCCGCTACGGCTCGATCGGGGCCGGCTTCGGCGCCGTGGTCATGGGGGCCTGCGTCTACACCGGGTCCCAGCATCTGGTGTTCCTGGTGGCGGCCCTGATGATCGCCCCGGCGCTGTGGGCCCTGTTCAAGGTCGGCCCGGACCGGGTGGAGCTCGCACCCGCCGTGGCCATGGTCGAAGAAGAACACGCCGGCCTGCTGGCGCCGCTGGCGCTGCTGCGGGACCAGCGGCTGCTGGTGTTCGCGCTGTGTGTGGCGCTGTTCCAGGTCTCCAGCATCGCCGTGATGCAGTTGGCCGCCGTCGAGGTCACGGCACGGCTGGGGTCCCGTTCGGGGGTGGTGATCGCGGCGTTCCTGCTGGTGCCGCAGGTCATGGTGGCGTGGCTGTCGCCGGGCATCGGCCGTTTCGCCGAATTGTACGGCCGCCGGGCGGTGTTGCTGTTCGGCTTCGCCACGGTGCCGCTGCGCGGCGCGCTGTTCGCGGTGGTGAAGAACCCCTACGCCCTGGTGCCGGTGCAGGTGCTGGAAGGCGTCGGCGGCGGGATCTTCGGGGTGATGATGCCGCTGGTCGCCGCCGACCTGACCCGGATTAGCGGCAACTACACCCTTTGCCTGAGCCTGTTCGGCCTGGCGGCGGGGCTGGGCGGCGCCGTCAGCACCTCGCTCGCCGGCTGGGTGACCGACGGCTTCGGCCGCACGGCGGCGTTCTGGGTGCTGGCGGCGGCCGGCATGGCCGCGGTCGCGCTGGTCGCGCTGGCGATGCCGGAAACCCGGCAGACGGCCGATGCGGAGCCTGCGTAGGCCCGGTGGGGGGCCCGGTGGGGGGCCCGGTTGGGGGGGGCGGTCAGGCCGCTTCGGTCTTGCGCCGGATCAGGGCCAATATGTCGCCCGTGGTCTGAATGGCCTCGATCTCGGTCAGGCTGAATTTGATCCGGTAATGCAACTCCAGCGCCATCAGCAGATTGAGATGGCTCATCGAATCCCATTGCTCGATATCGCCGCGCGACGTGGAGCGGTTCAGCACCAGGTCGTCGTTCTGGAACACGTCCTGAAAGATCGGCGTCATCTCTTCGAGCGTGGCGGCATCGTCGAGCAGTCTCATGTCGGGTCCTTTTTCAGGTGGCCGGCAGCCTGTTCATTCCTGGGAAGGATTTGACCCGCGGCAGGTTAACGCGAGGTTAAGCGACCGGATTGCAGGACGTAGCCGATGGTGGCGGCGAGGCCGGTGGCGAACATCCCCCAGCCAATATCGGCCAGCGTCACGGTGACCGGCCAGCCGCGCAAGGTGGCCTGGTTGGTCAGATCGTAGGTGCCATAGCAGAAGCCGCCGAACAGCGCGCCGAGCCAGGCCGCCCGCGTCCAGGAATCCGCGCGCAAGGCGGGCAGGGTGGCGAAGATCAGGATGCCGGCGGGATAGAGCAGATAAAAGGCAATGGCGGCCCAGAGCACCGGCGGGTCGGCCAGCATGGCGCCGAAGGCCGGTCGATACAGCCGGTCCATCATGCTGGCGAGCCAGACCGCGTCCGCCGCCAGGAACGGCACGATCACGGAAAGATAGATCCGGATCAGGCGGCGCGGCGCGAAAGGGGCAACGGGGAGGAGGGTAACGGGGAGCATGGCGGCCTCGGGTCCGAAAGGCCGGTATATGGGGACGCTTGCCCCCAATCGGATAGGTTCGCGCGGATCAGGCGGATCCCCAGAGACCTTCCTACAGCGACGGCCGCACGTTGCGCGTGCCGGACGCCCGCTCGAAATGATGGCCGAGCCGCAGCACGGCCGCATCGCCCCAGGCCGGCCCCATGATCTCCAGCCCAAGCGGCAGGCCGCCGCCATGCTTGCCGTCGCCGCCCTTGCGCTGCTGGGTGTAGCCGCCGCACACCACCAACGATGGCACGGCCGCGACGTTCGCCACGGTGGTGATGAACGGCTGCATGAAACCCTCGTCCGGCCGCTGGTCGCCCAGCATGGGCGCGGCGCCGGCGGTGGCGGGGGTGATCAGCACGTCGAATTTGGCGAAGGCCTCCGCCGTGCGGGCGATCAGGTCGCTGCGGCGGCGCTGCGCGGCCAGGTAATCCGCCGCGCGCAGCAATCCGCCGGCCAGCACGCGAACGCGGAACACCCGGGAATACTCGTCCAGCCGGGTCTTCAGGTTCGCCTCATGCTCGGCATAGGCCTCGGCCGTAATGATCATCCGGCCGACGGCGTTGTATTCGTGCACGGGCGGCAGGACGGCGTCCTCGACCTTGCAGCCGAGGTCCTTCAGCACCGCGATGGCGTTGGCCATCATCTTCGCCATTTCCGGGCTCGCCGGCACGTCGCGCTCGAAGAAGCCGCGCAGCACGCCAACGCGCATCCCCTTCACCGGAGCGGCGATGGCGCGCGCATAGTTGATCGTCGGACCCGCCACCGAGGCCGGATCGGCCGGGTCATGCCCGGCGATGGCATCGAGCAGAATGGCGCAATCCTCCGCCGTCCACGCCATCGGGCCGGCGGTGTCCAGGCTGGGCGCCAGCGGAATGACGCCGCGGCGGGAGACCAGCCCGGGCGTCGGCTTCAGCCCGGCGATGCCGCAATACGCCGCCGGCAGCCGGATGGACCCGCCGGTGTCCGAGCCGAGCGCGCCCAGACACAGCCCGGCGGCCACCGCCGCGCCGGAGCCGGAGCTGGACCCGCCGGTGAAGCGCCCGATGTCCCAGGGGTTGCAGGCCGGTGGCCACGGCAGGTCGAAGGACGGCCCGCCGATGGCGAATTCATGCGTCGCCAGCTTTCCCAGCATCGGCGCACCCGCGGCGGTCAGCCGGCGGATGGTCTCCGCCGTGGTCGTCGGGATGTTGCCGGCGAGCACCCGCGAATGCGCGGTGGTGCGGATGCCGGCGGTCTCGAAAATATCCTTGTAGGCTAGCGGAATGCCGGTCAGCGGACCGGCCTTGCCCGCCTTGATGGCCCGCTCGGCGGCGCGCGCACCGGCCAGCGCCTCGGCCTCGGTGACGGTCAGGAAGGCATGCAGCGCCGGGTTCAGCGCCTCGATGCGAGACAGCAGCGCGCGCACCAGTTCCACCGGCGATATCTTCCCGCGCGCCAGCAGCCGGCCGGCCTCGGCGATGGTCAGGAAGGGGGCGGGCGGTTCGGTCTTGGCGGCTGGCGCCTTGGCCGGATTGCCCGCTGCGGCCTTGCTCTCTGGAACCTTGCCTGCCGGGGCCTTTTGGGCGGGGGCCTTGGTCATCGTTTCGACTTGCCGGATTTGGATCGCTCGGCCTTGGGCGCCGCTGCGGGCTTTGCCTTCCCTGCCGGCCGTGATCCGGGCGGCGGCAGTCGGAAGGCAAAGGCGAAATCGTCGGCCAGAACCGCCTTGCGCGGGATCGTCGCCGCAAGCGCGGAAACCTGCCGCCAGGCCAGCACCAGATCGGCGCGCTGACCTGAATTGAGGGTCATCCCGGTGCAGGAGATCAGAAAATCCATCTCCGTGGGACTGACGCTGGGCAAGGCCTGGGGCGCACGCACGGTCATTGGGCCATCCTTCGGCAAAGTCGCGGGCCAGATCGATTGCCCGGCGACGCCGAAACCCTATCGGCGCAACTAGTATGCTTCAAGCCGGTAAAGGGCTGTTTTATCGAATAACTGGCTCCACCCTCAGGCCGGTCTCGGCGTCGAACACATGCAATTGTACCGGGTCGAGCCGAACCCCGATGCGCTGGTCCCCCCGCCACTCCACCGGCGCGTGTCCAGCGAGCTTGACCACCACCGAAGCCCCCGCCGCAGGGCGGCCATGCACCCCCGCCGCAGGGCGGCCATGCACCCCCGCCGCAGGGCGGCCATGCACCCCCGCCGCAGGGCGGCCATGAACGAGCGTCTCGGAGCCGAGCGGCTCGATCAGATCGACCGTTAGCGCCAGGTCGTCGCCGCCGAGGGAAAGATGTTCCGGCCGGATGCCGATCGTCAGCCGCCGTCCGTCCGGCCCTGGCCGGTCGCCGTCGCTAAAGGCGATCTCCGCTCCCGTCTCCAGCCGCGCCGCCGCCCCGCCGCGCGTCAACACCGCCGGCAGAAAATTCATCGCTGGCGCGCCGATGAAGCCCGCCACATAGGTGTCGGCCGGCCGGTCGAACACCTCCATCGGGCTCGCCAGCTGCGCCGGCCGGCCCTGGTGCAGCACCAGCAATCGATCCCCCAGCGTCATCGCCTCCACCTGATCATGCGTCACATACAGGCTGGTGACGCCGAGCCGGCGCTGCAGCTGGCGGATCTCCGCACGCATCTGCACCCGCAGCTTGGCATCCAGGTTGGACAGCGGCTCGTCGAACAGGAACAGTTTTGGTGCCCGCACGATCGCCCGTCCCATCGCCACCCGCTGGCGCTGCCCCCCCGATAGCTGGCGCGGCTTGCGGGTGAGCAGATCCCCTAGTCCCAGCAACGCGGCGGCGTCATCCACCTTGCTGGCGATCTCGGCCTTGCTCAGCCCCCGGATACGCAGCCCATAGGCCATGTTGTCGAACACGCTCATATGCGGATAGAGCGCATAGTTCTGGAACACCATCGCAATGTCCCGCTCCGACGGGTCGACGGCGGAGATATCGCGCCCATCCAGCAAAATCCGCCCGCCGCTCGCCCGCTCCAGCCCGGCCACCAGGCGCAGCAGCGTGGACTTGCCGCAGCCCGATGCCCCCACGATCACCAGCATCTCGCCGTCCGCCAGGCTCAGATCCACGCCGTGCAGCACCGCCGTGTCGCCAAAGCTCTTGCGCAGGCCGGCCAGTTCCAGCGTCGCCACTATTTCTCTCCCTCGGTCAGCCCGGCGACGAACCAGCGCTGCATCAGCACCACCACCGCCACCGGCGGCAGCAGCGCCAGCACCGCCATGGCCATCACCTGGTTCCACTCGGTCTGCGTCTCGGTGCCGATGTTCTTCACGATCCCGATCACGATCGTGTCCAGGCTGGAATCGGTCGCCACCAGCAGCGGCCAGAGAAACTGGTTCCAGCCATACACGAACAGGATCACGAACAGCGCCGCGATATTGGCCGAGGAGACCGGCAGCAGGATGTCGCGCAGGAAGCGCAGCGGCCCCGCCCCGTCCATCCGCGCCGCCTCCACCAGCTCGTCCGGCACCGCCAGGAACACCTGCCGGAACAGCAGCGTCGCGGTGGCCGAGGCGATCAGCGGCACGGTCAGGCCGGTGAAGCTGTTGATCAGGCCGAAATTCGCCATCACCGCGAAGGTCGGAATGATCCGCACCTCCACCGGCAGCATCAGCGTGATGAAGATGGTCCAGAACGCCGCCATGCGGAACGGAAACCGGAAGAACGCCACCGCATAGGCCGACAGCACCGAGATCACGATCTTCCCGAATGCGATCGACAGCGCCATGCCCAGCGACACCATCAGCATGTGCCAGACCGGCGGCGCGCCCTCCCGCCCCGGCCGCAGCAGCACGTCGGCATAGGTGTGCAGGCCCGACAGGCTGGGGATCAGCGACAACTCGCCCCGGCTGATCGCGTCCGCTTCCTGCGTCGATCCCGCCAGCACCAGCCAGACCGGCAGCGCGAATAGCAGCACCCCCAGCGCGAGCACCATGTGCGCCACCCAGTCCACCCGCGAATTCAAGCCCCACCCCGCTTGCCCAGAAACCGCAACTGCAGAGCCGTCAGCGCGAT
Organism: Rhodospirillales bacterium; assembly: GCA_037442565.1. Taxonomy (GTDB): domain Bacteria; phylum Pseudomonadota; class Alphaproteobacteria; order Acetobacterales; family Acetobacteraceae; genus PALSA-911. Next base: position 16,859 of record JBBIQA010000088.1, read on the forward strand.
CACGCCGCCCATCAGCACCACCGACTGCGCCGCCGAGGAGCCGAGGTCGAGATTGATCACCCCGTCGCGATACACCTTCACCACCAGCGTCTCGGTGGCCTTGCCCGGCCCGCCCTGGGTCAGCGCCTGAATGGTTCCGAACGTATCGAATGCGGCATAGACCAGATTGACCACCAGAAGAAAGAACGTCGTCGGCGCCAGCAGCGGCAAGGTGATCGTGCGAAACCGCCGCCAGCCGCGCGCCCCGTCCATGCGCGCCGCCTCGATCACCGCGCGGGGAATGGACTGCAATCCCGCCAGGAAGAAAATGAAGTTGTAGCTGACCTGCTTCCAGGCGCTGGCCAGGATCACCATCGCCATCGCCTGGGTGCCGTTCAGCTTGTAGTCCCACCCCACCCCATGCCGGTTCAGCCAGCCGCCGACCAGCCCGATCTGCGGATGCATCAGCAAAATCCACAGCACCGCCGCAATCGCCGGCGCCACCGCATACGGCCAGATCAGCAAAATCCGATAAGCCCCGCGCCCGCGAACCTCCCGATCCGCGAACACCGCCAGAAGCAACGCCAGCCCCATGCTGATGCCGGCCGTACACACACAAAAAACCACCGTTCGCCGAATGGTGTCGAGATACAGTTCGTCCTGAAACAACGAGGTGAAATTATCCAGCCCGACAAACTGCGTGGACAGCCCGAACGGGTCCTCGCTCTGCACGCTGGACAAAACCGCCTGCCCAGCCGGCCAAAGAAAGAAGAACACCGTCAACGCCAACTGCGGCGCAATCAACGCCGCCGGCAACCACCGCTGCTCAAAGATCGTCCGCCGTTCCATGAGGCTGCGGAGGCGTCAGGTAAGGAAAGCAAGGCCAGGGGCTCTGCCCCTGGACCCCGCCAGGGGACAGTCGTCCCCTGGACCCCTCGGACGGGTTTGTCGAAGAGGGGGCGCGTCGCGGACCGGGCAACCGCTACGCCGGTTATGCCCCCTCTTCGACAAACCCCATTCAATGGGATGCAAGGGACGAGTCCCTTGCTGGGGGTCCAGGGGGCAAAGCCC
>JBBIQA010000089.1:0-17445 GCA_037442565.1 Rhodospirillales bacterium
AGGGTCAAGGGAACGAGTTCCCTTGCGGGGTGGAGGGGCGGAGCCCTCCTGGGGTCTGGGGCAAAGCCCCAGCCTTGCTTGCTCACGCGCAGTATCGCAGCCCCCCGACATCATGGACTGTCGTCCTGGTTGCGGGCCAGGACGTAGCCGGCGCCGCGGATGGTCAGGATGCGGCGGGGGTGTTTGGGGTCGGTTTCGATGGCAGCGCGGATGCGGGAGATATGAACGTCGATGGAGCGGTCGAAGGCTTCGAGTTCCTCGCCTTTCACCAGGTCCATGAGTTGTTCGCGTGAGAGAACGCGGCCGGCGTGTTCGGCGAGGGCGACGAGCAGGTCGAATTGATAGCTGGTGAGGGGCGCGTTGCGGCCTTCGACCTGCACGGCGCGCGAGCCGCGGTCGATTTCGAGGTGGCCGAAGCGGAGGATGTCCTGGGCGTTGGCGGTTTGCGTCAGCGCGCCGGTGTGGCGGCGCAGCAGGGCGCGCAGGCGGGCGAGGAGCTCGCGGGTACTGAAGGGCTTGGACAGGTAGTCGTCGGCGCCGATCTCGAGGCCGACGACGCGGTCGGTTTCCTCGCCGCGGGCGGTGAGCATCAGGATAGGGATGGCGGCGCCGGCGTCCGGCAGGGCGCGGATCTGGCGGCAGACGTCGAAGCCGTCGGCGTCGGGCAGCATCAGGTCGAGGATGAGCACGTCGCTGGCCTGGCGGCGCAGCGCCGCCAGGCCCTCGCGGGCGGTGGGGTGGGCTTCGACCTTGAAGCCGGAGGCGGCGAGGTATTCGGCGAGCATGGCGGTCAGCCTGGTGTCGTCGTCGATGATCAGGATGCGTTGGGCCATGCCGCGTTGTTCCTCGCCGCCGGGGCGTTGGTCAATGACCAGGCGTCAGTCGCGATGATGCATTCCGTGCCGGCCTTCATGGCTCGCCTCGATGGTGGCGAGTTTCTTGCGCTGGTCCGGGGTCAGCACGTCGGCGGCGTCGGCCAGGGCCTTGGTCATGCGCTGGGAGACCTGGTCCATGCCGGCGACGCGCTTGGCGCGCAGGGTTTCGATCGCGGTGCGGTCGATCTGCGGCGCGGTCAGCAGGGCGCGCATCTCGGCGTGGGTGCCGGCCATGGATTTGCGGATCGGGTCGATGTCCTTGGCGGCGGCCTCGATGATCGTGTGGATCTTGGCCTGCTGCTCGGGGGTGGCGTTCACCTGTTTCAGCATGTGGTCGGCGCGGTGTTCGATGCGGTCGACGGGCATGCCTTGCTCCATGCTCCAGCCACCGCGGTGATGCGGTTCGGCAATGGCGTGGGTGAGGCCGGCGGCGCCGGCGAGCAGGGTGATGGCCGCGGCTCCGCCGAGGAGGAACTTGCGGGTGCGGAAGGATTTGGGTTGGGTATTCATGGACCTGGTCTCCGAATGGCGGCAACCGGATTGGCTGCGTCGGAGCGGAATATGGCTGGGCCGCGTTGCGGGGGTTGCGGGGACAGGTAAAGTTTTATGAAGACCCGTGCGGGCGGCGCTAACGCCCGCGGACGAACTGGAACGCGCCGAGCGAGACGATCATGATGCCGGCGCCGAGGCCCTGCACGGGGGTGAGCACCTCGCCGAGCAGCCAGACGCTGGCCAGGGCGGTGACGAGGGGTTCGAGGTTCATCGCGAAGGCGGTGCGGAACGGGCCGACGGTGTTGGTGGAAATATAGATCAGCAGCGTGGACAGGGTGCTGAAGACGCTGACGGCGGCGAACGCGATCCAGCCGGCCCGGGTTTGCGGCGGGTGCCAGCCGCCCAGCGTCAGCCACAGGGTGACGAACAGCAGGGTGGACGGAACCATCGAATACCAGGTGGTCAGGCGCGCGTCGGTGCCGTTCAGGTAGGCGCGGGTGGCGAGCAGGGAGATCACACGAAAGATCGCCGCCGCGAAGGCGCAGGCGAGGCCGAGCGGGGCAAGGGCGGCCAGGTTGACCCCGAGCATGAGCGCCAGACCGGCGAAGGCGGCCAGGGCGGCGAGCAAGGCGCGCCAGCCGAGCCGGTCGACCCCGGTGAGGGCGGCGCCGATGCCGGTGAGCAGCGGATAGATGAAATAGGCGAGGATGGCGATGGAAACCGGCAGCAGCGCCACCGCCGCCATCAGGCCGAGCATGACGCCGGCGAACAGCACGCCGATTGCGATGGCGATCCGGCGCTGGCGCGGCGGATGGCGGATGATCGGCGGGGCGATCCGCAGCCAGGTCCAGAAGAATGCCACCACCAGCGTGCCGCGCAGGGAGACGAGCGTGAGCACGTCCATGCCGGAGTTGTAGACCACCTTCAGCAGGATGTCGGTGACGCTGAACGACAGCGCGGCGGTGATGGCCGGCAGCAGCGGGAGGAGGCCGGCGAGTGCCGTGGGGCGGCTGGTGAGCACGGACATGCGGTTGCCGGTCTTTCCCGCTGGGGCCGGTTTTGGCCCGTCTTGGACATTTCTCTGGCAGCATGCACCATCCATGCGTGTGTCCGCCATGTCGTCGGATCTTGGGTCGTCGGACGCCGGTTGGGGAATGTGCTTTGGCGCGGGATGGCGAGGTTCCGGTTTCCGGGCGGATGCAGGCGGAGACGCGGGTTCTGCTGTGGATGTGTTTGCTGGTCGCGGTGAACCAGCTCGGCTTTGGCGGAGTGGTGCCGGCCTTGCCGCTATATGCCAAGTCATTCGGGGTGTCGGCGTCGGCGATCGGGCTGTCGGTCGGTGTGTACGGCCTGGCGCGGTTCTTCGTGGCGGCGCCGAGCGGGCAGCTGTCGGACCGGCTGGGGCGACGCTCGACGCTGGCGCTGGGGGGGCTGGTGACGGCGCTGGGGAATTTCTGGTGCGCCTACGCGTCGAGCTATCCGGAGTTCATCATGGCCCGGTTCATCGCCGGGGCCGGGGCGGGGCTGATCGTCACCACCGGGCAGATCGTGCTGGCCGACATCACCACGCCCGAGCGGCGGGGACGGACGATGGCGATCTATCAGGGGGTGTTCATCTTCGCCGCCGGGATCGGTCCGCTGCCGGGCGGTCTGCTGGCGCAGCATTTCGGGCTGTCGGCACCGTTCATCGCCTATGCCACCGCCGGGGCGGTGGCGGCGGCGCTGGCGTGGTTCGCGGTTGCCGAAACTCGGGAGCTGGCACGTGCCAAGAGCCTGCATGCGCCAGGGATGGGGCCATCCTTCGCCACCCAGGCGCTTCGGCTGGCGGCGCTGCCGGGGTATGTGCTGGTTTGCCTGGTGTCCCTGATCAACGCGGTGGCGCGGACCGGCGGGCTGTTCAACGTGATCCCGCTGCTGGGCAGCGTTCGGCTGGGTCTGTCGGTCAGCGCGATCGGATTTTCGCTGGCGCTGGGCAGCGTGATCGGGCTGGTGGCGGCCTATCCTTCGGGAATGCTGGTGGATCATTTCGGGCGCAAGGCGGTGATCGTGCCGGCGACGGTGATCAGCGGGGCGTCCATGCTGCTGTTCTGCGTGGCGCCGTCCTATGTGTGGTTTACGGCGGCCAGCGTGGTCTGGGGACTGGCGAGCTCGATCGGCGGAGCGGCACCCGCCTCATACGCGGCGGACAGTTCGCCGCCGGGGATGAACGCCACGACGATGAGCCTGTTCCGAATGGTGGGCGATGCCGGCTACGTGCTCGGGCCGGTGGCGCTGGGCCTGATCTCCGATTATTTGGGGCCGGTGACGGCGCTGGTGGTGGCGGCTTCCCTGCTGATCGTGGTTGGCGCGGTGTTTGCCTGGCGGGCGCCCGAAACCTATCGCGCCCGGTGAAGCCCGCCGCGTCCGGTTGCGGGTGGTTGCCGTCGGCCGGTGCCTCGGGAACACTGACGCCTCGCCCGCATCATCCGATCCGCGCCGGTGTGGAATGCGGCTGCGGAGTGCGGCTAGGGAGGCAGCGATGATCGATTTCTACACCTGGAACACCCCGAACGGCCGCAAGATCAGTGTCGCGCTGGAGGAGATGGGCCTGCCGTACAAGGTCCACACGGTGAATATCGGCAAGGACGAGCAGTTCAGGCCCGAGTTCCTCAGGATCAGCCCGAACAACCGCATTCCCGCCATCGTCGACCCCGACGGTCCCGGCGGCACCCCGATCTCGGTGTTCGAGTCGGGTGCCATCCTGCTGTACCTGGGGGAAAAGACCGGAAAGTTCCTGCCCGCCGATTTGCGCCGGAAGGTGCCGGTGCTGGAATGGCTGATGTGGCAGATGGGCGGCTTCGGCCCGATGCCCGGACAGGTGCACCATTTCCTGCAGGTGGAGAACGAGCCGGACCGGCGCTATGGCCTGGCCCGCTATCAGAAGGAAACCCGGCGCCTGTACGGCGTGCTGGACCGCCGCCTGGCCCTGGTGGAGTACGTCGCCGGCGATCTGTCGGTGGCCGACTTTGCCATCCTCGGCTGGGCCTGGCGCCACGAGCGGCACCAGGTGGATCTGGCGGAGTTCCCCAACGTGAAGCGCTGGTACGAGCAGATCATGGCCCGCCCGGCGACCATCCGCGGCTTCGAGGTGGCGCTGAGCTAGGACCGCCGAGGGCGATGGCGGCGTTTGACGCTGCCACCGCCAGGCCCTACAACAATCCGGCAAACGCCGTGTCCGGTGTCCCTTGGGGGCGCCGGGAACGTTCTCTCCCGGCGGAGGGGTGGCCGAGTGGCTGAAGGCGGCGGTTTGCTAAACCGTTGTAGGATGTCAAGTCCTACCGTGAGTTCGAATCTCATCCCCTCCGCCAAAGCATGCAAAATCCCCTGGATCGCTCGACCGGTTCAGTTCTCGCCCCGGGTGGGGCCGCTGTTTCCTCGTCGGTCGGCGGAATCTGCGGCTCTGTCGGGAAAGCGGACGCGCACGCGAAGTCCGGGGTGTGCGTCCTCCACGGTCAGGCCTGCCCTGTGCAGGTCGGCGACCGCGGCGACGAGACTGAGGCCGAGGCCGCTGCCGGGGGTCGTCCGGCTGGCCTCGCGGCGGTAGAAGCGATCCAGGATGCGGGCATGTTCGGCGGCGGGAACGCCCGGGCCGTCGTCGGTCACGGCCAGTTCCGCCGCTCCGTCGCGATCTGCCAGTGAGACGGTGACGGTGCAGCCGGCCGGGGTGTGGCGCAGGGCGTTCTCGATCAGGTTGACCAGCATCTGCACCAGCAGCTCGCGGTCGCCCTGGATTGGCGCCGTGGCGGCGATCTCGGTGCGCAGGCGGTGCTGCTGGTCCTCCGCCACCGGCTCGAACACATCCACCACGGTGCGCACCACGCCGGCCAGGTCGACCGTGCGGAAGCCCGCGCGGCGGGAGCCGGCCTGGATCTGGGCGATGCGCAGCAGGGCGCCGAAGGTCTCCAGGATACCCTCGGCCTCGGCGATGGCGCGGTCCATCGCCTGCTCGTAGTCGGCGATCGTTCCGCCCTGCGCGCGCGCGGCGTTCAGGCCCTGGCAGAGGCGTGACAGCGGGGTGCGCAAATCATGGGCGATGTCGCTGGAGACCTGGCGCAGGCTTTCCATCAGCATGGCGATGCGGTCGAGCATGTGGTTCAGCGTGGCCGCCAGCCGGTCCAGGTCGTCGCCGCTGCCGCGCGTCGGGATGCGCTGGGCGAGGTCGCCGGCGATGATCGCCTCGGCGGTGCGGGTGATCGTGTCCAGCCGGCGCAGGAAGCCCAGGCTCATCAGCACGCCGCCGCCGATGCCGAGCGCGGCCACCAGGACAGCGGTCCAGCCGAAGGCGGTCAGCACCGTCTCCTGCACGTCGTCGATGCGCGCGAGGTCGTCGCCGACGGCCAGGCGCACGCCGCCGGGCAGATCGACGACCAGGATGCGCAGATGCTCGGGCGGCTCGGTGTCCGTCTCCTCGGTGCGCGCGCCGGCGTCCACGTCGCGCCAGCCGGCCCGGCCGGGCAGCGCCGGCAGCACGCCGGTCAGGCGCTGGCCGGCCGGATGCTCCACGGCGTAGTCGAGCGCCGCCGGCCCGCGCCCGCGCGCGCGCGCCGCGGCCACCAGCCGCTCCAGCCCGCCGTCGTGGAAGGTGGTCCGTAGCGCGGCGACCTCCGCCTCGATGCGATCGGTCATCTGCCGGTCCAGCGCGCTGCGGATGGTCCAGAACGAGACGCCGCCCAGGATCAGCACGGAGGCGGTGAACAGCAGCGCGTACAGGGCCGCCAGCCGGAAGCTGGCGGTGCGCAGGGCGCGCGGCAGCAGGATCCTATTCGGGCGCACGCATCATGTATCCGGCGCCGCGGACCGTCCGGATCAGTTCCGGATCGCCGCCGCGGTCGAGCTTGGCGCGCAGCCGGCTCATATGGGTCTCCACGATGTTGGTCTTGGGATCGAAGTGGAAGTCCCACACCCCTTCCAGCAGCATGGTCCGGGTGACCACCCGGTCTGCGTGGCGCATCAGATATTCCAGCAACTGGAACTCGCGCGGCTGCAGATCGATGCGGGTGCCGCCCCGCGTCACCGTCCGCTTCAGCAGGTTCATCTCCAGGTCGGCCACGCGCAGCACCGTATCCACCTGTGCCAGCGGCGGGCGGCGCGCCAGCGCGTGCAGGCGGGCGAGCAGTTCGGCGAAGGCGAAGGGCTTGACCAGATAGTCGTCGCCACCCGCGTTGAGGCCGCTGACCCGGTCATCGATGCCGCCCAGCGTGGTCAGGAACAGCACCGGCGTCAGCACCCCCGCCGCGCGCAGCGTGCGCACCACGCCGAGCCCGTCCAGACCCGGCAGCATGCGGTCCACCACGAGCACGTCATAGGTCTCGCCGCTGGCCAGGAACAGGCCGTCGCGGCCATTGGCGGCATGGTCGGCGACGTGGCCATGCTGCTTCAGGGCGCCCATGACATAGGCGGCGGTTTCCGCGTCGTCCTCGATCAGCAATATCTTCACGGCAAGGCCTTCCTACGTGGCGCAGAACTATATCGCTGCGGACCGGCGGCGGCGAAGCAGCAGGCTGACAACCAGCAGGGCTGGCACGCCCAGTGCGACCGGCAGCACCCGGCGCGACTCCACCACCGGCTTTGGTGCCACGGTGAAATCCACGAAACGGCTGGGAGTGAGCGCGTCGCCGGCACGACTGACCGCGCTGACCACCACGCGATACTGCCCCGATTGGATCAGCCGCATCGGCCAGCGCGTGGTCACCTCGGCTCCTGGGGCCAGAGTGGCCAGGGCGATCGCCTTATGGGCGCTCCAGTCCTCGAGGTCCACCGGCTGCTCGTGCCCGGGATCGACCTGCACCAGGCTCAACCAGGCGATCAGCCCTTCGACCGGCGCGGCTCCGGTGTTGCGGATGGAACTGGTGAAGGCAAGCCGGTCTCCCATCCGCGGCGCTGCCGGATTCGTGGCGATGGGTGCCAGGCTCACGGCCAATTCGGCCGCGGCGCGCGTGTGGCGGGCGGCTCCGGCCAGCAGGGGCACGGCGAGCAGCGTGGCGATCAGCATGGAACGGTATTGCACGACAAGGCTCCTTAACGCGACAGGCGGCGCATCGCGGCCGCCGCGGCCCAGGCGGTCACGGCGAGCCATACCATGGTGACCACTGCGTGGCTGGCCTGCGAGACGGCGCCCTGGCTGTCGATGATCACAGCATCGAAGCAATTCAGCGCCGCGGAAAACGGGTTCACCGCGTCGAACATCCGCCCGATCGCCGACTGGCGGAGGCTGGGGCCGAGCAACAGCGGGCTGGCCGACAACACAAGGCCGGTCAATGCCACCGACAGCGCGGCGCGTCCCGATTGCATCCAGGCGCCGAGCGCCACGCCCAGAAATCCGAACCCAAGAACCACGGGCGTGCCCAGCGCGAGCAGCGCCGCCATGCCGGAGGTCAGGTTCTGTCCGGTACTGCCGATCGCCCAGAAATACGGCGCGGCCAGCGCGAGCATCACCGCCCAGGCCGCCACCGGCCCGCCCAGCTTGCCGACCAGAATACTGCCACGCGGGACCGGCGCCAGCAGCAGAGGCAGCAGGCTGCCGCGCTCGCGCTCGCCGCCGATCGCATCGATGCCGGCGATCACTGCCAGCAGTGCCCCCAGCGCAGTGATCAGGCCAGCCATGTCGTAAACCACCTGGGCATTGTCGAGCAGGCTCAGTTCCTGGCTGCCGACCAGCAACAGGCTGAAGCCGGACAGCACCGCGGTCGTGACCGCGAGCCATAGCTGGCCCCGCAGGCCAAGTACCAGCTCTCCCGCCTCCTTGCGGGCGATGCGCAGGGCCGGGCTCATGGCACGGGCTCCGCGGCTGCGGCGCGCACCACCTGGGTATTGCCGGCGGTCAGGGCGAGATACAGCGCCTCCAACCCACCGCCTTCCGGCGCGATCGTCACGATCGGCCAGCCCAGGAAGAACAACTCACGCCAGGCTTCCGCCGGCGTGACGTGCGGGTCGATATCGACGATCGCATACTCGGAGGATTGATGCAGGATACGTACATGGGCGGGTCCTGGAGCCGCCCCTTCGCCCGGCAGCGGTCCGGCGAGGTTCAGGCGAAACCGCCGCTGGCTGTTCCGTCCGAGCAGCAGGTCCGCCAGCTTTCCCTGCACCACGGTACGCCCGGCGTCGATCACGCAGACCCGGCCGCACAGGCGCTCCGCGTCATCGAGGATATGGGTGCATAGCAGGATGCCCACCCCCTGTCCGGCGAGGTCCAGCAAAAGGTCATGAATCTCGCGCCGTCCGCGCGGATCCAGTCCGTTCGTCGGCTCGTCCAGAACCAGCAGCAACGGGTCGCCGATCAACGCGCGGGCCAGTCCCAGACGCTGGCGCATGCCGCGTGAAAAGGTGCCGATCCTTTGCCCGCGGCGCGGAGCGAGGCCGACATTGGCCATGCGCCGTTCGTTCGCGGCGGCATCGTTCGCAACGCCGTGCAGGTCGGCAAAGAACCCCAGATAATCTGGCGCGGTCATCCAGTCATAGAAGCCGTTCGGGTCGGGCAGTACGCCGACGCGCCGGCGCGGCACCGCTCCGCCGGTCCATGGATCGGCGCCCATCAGCCGAACCGTGCCGCCCTCCGGGCGGAGCAGTCCCAGGCCGGCGGCGATCGTCGTGGTCTTGCCCGCGCCGTTGGGGCCGAGCAATCCCAGCACTTCGCCAGGCGCCACGGCCAGGCTGACGTCGCGCAACACCGGTACCTCGTCTATGGAAAGTTGCAGATGCTCGATTTCGATCAGGCCCACGCTCACCCCCTGCGCGAGGCCGGGGTGGCAGCGCCGCTCCGGCCTCGCATCCGTTGCCTTCTACTCAGTCGTTTTCTTCGTCGCTCTCGTGCTCCCCGCCGGCGCGGTTGGCGATGGGCTGGCCGGTGGCGGGGTCGATCAGCACGGTGCGCATACCGTCCTTCGCGGCGATCTCGACCGCGATCGCCACGCGGCCGTTCTCGTTGTCGGCGCCGGCGCCGATCGCGCGGCCGCCGGTCTGTTGCTCGGCCGTGGCGATCGCCTGCGTCAGCGTGACCTTCGCGCCGGCCAGCGCCGCCGCATCGTTGCTGTCGTCATCGTGGCCTTTGGCCAGCGCCGCGCTTCCGGCGGCGGTGGTGAGCAGCGCCGCGAAGGCGATGGGCGCCAGTCTGAGAGGCTTCATATCGGCTGTTCCTGTTCTGCTGTGCATGGCGCCGGCCCGATGCCGTGCGCCGGAACCGACAATGGCGAAGCGCGGATTGGCGGGCGCGGGAGCCATCCATACATTTCGCCAACCACGCCCCTGCCGGTTGCCGGTCATTGCCGCGGGGCGGGCGCGGCCTGGAGCGCGCGCCGCTGCTCCGCGGTCATGTAGACGACCAGGACCAGGATCGCCGTCAGGAACAGCAGGCTGGTCGCCACCGTGCCCAGCGCGAACCCGCCATCGTCGATCGGCTGGGACAGCAGGTCGCCGGTGGTCGCGCCCAAGGGGCGGGTGAGGATATAGCCGAGCCAGAAGGTCAGGATCGGATTGGCGCCGAGGCGGTAGGACGCATAGATCGCCTGGATGATGATGACGAAGATCAGCACCGACGGGCCATAGCCGGCCGCCAGGCGTTCGGCCAGAAGGTCTCCCCCAGAGGTGCCGAGCGCGAAGGTGAACAGGATCGCCGCCCAGTAGAACGCCTCGCGCCGCGCGGTGAAGATGGTGTGAACCGATAGCGTCCGTTCGGTGGCGTACCAGGCAAGGAACACCACGCCGAGCGCGGCGGCGAATGCCAGGGTGCTGGTTACCAGGCTGACACCGAAATGATCGACGAGATTGTCGGAAACCAGCGTGCCGACGACGCTGATCAGTACCACCACCAGCCAGTAGACCGACGGCACGTAGCGCCGCGCCCGGAACTGGGCCAGCAAGGCCAGGGCCAGCAGCCCGCTCATCACCGCCGATGTGCCATTGAGGCCGAAGCCCAGCGTGGTGTTGAGGAAGTCGGCCGCGGTCTCTCCCACGGTGGTGGCCAGGACCTTGATGATCCAGAAGAAGGCGGTGATTTCGGGAACCCGGTTCAGCAGCCGGGTCGAGGGTATGGCCGCAGATTGCGGAGCGATGGACATGCGGGGACCTTTCGCGGTTGCGTGCGTTACGATCATGCAACCGGCGGAGTTGGCGGCGTATCGACGGATGATTGGGAATTCCCAATCTGCCGGCCGGGGGCGGGCGGATGGGGGACGGATGTCCGCGACCTTACAATTTCGTCGGAATGTCGATTCCCGCCGCCGGGCCTGCTGACGGCGCCGGGCGAAGCCGCTAAGGGGGCCGACCGCCATGCCTGCCGGCTGGCGCCGGAGGCTGCACGTCATGTCCTGGAACACCGAGCTTTTCCTGCTGCTGAACGCTCCCGCCTCGCCGGACCCGGCCGTGCTGCTGGGCGTGCGGATGCTTGCCGGCAGCCCCGTCGTCCTTGCCCCGGCGCTGCTCGTGTGGCTGTGGGTGCGCCGGCCCGGACCCCGGCGCGCCGGGCTGCTGGCCGTCGCCCTCGGCGCGGTGGCCGGGCAGGCGGTCAATTACGGGCTGGGCGGGCTGTGGTTCGAGCCCCGGCCGTTCATGGCCGGCATCGGCCATACGCTGATCGGCCATATCCCCGACAACGGGTTCCCGAGCGACCACAGCACGCTGATGTTCGCGCTGGGCGCCGGCCTGGTGCTGACCGGCGCGGCGCGGGTGGCGGGTCTCGCGGTCTGTGCGCTCGGTCTCGGCGTCGGCTGGGCGCGGGTTTATCTGGGCGTGCATTTTCCGGTCGACGTGCTGACCGGCTTCGCGGTTGGCACCGCCGCCGGGTTCCTGGCCCGGCTGATCCGGCCGGCGCTCAACCGCTATGTACTGCCGCCGATCGAACGCCTGTATCGCTTTCTGCTGGCCGCGCTGCACCTGCCGGCGGTGGTCTTCCCGCGCGGCGAGGCCTGAGCCCAGGCCGACCCCGGTCGAACAGGGTGGGGGAATATGCTATTCGGTGTCGGACGCGCCGAACGGAGCCAGCACGACAATGACCACCCCACAGCGACAGCCGAGCCTGTACATACCGCATGGCGGTGGCCCATGCTTCTTCATGGACGATCCGGCCGGTTCCTGGACCGGTATGGCCGCTTTCCTGCGCTCGATCCCGGCAAGCCTGCCCGAAACACCGAAGGCGATCCTGGTCGTGTCCGGCCATTGGGAGACGGCGGGCCTCGCCTTCACCGCCAGCGCCAGGCCGAGCCTGTTCTACGACTATTACGGCTTTCCGCCGCATACCTACGAACTGCGCTACGATGCACCCGGCGCGCCCGCGCTCGCCGCGGCGGCGGCGCAATTGCTCGGCAAGGCCGGCATCCCGGCCGGTCTCGATGCCGAGCGCGGGCTCGATCATGGGGTGTTCATCCCCCTGAAGGTGGCGTTTCCCGACGCCGATGTGCCGGTTGTGGAGATGTCGCTCGATCGCAGCCTCGATCCCGCGCTGCACCTGGCCGCCGGCCGGGCGCTGGCGCCGCTGCGCGATCAGGGTGTGCTGATCGTCGGCGCGGGCATGAGCTTTCACAACATGCGCGGCTATCGGGATGCCCGTTTCACCGAGCCGTCCGAGGCGTTCGACGCCTGGCTGGCGGAAACCGTGCAGGCGGCCGCCGCGCTTCGCGCCGAGCGCCTGACGGACTGGGCGAACGCGCCGGCCGCGCGTCTGTCGCATCCGCGCGAGGAGCATCTGCTGCCGCTGATGGTCGCCGCCGGGGCCTCCGATGCGCCGGGTGAGCGGATCTATGGCGAACTGGTGCTGCAGACCGCGCTTTCGGGCTTTCGCTTCCGATAGGGCGGTTCCCCGGCCGGCTCAGGCGGCGGCGAACGCGTCCCAGGAGCGGGTGGCGGCAGCGAGGATGCGCTCGGCGTCCTCGGCCAGCAGCAGCCGTTCGGCCAGCATCGCCGCGGTGATGTCCTGGAGTGTCCGCACCCAGCCCGCGCGCGTGCCGTAGCGTTCCTCCAGCGACTGCCGGGGATCGTTGCCGCGCTCGGCACGGGTGGCGGCGAAGGGCAGGTAGCTGCCCAGGATGCTATAGAGTTCACCGGCGGCGAAGCCGGGGGCGCGCAGGTTCCAGCCGGTATGGGTGCCGATGGGTGCGCGGGTCAGCGGATGGCGGATGCCGCCGAGCCCATTGCCGTCGGCATCGGGGCGGGCGACGAACACCGGATAGGCGGCGCCCTCGCGCGGCGGCTGGTGGGCGTGGTCCAGCAGATCGAGCCCGTTCAGCCGGTCCGGCGGCGTCAGGCCGGGAACAACGGGGAACTCGGCGCGGGCCTGCTCCAGCGTTACCAGGGTTCCCTCGGCGCGGCTGGGAAAGCAACTGGCCGGCGGTTCGGAGCCATGCTCCACCCAGGCCCGCAGCGCCGCCAGCAGCGGCCGCAGGATGGCCTGATAGCAGAGCGGATTGGCGCCGTTGCGGGTGGCGCCGGGGGGAGGGGGCGAGTAGGCGCCGTGCTGATGGGTGGCGGCCAGGTACACCCGCACGTCCTCGGGATGGGCGATGTCGTTGCCGGCGGTATCTGTCACCACCAGGGATGCGCGGGCGGCCCAGAGTTCGCTGTCGGTGTCGACATGCATCACCTTCGGTCGCACGCCCTGCTCGGTGGCCCGGGCCAGGATGCCGTCCGTCCTGCCGCTGATCGCGTCGTGCAGGGTGGCGTAGGTGAAGGGGAACTGGTCACCGGGGAACGAGTGATCCTCGTGCTGGCGGGGATAGCGGCCGGGCTGGGCGAAGGCGGCGTTGACGAAGGTTTTCCGCGACCCCGCCACCACCGGCAGGATGGCGTCGAATATCTTCCCGCCGGATGGGGAAAGGTTGAAGCCCTGGTGCACGAAATCGCGCAGCACGCGGCCCGATTGCGACAGGCCGAAGCCGATGACATGACGGATCTGTCCGGCCAGCGGATTGGCGGGATCGGCACCGCGCAGGAAGGCGATGAAATCACGGATGGCGGCGAAGCCGATGCCCAGCACCAGCGGATCGCGCGCGGTATGGATGAACTCGTAGATCGCGCCGCGATCATAGCCCGGGGCGGATGGCCGGGTGATTTCGATACGGCTCGCATCCAGATACCGCCAGGACAGGCCGGGCGGAGTGGCGCGAGCGTCGCGTTCATTTTCCCGCACCGTCAGGCTGGCGGCGCCGGGGTCGAGACTGGCGGCAGGATAGCTGAGCGTGGCGATGAAACGATCCGGCGCGACCTCGCGTGTGCGATCCTCGGGCGAGGATCCGGGGGCGTCGCAGATGAATTCGTCGCGGGAACGACCGGTGATCGGGGCGCCATCATCGGTGGCGATGGGAAAGCGCGCGGTCAACCGACCGGCGCCCGGCGCGACATCGCCCTGCCAGCCCGACCACGCCAGGCAATAGCCCTGGCGCATCAGGTAGAAGTTGCCGGCCTCGGCGAGCGAGGACGGACGCTGCGAGAGCGGCGCGGTGTTGAAATAGGCCAGCGATCGCAGCGTGCCGCGATTGACCACATCATAGAGCAGGAAACCGTTGCCTGTGGCCGGGTCCGTGGGGTGCAGCAGGCAGAAATCCGTTTCGTACTCCACTTGGCCCTGGGCGTTGCGCGGCGCGCGATCGAGCAGGGCGATGCCGGCGTTCAAGGGATGCAGCGGGTCGAGCGTTGCCGACAGGCGGCCGGCGAGGCGGGCGTACGGCCTTCCGGATCCCAGGGTCTCGCCGCCGAAGCGCTCGCCGCCGAAGCAGTGGGCTTCCCGGTCCGTGATGAGCAGGTCGCGGATCTTGCCGGCAGGCGCCGGGACAGGCGGCAGGTCGGGCATGGTCTGGTATCTCCTTACGCGGTCCCGCCGGGCGGATGTTTCCAGGTCTGGCCGCGGGCCCCGATCCATATTCCAGCTTGCGCCGTATACCTCCGCCGGGCAATCCGGCGCGATGCGCACGCAGGCCGTGCAAAAGCGCTCTCGGCGCCGCAAATTTGTGGAAAAACACGCGAGCCGACCCATATGGTCATTGCCTGGAGCAACGCGACATGTCTGACACCGAGCTGAGGGATCGAACCCGACCGTCGCGCCGCCCCGCCAGCGGGGCGCTGTTGCGTTCGGCGTTCGCGCTGTCCGTGGGAATGGCAGGCTTCGCCGGCCCGGCGGATGCCGAAAGCAATTACACCCTGGACCAGCGTTTCGGCAGCATCGAGTTCGCCGTCGACAATGCCGGCCTGTTCACGGCCGAGGGGCAGTTCAAGCGCTTCCGCAGCGACCTGACGATCGACGAGGCGCATCCCGAGCGCACCAAGATCGCGGTGGATGTGGACGCGGGCTCGGTGGACATGTTCTGGCCGCAGGGCGTGACGATGCTGCGCTCGGCCGATTATTTCGACGTCGCGAAATTCCCCGACGTGCGGTTCCAAAGCACCAAGGTCGTGGCGCTGACCCCGGATCATTACGTCATCCAGGGGGATCTGGAGATACGGAGCATCCAACAGCCTTTCGTGCTCGATGCCAGGATGGTCGGCCGGCACATGGATCCGGCCGGCAAGATGGAGATCGCGGATTTCGTCGTTTCCGGCACGCTGAAGCGCTCGCAATTCGGCATGGTCGCCGATCAGGGCTTCGTTTCCGATAGCGTCAAGCTGAAGATCACCGCACATATTCTGCTCAGCCCGGCCAATCGTGCCAATTGAACGGCTAGCGGTCTGGCCAGCCTCGCAACGCTGGCTGCACGGTGGAACGGCCGCGCTGGTCCTGGTCGGGTTTGTGATCGCCTGGATCATGGTAAGCCTGCCGTTCACGCAGCTTTTCCTGAAATTCTGGCTGTACCAGGTCCACAAAAGCATCGGCCTGATTGTCGTTGTCCTGGTCTGCGCCCGCCTGCTGCTGCGCGTTGTCTGGCAACGCCCGGAATGGGATGACGACCTGCCGCGCTGGCAGTTGCGGGCGGCGAGCGGGGTTCACGCTTTGCTGTATGCCCTGCTGCTGGTGGTTCCGGTGCTCGGCTACTTCACCGCCGCCACGGCTCCCATCGCGGTGCCGACCGTGTTTCTCGGCCTGATCAAGGTGCCGCATCTGGTCGGGCCGGACCGCGAATGGTTCGCGATCCTGCGTCCGGTCCATCGGGGCCTGGCGATCGCTCTGGTGGCGCTGGCCTGCGGCCATGCGGCGATGGCGATCCATCATCACCTGCGGGGCCGGCCGACGCTGGCGCGCATGTGGCGCCCGGCCCCTCCGGCGTGACGGCTGGCCGCTACCGCCCCGCGTTCTCCATGTTGGCGCTGCGCACCGGGATGCCGGTTTCCTCGAAGCACACCCGCGCCAGCGTCCGCACCCCATCCTCGATCACCTGCGCGGACGGCATGGCGAAGCACAGCCGCATATAGGACTTCGCCGCATCGGCGTCACAGGCCCATTCCGGCCCGGCGTTGAACACCAGCCCGGCCTTGGCCGCGGGCGCGATCAGCTTGCGGACGTCCACCTCGTCCGGCAGCTTCAGCCACAGAAAGATCCCGCCCTTCGGGCGGAAGGTTTCCACCGACACGCCGAACTCGCGCTTCAGCGCTTCCTCCATCACGTCCAGCTTGCCCTCGAGCGCGGTGCTGAGCCGTTTGATGTGGTCGTCGTAGAAGCGGGAGAAATACTCCGCCACCACCATCTGATCGACCGCGCCGGTGCCGCTGTCGCCCTTCAGCGCGATCAGCTGTGACAGCACCGACCACTCGGCCACCACGTAGCCGACCCGCAGGGCAGGGGCCAGGGATTTGGAGAACGAGCCGATATGGATCACCTGCGTCGGGTCCATCGCATACAGCGCCGGCGGCGCGTCCCAGGTCCAGATCAGGTCGGCGTAGCATTCGTCCTCGAAGATCGGCACCCCATAGGCTTTCGCCAGCCGCAGCAATTCCCGCCGCCGGTCCAGCGGCAGGATGCTGCCGGTGGGGTTCTGGATGGTCGGGATGGTATAGATGAATTTCGGCGTGACCCCGCTTGCCTTCAGCCCGGCCAGGATCGTCTCCAGCGCGTCCATTCGGATGCCATCGTCGTCCAGCGGCGCGCCGACGATCTCCAGCCCCATCTTGCGGAACTTGGTGATCGCGCCGCCGTAGGAATAGCCCTCGACGATGACGGTGTCGCCGCGCTCGGTCAGCAGCTTGCATACCATGTCGATGCCCTGGCCGGAGCCGGAGGTGATCGCCACGTCATCGCGGGTGCAGGATACGGCGCGCCGGGCCGCGAGCTTGCTGGCCACGAAGTCGCGCAGCGGCGGATAGCCCTGCGGCCCAAGTCCGAGATTATAGATCGCCAGGCTCGCACCCTCCCGCCGCAGCACGGACGCGGCGGCCTCGGCCAGCTGCTCGCAGGGGATCAGCGTCGGGTCGTTGTTGCCGCCGATGAAATAGTAGGGCGGAAAGCCGCCCCAGCGCGGGGTGGGGGGCGGCAGGTCCTTGGTGTAGAGATTGGCGTAGGCAAAGCCGTCCATGATCGTCTCCCCGTATATGCAGCCGTTGCGGCGAAGCCTGAACCGCACCCGCCCCGCCGTGCAAGCCCCCCGCAATTGCTTGCCGAATGGCCGGTTTGAGCCTGCCGCCCCCCTGTGGTAGAAGGGAAGTCTTCCTTGTGCGCCCGACTCCTGTGGCCGGCTCCCGGACCAGGCAATCGCGCGATATCACCATCCCAGTTGAACTGAACCGAGCACAACTTGAGCGACACGCCTGAAGCCCCACCCCCCACACCTCCCGAGGGTGGGCCGCCGGAAGACCTGCATCCGGTGATGCTTGAGGAGGAGATGCGCCGCTCCTACCTCGACTATGCCATGTCGGTCATCGTTGCCCGGGCTTTGCCGGATGCGCGCGACGGGCTGAAGCCGGTTCATCGCCGCATCATGTATGCGATGCAGGAAGCCGGCTACACGCCGGACAAGGCCTATCGCAAATCCGCTCGCGTTGTCGGCGAGGTCATGGGTAAATACCACCCGCATGGCGACGCCTCGATCTACGACGCGCTGGTGCGGATGGCGCAGGATTTCTCCTTGCGGCTGCCGCTGATCGACGGGCAGGGCAATTTCGGCTCGGTCGACGGCGATCCGCCGGC
>JBBIQA010000090.1:0-1632 GCA_037442565.1 Rhodospirillales bacterium
GGGCTTTGACGGAGGATGGATCGGATGCGCCGGATGGCATGGCGATGGACGCGGCGGCTGGGGCTGCCGCTGGTGGTTGTCGCCGCCACGCTGCTGGTCGGGCGCGCGGTGCAGAGCCAGCGCGGGCCGGCGCTGGAACCCTGGCATGTATTCATTCCGCCGGACCTGCACGCGGACGAAATCGACCGGCTCGACTGGAACGGCTATCTCGCGGCCGAGGCGCGGGTGTTCGCGTCCGTGCGATCCGAGGTCACGGACCGGCTGGAGGAAAAGGACCGCCGTCCCGACGACCGCTATTTCCAGGGCAGTCCGGTCTATCCGGGCCGGTTCACGCAGGACTGGAACCGGTCCTACGTGCTGGAGCCCGCGGGGCGGCCCGTCGGCGCGGTGGTGCTGCTGCACGGCCTGACCGATTCGCCCTACAGCCTGCGCCATGTGGCTCGGCGCTACCGCGACCTGGGGTGGGTGGCGATCGGCCTGCGCACGCCAGCGCATGGCACGGTGCCAGGGGCGCTGACCGACACGGCGTGGGAGGATTGGATGGCGGCGACGCGGCTGGCGATCCGCGAGGCGCGCCGCCGGGTCGGGCCGAACGCGCCGCTGCATCTGGTCGGATTTTCCGCCGGCGGCGCCTTCGCGCTGAAATACGCGCTGGACGCGATCGAGGATCCGCGCCTGACGCGGCCGGACCGGCTGGTGCTGATCTCGCCGATGATCGGCATCAACGCCTTCGCCCGCTTCGCCGGGCTGGCGGCATTGCCGGCATTGTTGCCCGCCTTCGCCAAGGCGGCGTGGCTGGGCGTCGTGCCGGAGTTCAATCCGTTCAAATACAACTCGTTTCCGGTGAATGCGGCGCGCCAGGCGCACCTGCTGACCATGGCGTTGCAGGAACAGATGCAGCGCCTTGCCAGGGCGGGCCGGCTGACGGATCTGGCCCCGGTGCTGACGTTCCAGTCGGCGATGGATTTCACCGTCAGCAGCCGCGCGGTGGTCAGCGGGCTGTATGCGTATCTGCCGGCCAACGGCAGCGAACTGGTGCTGTTCGACCTGAACCGCAACACCAAGTTCGGGCCGCTGCTGCGCGGCGTGTTCGCCGGCGCGGCCGAGCGGATGGTCCCCGACGCGCCGCGCAACTGGCGGCTGACGGTGATCGCCAATACCACGGACGACGCCGAGGTGCAGGAACGGACGACGCCGGCGGGGGAGACGGTGGAACGGGTGAGGGGACTCGGCATCGCCTATCCGAGCGATGTCTATTCGCTGTCACACGTGGCGCTGCCGTTTCCCCCGAGCGATGCGCTGTATGGCTCGCAGCCGGATCCGGCGGAGGATTTCGGCGTCAATTTCGGCTCGCTGGCGGCGCGCGGCGAGGTGGGCGTGCTGGTGATCAGCCTGGACTCGCTGGCGCGGATCTCCTGGAACCCGTTCTACCCCTACATGATCGGGCGGATCGAGGAAGGCATCCGCCGGCAGTGAGTCAGGCGGGCCCCGGTTTCACTCGGCCTGGCCCCGAGGCGTCGGGTTCGCGGATGCGGAACCAGGCGACATACAGCGCCGGCAGGAAGATCAGCGTCAGCACCGTGGCGACCATCAGGCCGCCCATGATGGCGTAGGCCATCGGCCCCCAGAAGA
>JBBIQA010000090.1:1732-17045 GCA_037442565.1 Rhodospirillales bacterium
ACCGTGGCGACCATCAGGCCGCCCATGATGGCGTAGGCCATCGGCCCCCAGAAGATGGTCACGGCGATCGGGATCATGCCGAGCACGGTGGATACCGCGGTCAGCATGATCGGGCGGAAGCGCGACACCGCCGCCTCGATCACCGCGTCCCAGGGCGGCATGCCCTGGCGGCGCTCGGTTTCCACCTGGTCGATCAGGATCACCGCGTTGCGCGCGATCATGCCGATCAACGCCAGGATCCCGAGGATCGCCACGAACCCGAGCGACTGGCGGAACAGCAGCAGCGCGCCCACCACGCCGATCAGCCCCATCGGCACCACGCTCAGCACCAGGAACAGCCGGTTGAAGCTCTGCAGCTGGATCATCAGGAACGTCAGCATCAGGAACAGCATCGCCGGCACGACCGCGACCACCGAGGCCTGCGAGTTCTGGCTCTCCTCCACCGTGCCGCCGACCTCGATACGGTAGCCGGTCGGCAGTTTCGCCCTCAGGTCGCTCACCTGGCCGGCCAGCCGGGCCACCACCGCCTCGGGCAGCGCGCCGCGCGCCACGTCGGCCTGCACGGTCAGCGTCGGCACGCGGTTACGCCGCCAGATCAGCGGGAACTCCTGATCGAAATCGAAGCTGGCGATCTGGCTGAGCGGCACGGTGCGCCCGTTCGGCAGCGGGATCTGCAAGGTGCGCAAGGTGGCCAGCGACAGCCGCTGCTCGTCCGTCGCGCGCGCCACCACGTCGATGGAATAGATCCCGTCGCGCACCTGGGTCACCGGGCTGCCGGTGACCACGGTGTTCAACACGGAGGCCAGCGCCGCGGAACTGACGCCCAGCAGCCGCGCCTGGTCCTGGTCGATGCGGACCCGCACCATCCGCGCCGGCTCCATCCAGTCGAAATTCACCCGCCTCGCCTCCGGCTCGCTGGCGACGACGCCGGCGAGCTGCATGGCGATGTCGCGCACCTCGTTGGTGTCGGGGCCGCTGACCCGGTACTGCACCGGCCAGCCCACCGGCGGCCCCAGCCCGAGCGGCGAGACCCGCGACACCGCGCCCGGAAACTGCTCGGCCAGCAGCTTCTCAAGCTTCACCTCCAGCCGCTGGCGGGCCGCGACATCCTTGGCGATCAGCACCGTCTGGGTGAAGAAATCGTTCGCCAGCTCCACGGGCAGGGGCAGATAGAAGCGGATCGCCCCGCGTCCGACATAGGTGCTCCAGCGTGCGACGTCGGGATCCTTCGCCAGCAGCTTGTCGAGCCTCTGGGCCGCCGTCTCCGTCGCGTAGATCGAGGCGTTCTGCGGCAGGCGCAGATCGACCAGCAGGTCCGGCCGGTCCGACGGCGGGAAGAACTGGCGCGGCACCAGCGGCAAGGCCAGGGAAGCGGCGGCGAAGCAGGCCAGGGTAACGCCGATGGTGATCCACTTCATCCGCATCGCACCCAGCAGGAAGGCGCGAAAGCCGTTCATCAGCCGCCCCGGCTTGCCGGCCGGCTTGGCCTTCAACAGCACCACGCCGAGCAGCGGCGCGAACAGCACCGCCACGATCCAGGACAGGATCAGCGCGATGGCGTTGACCGCGAAAATGGAGAAGGTGTACTCGCCGGCGGAGCTCCTCGCGAAGCCGATCGGCACGAACCCGGCGGCGGTGACGAACGAACCGGTCAGCATCGGGAAGGCCAGGGTCTTGTAGGCGAAGGTGGCCGCCGCCTCCTTGGTGTCGCCGAGCGACAGCCGCGTCGTCATGGCGTCGATCGTGGACATCGCGTCGTCCACCAGCAGGGTCAGGGCGATGATCAGCGCGCCGAGCGAAATCCGCTGCAAATCGATGCCGAAGGCCTGCATGATCGGAAACACGATGGCGAGCGTCAGCGGGATCGACAGCGCCACCACCATGCCGGCGCGCACGCCGAGGCTGACGAAGCTCACCGCCATGATGATGACGATCGCCTGCCAGAGCGATTCCGTGAAATCGCCGATCGCCTCGTGCACCACCTGCGGCTGGTCGGCCACCAGGATCGGTTCGATGCCGACCGGCAGATCGGCGGTGACCTCGTGGATTTTCGCCGCCACATTGCGCCCGAGTGCGAGGATGTCGCCGCCCTCGCGCATGGCGATGGCCAGGCCGATCGCCGGCTGGCCGTTGACCCGGAACATCGGCTGCGGCGGGTCGGCGTAGCCCCGGTGCACCTGGGCGATGTCGCGCAGGCGGATCATGCGGCCGTTGGCGACGAAATTGACCGCCAATATGTCCTGCTCGGAACGGAACGCGCCGGACACGCGCAACGACAGCTTCTCGTCGCCGGTCTGCAGCACGCCGGCGGGGCTGACGATGTTCTGCGCCTGCAATGCGGTCAGCAGCGCCGTCCGGTCGATCCCGAGCGTGGCGAGCTCCTGCATGGAGAATTCGACGTAGATGCGCTCGTCCTGCGCGCCCAGCATCTCCACCTTGGAAACATCGGGCACGTTCAGCAGCTGCGCGCGGATGTCCTCCACGTGGTCGCGCAGCTCGCGCTGGGTGAAGCCGTCGGCGGTGAAACCGTAGATGATGCCGAAGGTATCGCCGAATTCGTCGTTGAAGCCGGGACCGACCACCCCGGCCGGCAGCGTGGCGCGGATGTCGCCGATGGATTTGCGCACATGGTACCAGACATCCGGTACGTCCGCCGCCGGTGTGTTGCCTTTCAGGTCGACGAAGATCGTCGACAGTCCCGGCCGCGTGAAGCTGCGCAAATTATCCAGGTGCGGTGTTTCCTCCAGCTTGCGCTCCAGCCGGTCGGTCACCTGCAGCAGGGTGTCGTTCAGCGTGGCGCCGGGCCAGGCGGCCTGCACCACCATCGTCTTGATGACGAAGGAGGGATCCTCGTTGCGTCCCAGGCTCAGGAACGATGTCAGGCCGGCGATCACCGATGCGATCATCAGGTAGACGACGAACGAACGGTGCCGCAGCGCCCATTCCGAGAGGTTCATCCCCGCTAGCCCGCCGGTCCGAGCAGCCGGACCTTCTGTCCCGGATGCAGCGCATGCACGCCGGCCGTCACCACGATATCGCCGGTGTCGAGCCCGTGCGCGATGATCGCCGTGCCCGGGTCGTGGCGCAGCAATTCGACGTTGCGCATCGATACCGTCAGGTTTTTCGGGTCGACCACCCAGACCGCCGGCAGGCGGTTCGTCTCGGTCAGCGCCGATGCGGGAATCGAGATGACCGAATCGGCTTCAAGCTGCACCCGGCCATTGACCGTCGAGCCCAGCAGCATCGCCGGTGGCGGGTCCGTGAGGCCGACACGCACCAGGAAGGTCCGCGTCACCGGGTCGGCCTGCGGCGCGACTTCCCGCACGCGCCCGACCGCCCGCACCGACGGATCGGCGGCCAGGCTGACCTGCACGATGGGATTGCTCGGCACGGAGCGCAGCAACTCGGCCGGCACGTCGAATACCGCGTCCCGGCCGCCCTTGTGGGCGATCTGCACGATCATCTGTCCCGCCTGCACCACCTCGCCCGGCGCCGCTCCCCTGGCGGTAACGGTTCCGGCGGCGTCGGCGGTCAGCGTCGTGAAGCCGACGCGGTCGTTCGCCACCTCCACCTGGGCTTCGGCACTGTCGACCTGGGCCGCCGCGGTGCGCAGGGCCTTCTCGGCGATGTCGAATTGCGCGCGCGGCGTGTGGCCTTGCCCCAGCAGGATACGCTGGCGTTCGAAGGCCGCCCGGGTCTGCACCACCTGCGCGCGCGCGGCGGCCAGGTTGGCCTGCGCCGAGCGCAGCGCGTTGACCTCGTTCAGCGGATCGATCTTCGCCAGAATTTGTCCCGGCTCGACGTGGTCGCCGACATTGACCGGCCGGTCGGTCATCCGCCCGCCGATGCGGAAGGCGAAGGACGTCTCGTCCTCCGCCTGCACATGGCCGGTCAGCAGCACGGTTTCGCCATCATTGGTCCGCGCCACGGTGATGGTGCGGACCGGGCGGATTTCGGGTGCCTCCGCCTTGGGTTGCGGCTTGCAGGCGGCCAGGGAGAGCGCGATAGCGGCGAGGCCGAGGAGCTTTCGCGCGGGTTGGTATCGCTTCATGGAACAGACCTTGCCGCCGTGCCGGCCCGGCGGTTGGAGAACGCGATCGCGACATAGGCGACGCCGGCGACCAGCAGGGCGATCCCGGCCAGGGTGCCGGGGGTGTAGATGCTGGTGTAGCGGACCTTCAGGACCATGGCCGCGGTAACGCAGAAGGCGATCAGCCCGGAGGCGAACAGCCAGCCCCAACCTGCCTGCGGCCGAACCTTGTAGGCCAGGGCGATCTGTATGGCGCCCTGGATCAGAAACACGATGGCGATCAGCAGGCTGATCGCCAGCGCTCCCTTCAGCGGGTTCAGATAGATCAGGATGCCGCCGACGACCTCCACCGCGCCGACCAGCAACTGCCAGACGCAGCCGCCCCATTCCTTGACCTGCAGCGCCTCGATGATCTTCACCACGCCGCAGATTGCCAGCGCCACGCCAAGCACCGTGCTGGCGGCGATGGTGGACAGGGTGGGCAGTGCCACCGCGGCGGCGCCGCACAGGATCAGGACGATCCCGACCACCAGGAACCAGGCCCATTTCGCCTTCAGCAGGTCGCCGGCGTTGCGTATTTCCAGATTTGCCATGATCAGTGCCCGTCCTAGACCGTTATCAACCTACGGATCGCGGTAGTTTCGTTCAAGCGTGGGCTGTTTGCTCAGCGTGCCGGGCTACTCAGGCGCACCACCTGGCGCCAGATCGTATCGTGCCTCCTGCAAGTCACTTCGGGTTGTTTTCCGCCATGGTTGCGGGCCTGGCTTTGAAATCGGCGATCATCCGCAGCAGCGTCGGATTGGTCCGTACCATTGTCTCGCCGGCGGCGACCAGCGCGTCCACGTCCGCGTCGGCAAGGGTCAGGCTGGTGGGCAGCGCCTGCAACCGCTGGCGCTGGGCTTCATCGGGGATGCCGGCAAGCGAGATCTGGATCAGCTCGCCCTGCACGTCCTGACAATCATGACCGTCCAGAAAACGGCCCTGTTCGCAACGGATGGTGCGGATCTTGTCGGCCAGCGACTTCACCTGCTGATCGGCCAGCAGCAGGGTCTCGAAGCTGTAGGCTTCGATCTGGGTGCCGGAAACCGCCGAGACTATCTGCCCAAGGCCGGAGACGATCCGCCGCTGGCCCAGCGTGGGGTCGCGGGCCGCCTGGCCGTCGACGCTGATCACGATCACCCGGCGCGTCACCGGCGCCAGGCGGCGGAGCTCGGTGTCGTCCTTGTCGAGCAGCACCAGCGCATTCGACAGCGAGCGCAACGCCAGGTTATCGGCGATCCCGCCGTCCATCAGGTGCACGTATCGGGTGCGTTCCGGGTCCATCAGCCGCTCGGTGTTGGCCGCCAGCGCCGTGGCGCGCGACAATTCGCCCGCGTTGTCGCGCCAGTCGGGCGGCGGCGCGCCGGGCGGGCGGGAGGGCAGGCAGCCTGTCCGGCGGCTGGTCAGCGTGATCGGCGTGAACAGCACCGGAAAGGCGGCGGACGCGGCAACCGCGCGCGAGACCGGGAAGCTCGACAGGTCCGAGCACAGCAGATCGAAATTGGTCTGATTGAAGGCGAACGCGGTGCCGCCGGCGAGGTCGGTGGCGTTGACCGAGATCATCGGCAGACCCTGCTTCGCCAGATCGGCATAGGTGGCGCCGTGGAACATCAAACGATCATAAACCGCCGCCATCGCATCGTTGGTGCCGAACAGCGGGTTGATCAGCCATTCCCAGTTCCAGGGCAGCAGATAGATGCCATAGACATGGGCGTTGACGTCGCGCTTGAGGAAATCGGCATCGAAGGTCTTGAAGCTCTCATCCCGGTAGAGACCATAATGCATCGCCGGAAAGCTGCCGCCGGATACCGCGGCGATGTAGTCCACGTCGTCGAGCAGCGCGCGGGGCCGGCCGTTTTCCGTCACGCTCATCGACCGCAGCCCGCGCAGCGCGCCAAAGGCGAAGGCGGCGGACCGCTTGCCGCCGCCGGAGAAGGCCAGCGCCAGCAGGATCTCGCCGCGGGGCGCTTTCAGCATGTCCATCAACGAATAGCCGGGCGCGTAGACCGGCGCACCCGAGCCGTCCTTCGGCAATGGCTGGTTCATGACGACCTGCGACGTTTGGCAGGCGGCCAGGCCCAGCAGGACGAGGGCCAGGGCGGCTCGCAGAAACGTCACGCTCGGTCTCCCAGGCAATCACGGATGGCGCTTGCAAAGCGCGATGATATGCTGCACTGCAATATCGCCGCGATCAAGACGTCGTTCCGTGACGATTTTCCGGCTACGATGGATCGCGGATCACGACGGATTTCAGGAGCCAGGATGTCGTCTTCCAAGGCAGCGCGCAAGAACCCGCCAGGTGACCGGCGCGAGACCGTTCTGATCGATCTTGCGCTGCAAGGCGGCGGTTCGCACGGGGCATTCACCTGGGGGGTGATGGACCGGCTGCTGCAGGAGCCCTGGCTACAGATCGATGGCATTTCCGGGACCTCCGCCGGGGCGATGAACGCCGCCGTGCTGGTGGACGGCTATGCCGCCGGCGGCGCCGAAGGCGCGCGTGCCGCGCTGGAGCGCTTCTGGCGCAAGGTCTCCCTCGCGGCGGTGGGCAGCCCGTTCAAGCGTGGCCCGCTGGATGTGCTGCTGGGCCGCTGGTCGCTCGATCATTCGCCGGTCTATGTCGGCGTGGATATGCTGACGCGGGTGTTCTCGCCCTACGACCTGAACCCGGGCGGCGGCAATCCGCTCACCCCCATCCTGGCGGAATGCATCGATTTCCAGCGCCTGACGCAGGCGCCGATCAAGCTGTTCATCACCGCGACCAACGTGCACACGGGCAAGGGGCGGGTATTCCGCAATGCCGAGATCACGCCGGACGTGCTGCTGGCCTCCGCCTGCCTGCCGACCATGTTCCAGGCGGTCGAGATCGACGGCGAAAGCTATTGGGACGGCGGCTATTCCGGCAATCCCTCGATGGCCCCGCTGGTGCGCGAATGCGTCTCGCAGGACACCATCCTGGTGCAGATCAACCCGATCGAGCGTCCCGAGACGCCGCGCAGCGCGCGCGATATCCTCAACCGGCTGAACGAAGTGGCCTTCAATGCAGTATTGCTGAAGGAGCTGCGCATGATGGCCCTGCTGCGGCAGGTTTCCAACCCCAGCTCGCCGGAAATCCAGATGCTGGCCAAGATGCGCATGCACCGGATCGCCAGCGAGATGATGACCGATCTCGGCTCATCGTCCAAGCTCAATGCCGAATGGGACTTCCTCACCCTGCTGCGCGACGAGGGCCGCCGCGCCGCCGATGCCTTCCTGGCCGCGCACGGCGCCGACCTCGGCGTGCGTTCGAGTTTCGATCTTGAACCTCTGCTGAAGGGCGTGTGACCCGATGGGGCTGCTCGGCATCTTTCTCGGACTGGCGCTGCTGCTCGGCATGTCGTTCCGGGGATGGAGCGTGCTGCTGCTCGCCCCGGCCGCGGCGCTGATCGGCGCGGCCTTCTCCGGCGAGCCGTTGCTCGCGCATCTGACGCAGACCTTCATGGATGGGGCGGCGCGCTTCATCGCCCAGTTCTTCCCGATCTTCCTGCTCGGCGCGGTGTTCGGGAAACTGATGGAGGACAGCGGCTCGGTAAGTGCCATCGCCGATTTCATGACCCGGAAACTGGGGGAGGAGCGCGCCATCCTGGCCATCGTGCTGGCCGGCGCGTTCGTGACCTATGGCGGCGTCAGCCTGATGGTCGCGTTCTTCGTCATCGTGCCGATGGCGCAGGCGCTGTTCCGCGCCGCTTCCATCCCGCTGCGGCTGATGCCGGCGACGATCGCGCTCGGAACCTCCACCTTCACCATGACCGCGCTGCCCGGCACCCCGGCCGTGCAGAACACCATCCCGATGCCGTTCTTCGGCACCACGCCGTTCGCGGCCCCCGGGCTCGGCATCCTCGCCTCCGCGATCATGCTCGGCTTCGGCCTGTGGTGGCTGACGCGAGCCGCGGCTCGCGCCCGCGCCAAAGGCGAGGGCTACAGCGTCGCCGTGGCCGCCCCGATCGACGACGAATTCCTGCGCGAGCGCGCCAGCACCGCCACGTCCTTCGATCCGGCCGAGGTGCACCACGCCAGCCGGCCTGTCGCGCCGCCGCCGATCCTGCTCGCCGCGCTGCCGCTGCTCGTGGTGGTGGGCGTCAATCTGTCGATGTCGCTGCTGGTGCTGCCGCGGCTCGATTTTTCCTTCCTCGCGGAAGAACGCTGGGGCGGGACCTCGCTTTCCGCGGTTGCCGGCGTGTGGGCCGTGGTGCTCGCCCTGGCGGCCGCGACGATCGTCACCATCGTCATCAACCGGGGCCGCCTGGCAAGTTTGCGCCAAACCATGGATGCCGGGGCCAACGCCTCCGTGCTGCCGATCGTCAGCGTCGCCTGCCTGGTCGGTTTCGGCAGCGTCGTCGCGGCCTTGCCGGCATTCGCCATGGTGCGCGAATGGGTCCTGTCGGTCGAGGGCGGGCCGCTGGTGTCCCTGGCCTTCGCCACCAACGTGCTGGCGGCGCTGACCGGCTCGGCATCCGGCGGCCTGACCATCGCGCTGGACGCGCTGGGCACCACCTATATGCGCCTGGCCGGCGAGGCGGGGATCGATCCGGCGCTGATGCACCGCGTCGCCGTCATCGGCTCGGGCACGCTCGACAGCCTGCCGCACAACGGCGCGGTGGTGACGCTGCTGGCGGTATGCGGCTGCACCCACCGGGAAAGCTATTTCGACATGGTGATGGCGGGGATCGTTGGCCCGATCCTGGCTCTGGTCGCCGTGATCGCCATCGGCGGGCTGGTCGGCTCGTTCTGATGCACGCGTAGCCGCGGCCCGGGCGACGTGACAGATTGGGCGGACGGGTTTGCGCACGCGGCGAAGGCATCCATGCAATGAACAACGGTATCGAGGCGACCGGAACCGGTAAAACCGGCGATCGCGCACTGGGTATGCTGCTGGGCGTGCCGCTCGGCATCTGCACCGCCATCCTGGTGGTCACCGCGCTCTATTTCGCCGGCAAGGTGTTCGCGCCGCTGGCCTTCGCGCTGTTCATCATCGCCATCGTCTGGCCGCTGCAGGCGGCGTTGCAGGCGCGGCTGCCGAAGCTGCTGGCGCTGGCGGCGAGCATGCTGGCGACCATCGTGGTGCTGGCCGCCTTCCTGTGGACGGTCTCCTGGGCGTTCAGCCATGTGGGCCGCTATGTGATCGCCGATGCCGCCCGGTTTCAGCTGCTGTACAACGACATAACGGACTGGCTTGACGGGCACGGGATCGAACTCGCCGGCCTTTGGGCGGAACACTTCAACGTCGGCTGGCTGCTGCGCGGCTTCCAGGGGATCACCAGCCGGATCAATGGCACGCTGAGCTTTACCGTCGTCGTGTTGATCTACGTCATCCTCGGGCTGCTGGAAGTGGATGTGGTCGCGGTCAAGCTGCGCACGATGCGCGGCGAGGGCGGGCGCGTGCTGCTGGCCGGCAGCGCGCGGACCGCGGCCAAGTTCCGCCGCTACATCCTGGTGCGCAGCCTGATGAGCGTGATGACCGGGCTGCTGGTCTGGGGCTTCATTTCGCTGCTGGGCCTGCCGCTGGCACAGGAATGGGGCGTGCTCGCGTTCGCGCTGAACTACATCCCGTTCATCGGCCCGCTGGTCGCCACGGTGCTGCCGACCGTCTTCGCCGCCGTGCAGTTCGGCACCTGGCAAATGGCGTTGCTGGTCTTCGCCAGTCTCAACGTCATCCAGTTCCTGATCGGCAGCTACCTGGAGCCGCGGATCGCCGGCAGCGTGCTGTCCATGTCGCCGTTCCTGGTGCTGTTCGCGGTGTTCTTCTGGACCTTCCTGTGGGGCATCGCCGGCGCGTTCATCGGCGTGCCGATCGTCATCGCCATCCTGACCCTGTGCGAGCAGCACCCGTCCAGCAATTGGGTGGCGGAACTGCTGGGCGCGCCCAAGGGCGGCGCATGACGCCGCCGATCATCGACCCGCGCAATGGCGACATCGAGGACGATGCCTCCAGCACCAAGCGCCGGTCGATGCTGTCCCTGGCCGGCACCCTGCTGGCCGAGATCAGCCTGCCGAAACTGGCCTTGACCTGGATGCTGCTGATCGGCTTTCCGGGACTGCTGCTGGGCGCCGCGCCGCTGCTGGTTTCCATGTGGATCGCCGCGGTGTCGTCCAAGGCGGCGTCGGTCTTTACGGAATTCTGGCCTGCCCTGCTGCTGGGGCCGCTGGCGGCGCTGGGCTGGCTGGGCGGACGGCGGCTGCTGCGCCTGGCCGAGAGCAGCTTCTGGTCACTGAACGCGCTCGCCGTGCAGCCCGCCTACAGCATGATCCGCGAGGGCCTGCGTCATCTGGCCGACCGGCTGCTGTCGGCGCGCCTGAGCGAGGCGGGCCTGGCGCGCCTGCGCGCCGGAACCGCCGCCGCGTCCGGGCTGGCCGTCTTCGCCGTGGGGCTCGGGCTGATCGCGCTGGTCTGGCCGGCAACCCGCTGGACCGCCAGCCTGGCGGAACTCGCCGCCCCGCTGCTTCTGCTGCCATTCGTGCTGGCCAACAGCATCGTGCTGATCTGCGGCTATTTCGCCGCCTTCGCCCTGGTCTGGGGGATCGCCGACACGGCGATGGCGCAGCCGCGCGACCTGAAAGCCTTCGACCTTCGCCCGGAAGGCGGGCGAAGCTGGCGCGTCGCGCATCTGTCGGACATCCATGTGGTGGGCGAGCGCTACGGGTTTCGCGTCGAAAGCGGCCGCGCCGGCGCGCGCGGCAACGGCCGGTTCCGCCAGGCGCTGGCGGCGCTGGAGCGGGCGCACGCCGCCATTCCGCTGGACGCGATCCTGATCACCGGCGATCTGACCGATGCCGGGCGGTCCGCCGAATGGGCCGAGTTCTTTGCCGCCCTGGGCGACCATCCCGCGCTCGCCGCTCTGGTGGTGGCCGCGCCCGGCAATCACGACGTGAACGTGGTGGACCGGGCGAGCCCGGCACGGCTGGAATTGCCGGGCAGCCCGATGAAGCGGATGCGGCAGCTGCGCACGATCTCCGCCCTCGGCGCGCTGCAGGGCACGCGGCTGCGGGTGGTGGACAGCCGGGCCGGCCGGATCGGCGCCACCCTGGCCGCGGCGCTGCAACCGCATGAAGCCGACATGGCCGCCTTCGCCGATACCGGATCGGCGCGGCTGGCGCGATCGCTGTCCGGGGTGTGGCCGGCGGTGTTCCCCATGGTGTTGCCGCCGGACGCCGAGGACGGGCTCGGCATCCTGGTGCTGAACTCCAATGCCGAGACGCATTTCTCGTTCACCAACGCGCTCGGACTGGTGTCGGCGGAGCAGGCCCGCGCGCTGGACATCGCCACGCGGCAATATCCCGACGCCTGCTGGATCCTGGCCCTGCACCATCACGTCATCGAATATCCCCAGCCCGCCAAGGCGCTGTCCGAACGGATCGGCACGGCGCTGGTCAATGGCAGCTGGTTCATCCGCCGGTTGCGGGGCCTGGCGGGCCGTGCGGTGATCCTGCACGGCCATCGGCACGTGGACTGGATCGGCTCCTGCATCGGCCTGCGGATCGTCTCCGCACCCTCTCCGGTGATGGGCGGGACGAATGGGCTGGAGACGTATTTCTACATTCACACGCTGGCGATCGGCCAGGACCGGCGGCTCAGGCTTCTTGAACCGGAGCGG
Source organism: Rhodospirillales bacterium (assembly GCA_037442565.1). GTDB lineage: Bacteria > Pseudomonadota > Alphaproteobacteria > Acetobacterales > Acetobacteraceae > PALSA-911. The sequence goes on from JBBIQA010000090.1 coordinate 13,430, forward strand.
CTCGTCGTTTCCGGGTGATCAGGGCGATGCGCAAGGCCGGCCGGTTCCGCGAGCCGGCCTCGCTCCCTTCACATGACCAGCGCCGACCGCTCCGCCGCCTCGCGGCCCCAGGCGGCCATGGCGTCTTCGTCGAACAGTTCGGTCAGCTTCTTCATCATCGTGCCGCCGAGTTCCTCGGCGTCCACGATCGTCACGGCGCGGCGATAGTAACGTGTCACGTCATGGCCGATGCCGATGGCGATCAGTTCGACGATGTCGCGGTTCTCGATGTCGCGGATAACCTCGCGCAGGTGCTTCTCCAGGTAATTGCCCGGATTGACCGACAGCGTGCTGTCATCCACCGGCGCGCCGTCGCTGATGACCATCAGGATGCGGCGGTGCTCGGACCGGCTGAGCAGGCGGCGATAGGCCCAGAGCAGCGCCTCGCCGTCGATGTTTTCCTTCAGCAGGCCCTCTCGCAGCATCAGGCCGAGATTCTTGCGCGCGCGGCGCCAGGGGGCGTCGGCGGATTTGTAGACGATGTGGCGCAGATCGTTGAGCCGGCCGGGATTGCGGGCCTTGCCTTCCTGCACCCATTTCTCGCGCGACTGGCCGCCCTTCCAGGCGCGGGTGGTGAAGCCGAGCACTTCCACCTTCACCGCGCAGCGTTCCAGCGTGCGGGCCAGGATGTCGCCGCACATGGCGGCCACGGTGATCGGCCGGCCGCGCATGGAGCCGGAATTGTCGATCAGCAGCGTAACCACGGTGTCGCGGAAATCGGTGTCCAGCTCGCGCTTGTAGGACAAAGCCAGCATCGGGTTGATGACGATGCGCGACAGCCGGCCGGCGTCGAGCATCCCTTCTTCCAGGTCGAACTCCCAGGCGCGGGTCTGCTGCGCCATCAGCTTGCGCTGCAGGCGGTTGGCGAGCTTGGAGATCACGCCCTGCAGATGCTGCAACTGCTGGTCCAGTTGCTGGCGCAGCCGGGCAAGCTCCTCGGCGTCGCAGAGGTCCTCGGCGTCCACTTCCTCGTCGTACTGGCGGGTGTAGGCGCGATAGCCGGCCTCGCTGTCGGCGGGGTTGCGGTCGCGGCGCTGCTGCGGGCCGCCGGGACGGTCGTCGCCCTCTGCGGCGGCGGCGTCTTCCTCGGCGTCTTCCGCCCCGTCATCATCGGCGGCCTCGCCTTCCATTTCGTCCGGCTGGGCGCCGAGCATGGATTCCGCGTCGGACTCCGACTGGCCTTCGCCGTCCTGCGAATTGTCCTGCTGGCCGGACTGTTCGGCGCCGTCCTCGCCTTCCTCGTTGTTGTCGTCGGGCTCGGCCTCGGACTCCGCCTCGGCCAGGTCCAGTGCCGCGAGCAGCTTGCGGGCGGCGCGGGTGAAGGCGCGCTGGTCGTCCTGTGTGCTGCTCATTTCGGTCAGCGCGGCCTTGGCGTCATCGGTCAGGCCGTCGCGCCACAGATCCAGGATGCGTTGCGCCGGCGCCGGCGGCGGCTCGCCGGACATACGCTCGCGCGCCAGCAGCGCCAGCGCGGCGGCCACCGGCAGCTGCTCCTTGCGCGTCATGCGGTCGTAGCCCTCGGCCTCGCATTCCTCGGTCAGCTTGGCGCGCAGATTGGCCGACACGCCGGACATATGCCGCGCGCCGATGGTTTCCACGCGCGCCTGCTCGATGGCGTCATAGGCGTCTTTCGCCTCCCGCCTTCCGGGCATCCGGGCCTGGTGCACCGCGTCGTCGTGATGACGCAGGCGCAGCGCCAGCGCATCCGCCGAGCCGCGCAGCTTGGCCATCTCGGCGGCCGGCAGCGCGCGGGTCGGCAGCGGCAGGCGGGCGCGCTTGCCGGCGATGCCCGACGGTCCGGGCTGGAAAGCCACCTGAACGTCCGCCACCTCCGCGATGGCGCGCAGCGCGCCAGCCGTGGCGCGCTTGAACTCCTCGGCGCGGGAGCTCTCCTTGTTGCCTGAACCGCTCATCGTATCGTCTCCAGCCCTATCCAAGTCCCTGGTCAGGACAGCCTACTTGCGCATGAACGCGCCGGTGGGGATGTCCTCGTTGAAGCAGCGCTGGAAGTATTCCGCCACGGTGGTGCGTTCCGCTTCGTCGCATTTGTTGAGGAAGCTGACGCGGAAGGCGAAGCCGACATTGCCGAAGATGCGCGTGTTCTCGGCCCAGGTGATGACGGTGCGCGGCGACATGACGGTAGAGATATCGCCGTTGATGAAGCCGGCGCGGGTCAGGTCGGCCAGCGCCACCATGCTTTCCACCTGCTTCTTCATCGCCAGATCCTTCGGATCCAGGCCGAGCTTGGCGGTGACGATCGCCGATTCCGCGCCGTGTTCCAGGTAGTTCAGCGTCGCGACGATGTTCCAGCGGTCCATCTGGCCCTGGTTGATCTGCTGGGTGCCATGATAGAGGCCGGTGGTGTCGCCCAGGCCCACCGTGTTGGCGGTGGCGAACAGGCGGAAGGACGGGTGCGGGCGGATGACGCGGTTCTGGTCGAGCAGGGTCAGCTTGCCCTCCACTTCCAGAACGCGCTGGATCACGAACATCACGTCCGGGCGGCCGGCGTCGTATTCGTCGAACACCAGGGCGCAGGCGTGCTGCAGCGCCCAGGGCAGGATGCCCTCACGGAATTCGGTGATCTGCTTGCCGTCCTTCAGGACGATGGCGTCCTTGCCGATCAGGTCGATGCGGCTGATGTGGCTGTCCAGGTTCACCCGGATGCAGGGCCAGTTCAGGCGCGCGGCCACCTGCTCGATATGGGTCGATTTACCGGTGCCGTGATAGCCCTGGATCATCACCCGGCGGTTATGGGCGAAACCGGCCAGGATCGCGAGCGTGGTCTCCCGGTCGAACTGGTAGGAGGTGTCGATATCCGGCACGTGCTCCGTGCGGATGGAGAACGCGGGTACCTCCATGTCGACATCGAGGCCGAAGGTCTCGCGGACCTTCACCGAGGTATCGGGGATATTGATCGCGGAGGTGGGCCGCGCTTCGGCGATAGCTGTGACGGTGTTCATAAGCCAGCGTGTCCTGTGTGTTCGATGAAAAATTTAACCACGCCCGCGCCGGGAACGAAAGGTCTCCCAATTTTCACGCGAACGGGCTGGATCCGAACGAGCTTCATGCGCCGGGCCTTGTGCTAGCCGGCCGCCTGAAGCCGGGGTTCCGCGGCGAGTTTGGTGCGCACCGCGGCGTAGGCCAGGTTGATCGTCTTCAGCCGCTCTTCCGCCGCCTTGTCGCCGCCATTGGCGTCGGGGTGGTGGCGCTTGGCCAACTCCTTATAGCGCGTTTTGACCCGTTCGAGCGTGGTCGGCCAGCTCAATCCCAGCGTTGCCATCGGCTCGCGCAGTTCGGTCGGTGTCTGCTCCGATGCGCCGCGGGGGCGGGAAGGGCCCTGGTTGACCCCGCCGGCGGCAAGGATGCGCAGCGGGTCGTGCAGCGCGTCCTGTTCCCACGCATGGCCGGAGCCGATGCTCCCGAGCGGCCAGCTCGGCCGCTGCCAGGACGTGTCGGCGCGCAATTGCGCCTCGATCTGGCCCGGAGTCATGCCTTTGTAGAAATCCCAGGAGGCATTGTAGGCGCGCACGTGCTCCAGGCAGAACCACCAGTAATCGTTCAGGGCGGTGCGGGATTT